>CAMKSZ010000262.1 GCA_946415525.1 uncultured Prevotellaceae bacterium | reverse complement strand
CTGTAGGCGCTATACAACCCTAACTCGCCCGCCTTGCTGAGGTCGGCGATGCCTTTTTGCCGCTCGTTGGAGTGGATGTACGCCAATCCGCGGTTGTAATAAGCCTCTGCCAGATTACGGTTGGCCTCTATCGCCGCCGTGTAATCTTCTATGGCCTTGGCATAGTCATCCTGACTGAAATGGAAATTGCCACGGTCGTAGAGCAAGTAGGCATTCCCTGGGTCGAGTTCCACGGCTTTGTTGAGGTCGTAGAGGGCACTCGCGCTCTTGATTTTGGAGTCGGTGCCCTGGGTGGAGTTGAACTCATTGAGCATGGCTTCGCAGACACCGCGCTGCCAGTAGGCGAGCATCATGTTGGGGTCGATGGTGAGGCAGGTCGTCAAGTCGTCGATGGCCTCACCAAAGTTCTGCACCACCGTATGGGCGACAGCCCGTTGCAGCAACAGTTGTTTCGACTGCTGCACATCGCTTGCACCCAACACCAGTTCGGTGAGCGTATCGGTATAGGCGAACACCGCCTTCGTCTGTTCCTCGCCGAGCGACCCAGGGTTACACGTGAGGTAGATGGGATGCTTGGGGTGCTGCTGTTGGTTGAAGGCATCCACCTGCCTGTCGAACACCTGATACGACTTGATGAGGTTGTTGTAGCGCACGAGCGAGAGGTGGTACATGGGCATTCGCTCCACATCGACCTTCCGGTTCTGCACCTTGCCACGATAGACGCTGGCATATTCATGCTCCACCACGGGCTCTTCGTCCTCCACCACCACGTGGTTGTACTTGTCGAAGTCTATCTCGCTCTTCTTGCGAGTGACGCGCGCCTGCTCCTTCGACCAGCGCGGTTGTATGCCGATGTGCTTGTCCAGTTGGGCCTTCAGCACCTTAAACTCGTCGAGTTCGGCTTGGTTGGTCATGCCCAAGCGCCTGTAGCAGTCGGCCCTCCGATAGAGTCCCGTCCAGAAATTGGGAAACTGGTTGATGACCTTGGTATAGTCGCGGATGGCGCCTCGCAAGTCGCCGGTCTTGTGGAGCAGCAGGGCGCGGTTGTAGATGGCCATGATGTTCTCCGGCTCCATCCTGATGACATAGTCGAAATCGGAGATGGCACGGTTGTCGTCGCCCACCTGCACGCGCAGCAGTCCACGGTTGTAATGGGCAAGGAAATTGTCGGGGTCGAGGTCGAGGGCCATGTCGTAGTCGCTCATGGCTCCCCTCAGGTTGTTGCTGTTGAGCCGCACAAGGGCGCGGTTGACATAGCAACTCACCATCTTGGGCTTGAGGTGGATGACCTTGCCCAACTGCTCGTCGGCCTCCTTCCATTTCTGCTTCGACATGCTGATATTGGCCCTGGTGAGCCACGACTCCCAGTCGTAGGGATCCCTCTCCAGTGCCTTGTCCAACCAATCGGCTGCGGCGATGGTGTCTTTCTGCATGAGGCAGACGCCCGCTTTCACGGAATAGGCCCTGGCGTTCTTGCTCCATTTTTGGATGATGGTGTCGAGTTCGAGTTGTGCGCGGTCGTAGTCCTTGAGTTCTATACGGCACAGTGCCCTGTTGAACCAGAAGTTCTGCGCCAATGGTTCTTCCCGCAGTGCACGGTCGTAATCGGCGATGGCTTCCTCGTATTTCTTCTCACGGATGCGGCACAGTCCCCGCAATTCGTAGATGCCCACCACATAGGGATTGAGTTTGATGGCCTCGGAGCAGTCGCTCTCGGCACCGGCGAAGTCGTCGAGATAATACTTGGCGACACCTCTGTAGAACCAAGGTTCGTAAAGATAAGGCTTCGACGAGATGGCGCGGTTGAAATGCTGGATGGCGAGCACATAGTCCTCATAATACAAGGCACTTCTACCGCTCATGATGAGTCTGTCCACATTGAACTGCGCAGACATCGTGAGAGGCAGAAGCGCCAGAGACAAGAGTATGGCCCGCTTCAGCATACGCATACGCCTTTATTTTCGAGCCACGGCCTTGTACTTGTAGGAGCAGTTGACTCGACCTTGCAGCAATGCCTTGAGGCGGCTGCGGATCATGGTTTTGCGGAAAGGCGACACACGGTCGATGAACATTTTCCCGTCGAGGTGGTCGAACTCATGCTGCATGACGCGTGCGAGATAACCGTCCACCCACTCTTCGTGGGCGTTGCGCTCGGCATCCTCGTAACGCACACGGATGCGCGTGGGTCGTGTCACCTTCTCGTGAATGCCGGGCAGGCTGAGGCATCCTTCCTCCGAAACATCGGTGTTGCTGTCGTCATACTCCTCGATGTGGGGGTTGATGAATGCCTTGCGGAAGCCCACGTATTCTGGCATGTCCTTCGACAGCACATCGAGGTCGATGACCACCACGCGGATATCCTTTCCGATTTGAGGTGCGGCCAAACCGATGCCGTCAGACTCGTCGAGGGTCTCGAACATATCGACCAACAACTTGTCGAGGTCGGGGAAATCGGCGGGGATGTCCTGCGCCACCTTCCTCAGCACCGGCTGCCCATATATATAAATAGGTAAAATCATTTTCTTTTTGACTCCAAATAACTCTGCAAAATAATAGTAGCGCTAATCTCATCGACGAGTGCCTTGTCTTGCCTTGCCTTTCGCTTTAGCCCTCCGTCAATCATCGCCTGATGGGCGAGCACCGAGGTGAACCGCTCGTCGTAAAAGACAACCGGCAGTTCGGGAAACGCCTTGTTGAGCGAACGCACGAAAGCCCTCACACGAGGTAGGTTCTCGCTGGGCTTCCCGTTGGTCTGCCACGGTTCGCCCACCACCACGAGTTCCACCTTCTCTTTTTCCATATAGGCACGCAGCCAGTCGAGGAGTTGCGACGTAGCAACAGTCGCCAATCCGCCCGCAATGATTTGCAGCGGATCGGTGACTGCTATTCCTGTGCGTTTCCTGCCGTAGTCTATAGACAGTATCCTACCCACCCGGAATCAGTTGCCGTAATAGAGAAGCCAGGCGTCGGGATAGGTGTTTCTCAGTTGCGTGCGGCTCTGCACGGCAGATGCCTTGCTGTCGGAAGTGGTGGCAACAACGCGGTACATGTCGCGAGCGGAGTTGTAGGCGAGTTGTGCGCTGTAACCCTGCGAGCGGAGACGAGCCACGAGGTTCTCGGCATTGGACTTGATGGAGAAAGAGCCCACCACCACGCTGTAACTCTTCAGGCCGTCGCCATTGACCACGGTGACAGTCTCAGTGCGCACCGGCACGTTGTCGTAGTTGTTGTTGTTGTTATTGTTGTCAACAACGGGAGTGTCAACGAACGGCGTCACCTCTGGAGTGTCGTCATAGTTGTTTTCGGTAGCGTCGGTGGCATCCTGTGCCTTGGCCTTGTCGTAGGCCTTCCTGTACATACTCTCCTTGCTTTTGCAACTGCCGAATGCCAGGACTACACACAGTCCTGCGCAGATAGCCAGATAATTTTTCATTTTGTAGAAATTATTAATTAATGATTAAGATGATTTGCACATATTTCTATTTCACGTGCGAAGATACACAAATTCACACAAAAAAAGCCTCCTATAGCCTATAAAGTTTGTTAAACAGACAAAATACGCGCTTTTTTGCAAAAAATGCGGGCCAAAAAGCATTGCAATTGGAAAACTTTTGCTATATTTGCTTTCGAAAAAGACGGTGCCGCCACAAGCGGACCGTTCAATCTCTTTCGAAACAACATTCATACAAAATTTTAACTACAATTTTACAATTATGAAACAACTCAGTTACATTGGCGCATTCATCGGCGGTGCTCTCGCCGGCGCAGCGCTTGGCATTCTCATGGCTCCTGAAAAGGGAACCGACACCCGCACCCGCATCTCCGACACAGTTTCAGACTTTCTGAAGAAGCATAACATCAGCCTGACCCGCAAGGATGTCGAAGACTTGGTCGACGACATCAAGGATGCTGCCACGGATGAGTAAACGCATCACCACAGGCCCATGATATCCAGCGACGAGAATATTGAGAGCATAGCCCAATTGGTGGAGGCGGCGAAGCGCTATGTCGGCGTGAAGTCGGAATATGTGAAACTCGACATCATTGAAAAGGTGGTGCGGTTGGTTACATTGGCTGCCATGACATTGGTGGTTTTCCTCTTGGTGCTGCTCATGCTCATCTATTTGTCGTTTGCCATAGCCTACGCCCTCGCCCCACTCACGGGCACGGTGTGGGCTTTTGTTTTGGTGGCCTGTGCCTATTTGCTGCTGCTGATCGTTTTCGTTCGCAACCGCCGCAACTGGATTGAGAAGCCGCTCGTGAGTTTCCTTGCCGAATTATTGTTGAAAGAATAGAGAAGAGATGGCCAGCCAACCTATGTTAGAATATAAATCGCTCGACGACATCCGTGCCCGCAAGCAGACTTTGCGGAAGGAGTTGGAGGCCAATGGCCTTTCTATGAAAACACAATGGAACGGACTGTTCCACAAACCAAAAAACCAGACACCCTCTCGCCGTCTCACCACTTTTATGGCCACAGGAGCATCCGTTTTCGACGGCATCCTGTTGGCATGGAAACTCTACAACCGCTTTGGCGGCGGCAAGCGTAAGGCAAAGAATAAAGGATTATTGGCACGGCTGTTCTCCTTGTGAGCGCCAATGCCTTCCCTGTCAAATTCAAGCAGGAGGAAAACCTCGGTTTCCTCCTGCTTTGTTATTACTTAGTCCACTAAAAAGTGATTAGTCGTAGGGGTTGATTAGGCCGTCTTTTTAAAGTGGACTCCGTTATAAATGGCCCGTCGCTCGCAA
>CAMKSZ010000261.1 GCA_946415525.1 uncultured Prevotellaceae bacterium | reverse complement strand
GCGGCATCTTCGGCGGTCACCAGGCGGTCAGCCAGGGCATACTCAACATCTTGGAAAGCATCACGGTGATCAAGTCGTTCAACCGCGAACAGATAGAGGCAGGAAGGCAGGCCGACATCCAGCGCACAATGACCGACTTGCAACTCAACACCCGCAAGCAGAGTTATATGTTCAATGGCCTAAAGAGTTTCCTTGAGCAAATCGGCACCGTTCTTATCATCATTCTCACCGCCTATCTCGTGCTCATCGACTACCCAGGCATGACCATCGGCAAAATCATGTACCATGTGATGCTCTTCGCCAACGTGAGCGCACCCATCCGACAGTTGCACCGCATCTACGACGACATGAACGACGCGCTCATCTACGCCGAGGGATTCTTCGGCATCCTCCGCGCCGACGAAGAGGTGGAGGACACCGGCAACCACCGACCCGCACAAGTCAGGGGCGACTTCGTGATGCGAGGCGTGGACTTCACCTACAGCAATGGTACCAAGGCTCTGCATAGTGTGGACATGCACATCGAGAGTGGGAAAATCACTGCCTTGGTGGGACTGAGCGGCGCCGGCAAGAGCACTGTCGTCAACCTCCTTGACAAATTCTACCATCCCGACTGCGGCAGCATCCAACTCGACGGGGTGGAACTCCGCGACTGGGACACGCAGTGGTTGCGTGAGAACGTGGGGTTGGTATTGCAGAAAAACCACATTTTTGACGGTTCCATCGAGGAGAACATCAAATACGGCAAACCTAACGCCACCCACGAGGAAGTGGTGGAGGCTGCCAAGCAGGCATATATCTACGACCAAATCATGCTGTTGCCCAATGGCTTCCAAACGCACGCGCTACAACTCAGTGGCGGTCAGCAGCAACGCATCGCCATCGCAAGAATGTTCATCAAGAATCCCCCAATCATTTTCCTCGACGAACCGACAGCGAGTCTTGATGCCATCGCCACCGAACAAATCAAGGCGAGCATCGATGCCATCAAGACGGGTCGCACGGTGATTATCATCTCGCACAATATCGGACAAATCATCGATGCCGACCACATCTATGTCTTGCAGGAGGGACGTGTCGTGCAGAGCGGCACGCCCAACGAGGTCTATCGGCAGGGTGGCGTTTACAAAGATATCTTCGACGCCAGCGCCCGCAGCATGAACGTCGATAAGATTGCCAATACTTTGGAGGGAGAGCAAGAAGGAGATTGAGTGTTTTGGGGTTGTTGTAGGGGGGTAGGAGTTTGGGAGTTAAGGAGTTAGGGAGTTTAGACAATAGTCTTGATTGCTCATCAACAAGAGGGCGGGGATAATAATCCTGTTATATTTTTCCCGTATGGCTAACTGTCGGTTAGCCCCAGGCAATGCCCGAGTGATTAGCAAGAGTAATGTCTAAACTCCCTAACTCCCAAACTCCTTAACTCCCAAACTCCCAAACTCCCAAACTCCCAAACTCCCCAAAAAGAATTCCCCTTAGTGGGTGAGGTCGAGCAGTTCGTTCACGGTGGGGTGGATGCGGATGACGTCGCCCAACTGTCCGAGAGTGCCGTCCACAGACATCAGGGTGGCCACTTCCTGCACCATGTCGGCGGCATGGGCACCGAAGGCATGGCAACCGATGAGGCGCCCTTCGCTGTCGGCAAGCACTTTCACCAAACCGTCCGTCTCGTCCATCGCCAATGCCTTGCCGTTGGCACGGTGATAACTCTTGTGGCAGGTGTAGGCAGTGCCCGCTTGCTTGAGGGCATCCTCGGTGGCACCCACGCCCGCGGCTTCGGGATGGGTGAAGATGGCAGCGGGAACGATGTCGAGTCGGATGTTGTCGTCGCGGCCAAGGATGCGGTTTACTACATGCAACCCCTGGTAGGTGGCGGCATGGGCAAGCATCGTGCGGCCGGTGACGTCGCCGATGGCATAGACACCCTCCACATTGGTGCGTAGTTCCGAGTCAACGACGATGCCGTTGCGGTCGGTGACGATGCCGGCAGTTTCCAGGTCGAGTCCGTCGGTGCAGGCAGCCCTGCCCGTCGCCATCAGCACGAGGTCGGCGGCGACGGTGGCACTCTTGCCTTTCCGCTCATAGACGACGCCCTCGTCGGTCACCTCCTTCACCGCCGACTGCATGAAGAACGTCACGCCACGGCGGGCGATGGTTGTCCGCAACCGTTTGGCGATGTCGCTGTCGAGGGCGGGGAGACATTCTTTCAGGTATTCCACCACGGTCACCTCACTGCCTAAACTGCTGAAAATGGAAGCAAACTCCATGCCGATGACGCCCGCCCCCACGATACAGAGTTTTTGGGGAATGGTGTCGATTTCGAGCAGACGGGTGGAATCGGCCACTTTCGGGTGGTCGATGCCAGGGATGGGCAGCATCTTGGGGCGCGACCCCGTGGCGATGATGATGTTGGGGGCGGTGTATTCCTCGTCGCCTACAGCGATGGTATGTTCCGAGGTAAACCGTGCCTCGCCCTTGACGAGGGTGATGCCAGGTGCGGAGAGCAGCGTCTCCACCCCTTGACGCAGTTGACTCACCACTTGTTCCTTGCGCTCCATCATACGGGCGAAGTCGATGGTGTAGTTGAGTCCCGTGAGGCCGAAAGTGTCTGCCTTGCGCAGCGTGTCGATAATCTCGGCATGTCGGCAGAGGGTCTTGGTAGGGATGCACCCGCAGTTGAGGCAGGTGCCACCCACGTTGCCACGCTCGATGACGGTCGTTTGCAGACCGTTGGCGGCAGCATGTCCGGCGGCTCTATAGCCGCCGGGACCGCTTCCTATGATGATGAGGTCGGATGTGTGCATGTGTCGTTGGTGTGAAGGTCACTGAACTAATTGTCGGTAGGTGAGCACGGGTTGGCGGGCTGCTAACACGTCATCGACACGTCCGATAGGTGTGGTGTGGGGTGCGCTTTTCACCATTTCGGGGTCGGTGGCGGCCTCTTCGGCGATGCGGCGCATGGTGGCGATGAATCCGTCGATGGTGTCGAGGCTCTCGCTCTCTGTCGGTTCTATCATCAGCGACTCGTGGAACAGCAGGGGGAAGTAGATGGTTGGCGCGTGGTAGCCGTAGTCGAGCAGCCGTTTGGCCACGTCCATGGTCGTTACGCCCGTCGATTTGTCAACCAGTCCGTCGAAGACGAACTCGTGCTTGCACAGTCCCTCGATGGGCAACAGATAGACGTCTTTCAACGACTCCTTGATGTAGTTGGCGTTGAGGGTGGCGAGAGGTCCCACCATGCGTATGTTCTCCTTGCCGAGGCTGAGGATGTAGGTGTAGGCGCGGACGATGACGGAGAAGTTGCCGAGGAACGCACCCACGTGGATGACGTTGTCGTCACGCTCGATGCGGTAGGTGCCACCGTCGTCCACCACACGGGGACTGGGCAGCAGGTGCTCCAGGCCGGCGCGCACGCCGACGGGACCGCTGCCGGGACCGCCTCCGCCGTGAGGTGTCGAGAAGGTCTTGTGCAGGTTGATGTGCATCACGTCGAAGCCCATGTCGCCCGGGCGGCAGGCACCGAGCATCGGGTTGAGGTTGGCACCGTCGTAGTACATCAGTCCACCACATTCGTGCACGAGGCGGGCGATTTCGGGGATGTCGCGCTCAAACATGCCGAGGGTGTTGGGGTTGGTCATCATCATGGCGGCGACGCCGTCGTCGAGCAAGCCTTTGAGGTCATCGACATCGACGCTGCCGTCGGCACGGCTCTTCACTTCCACCACTTCCAGTCCGCAGACGGCGGCGGAGGCAGGGTTGGTGCCATGTGCCGTGTCGGGCACAATCACCTTCACGCGTTTGTCGTCGCCCCGCTCGATGTGGTAGGAGCGGATAATCATCAAACCGGTCAGTTCACCATGGGCACCGGCGAAGGGGTTGAGCGTGAACTCGCTCAGGCCGGTGAGGGCAGCCAAAGACTGTTGCAAGCGGTAGTACACCTCAAGGGCACCTTGGCAGGTCTCGTCGGGCTGCAACGGGTGCAGTTGGGCGAAGCCCGGCATGGCGGCAGTCTCCTCGTTGATGGTGGGGTTGTATTTCATCGTGCAACTGCCCAAGGGGTAGAAGCCGTTGTCAACACCGAAGTTGTTGGCGCTCAGGTTGGTGTAATGGCGCACGACGGTCAGTTCGTCACATTCGGGCAACTGTGCGTCGCTGTCGCGGCGCAGGTGAGCAGGCAACTCATAGTGCTCCACGCCGTTGTCGGGCAGCGAATAGCCCTTGCGGCCCGGGTGGGAGAGTTCAAATATCAGTTTTCCGTATAGTTGGTTGTTCATTGCTGTAGGAATTGTCGGTTGAGCATGTTGACAAAATCATGAGCGGTCAGTCTTGGAGGGCGATTTCCACCCATTTGTCCATTTCCGCTTTCGTCCGCTTCTCGGTGACGGCCACCATGACGGTATGCTCGCCCACCTTCACACCGCCGAGGATGCCGTTGTCGGCAAGGCGTCGGAGCAAGGTGTCGGCATCGCCGTCGTAGTCGATGCAGAATTCGTTGAGGAACTCGCCGCTGTAGGTCAGGCGGAACTTGCCCGTCGCTTCCAACTGCCGGGCGAGGTAGTGGGCGCCGTCGCACGACCGTTGCACGGCCTCCTTGGCGCCGGCCTTGCCCATCACCGAGAGGTAGATGGTGGCCCACAGCGCCATCAGGCTCTGGTTGGAGCAGATGTTGGAGGTGGCCTTCTGACGACGGATATGCTGTTCACGTGCCTGGAGCGTGAGGACGAAGACGCGTTGTCCGCGGTTGTCCTTTGTCATGCCCACGATGCGGCCGGGCATCTTGCGCATCAGTTTCTCGGTGCAGCACA
>CAMKSZ010000260.1 GCA_946415525.1 uncultured Prevotellaceae bacterium | reverse complement strand
ACAAAAGCGAAAATCTCGCAAGTTGCTTGTTTACAGCTTCTTGCGAGATTTTAAATGATTTTAAAAAGTACCCAGAGCCGGGGTCGAACCGGCACGGGTTGCCCCACTGGTGTTTGAGACCAGCGCGTCTACCGATTCCGCCATCTGGGCTTTTGCGGTGCAAAGATACACATAATTTCTGAAAGGACAAATTTTTAGCAGAAAAAACACTAAAAACTTGTTTTTATCGTTGAATATATGTACATTCGCATGCTTTTTTACGTAATCTAATAGTCTATGCAAACAAATTCCAATAATTTCTGCGTAATCCTCGCGGGCGGGCGCGGTCGGCGACTGTGGCCTTGCAGCAGGGCGGAATACCCCAAACAGTTCATCGACCTCTTCGGCCTGGGGCGCACCCAACTGCAACAGACCTTCGACCGTTTCGCCAAGATCATCCCCGTGGAAAACATATACGTCACCACCAACGACGACTTCGAACCCATCGCGCGCGAACAACTGCCCATGCTGCCGCGTGAGAATTTCCTCGGCGAGCCTGTCAACCGCAACACGGCGCCCAGCGTCACTTGGGGGTGCTACAGCATCCTCAGCCGCTGCCCCGACGCCAACGTGGTGATCACCCCCTCCGACCAGGCCATTTTCGACAACGACGCCTTCTACAGTTCGGTGGAGAGCGCCCTGCAGTTTGTCTCTTCCCACGACGGCATCATCGCCATGGGCATCCGCCCCTCGCGCCCTGAGCCCGGCTACGGCTATGTGCAGGTGGGCGACGCCTGCGATGCCCCCGACATGTTCACCGTGAAGTCGTTCACCGAGAAGCCCGAGCGCGACTTCGCCCGCATCTTCATGGAGAGCG
The DNA here is from genome assembly GCA_946415525.1 of uncultured Prevotellaceae bacterium. Lineage (GTDB taxonomy): Bacteria > Bacteroidota > Bacteroidia > Bacteroidales > Bacteroidaceae > Prevotella. The sequence continues at coordinate 3,973 of CAMKSZ010000260.1, read as the reverse complement.
GCGAGTTTCTGTGGAACACCGGCATCTTCGTCTCCAATGCGCGCCATCTGTTGCAGCACTGCAAGCGTATCATGCCCGCCCTTTTCCGGCAGATAGAGAGCGAAGGCCGCCCAGTCGCCACGTTGGCCGACGAGGCACGCCTCGTGTGGGACTATTTCTCCATCTTCCCCAACCTGTCCATCGACTACGGCGTGCTCGAAAATGCCGAAGACGCCTACGTCATGCTGTGCGAGTTCGGGTGGGCCGACCTTGGCACCTGGCACTCCATCTACGAGGCCGAGAGCCGCTACGACGGCGACAATGTCGTGCTCGACAGCGAGGTGATGATGGACAACTGCCGCAACAACATCATCAAGTTGCCAAAGGGCCATCTGGGTGTGATGAGCGGCCTTGAGGGTTACATCGTCGTTGAAAACGAAAATGTGCTGATGGTCTGCAAGAAAGACGACACATCAGCACAAATCCGTAAGTTTCTCAATGAGGTGCAAGTGAAGTTGGGCGAGAAGTTCATCTGAGGTCTATCCCTCGTAGGCCTCGCGAATCTTTGCCGCGATGTCGGCCATCTCCTCTGCGGTGAACTCCTTTTTGGGGTTGGCGAAGTTCATGTCACCCTCGCTCTGCATCGGAACGAGGTGGATGTGTGCGTGCGGCACCTCCAGACCGAGTACGGCCTGTCCCACCTTCTTGCAGGGGAAGGCTTTTTTGATGGCGATGGCCACCCGTTTGGCGAACACCTGCATCTCTGCCAGTTCGTCGTCTTCAAGGTCGAAGAAGTAGTCCACCTCCCGTCTCGGGATGACGAGGGTGTGCCCCTTCACGATGGGGTTGATGTCGAGGAAAGCGTAGAATTTCTCGTTCTCTGCGCACTTGTAACTGGGGATTTCGCCAGCGGCGATTTTGCTGAAAATGCTCATGGTCGGTAGTTTCGTGTGTTATACGGAAATCTTGTCAATTCTCAGTCGGATGGTGCCGCGTGGTATTTGGATGTCCACCTCGTCGCCCACCTTTTTGTTGAGCAGTCCCTGTGCGATGGGTGTCTTGATGGAGATTTTCCCGGCGCGCAGGTCGGCCTCGTTCTCGCTCACGATGGTGTATTTCATCTTCGCCTTATTGGCTAAGTTGGTCATTTCCACGGTCGAGAGGATTTGCACCACGTCGGCGCTGAGCCGCGAGGTGTCCACGATTTTCGCCTCGGCGATGGTCATCTTCAGCCGGTTGATTTTGTCCTCCAGGTGGGCCTGTGCCTCCTTGGCGGCGTCATACTCCGAATTTTCACTCAAGTCGCCCTTGTCGCGTGCTTCCGCAATGGCTGCCGACGCTTTGGGGCGCTCAATCGACTCCAGACGTTGGAGTTCGGCTATCATTTTGTCATAGCCTTCTTGCGACATGTACGTCATAATATATCCCTTGTTTTTTAGTTAATCGATGGTATTGAATGCAAAAAACGATGAATCCCGACGAAGTCGTCCTTGTCGGAATTCAGTACCCATGTTTGTTGTTTTCAAATATTTCGAGGGCAAAGTTAGCCTTTTATTTTGAAACAGGCAATTTTTTGACACGAAAAATTCAATTTTTGGCATAGAATCGCTACTTTTGTAGTCGCTAAGCATACATCAGTTGCCGGCTTTTTTGCGCCGGTGCCCGCCTGCATGAAGATGAACGCCGACCTCCCCTTGCGGTCTCCGAGGGCCGCCCTTTTGTCCACCGCCTATTTCGGGCCGGTGCAGTGGTACCAGAAGTTGCGCCGCTACCCAGTGGTGTGCATCGACCCCGCCGACATCTTTGTCAAGCAGACCTACCGCAACCGCTGCGTCATCGCCGCCACCCACGGCGTGCAGTCGCTCACCATCCCCATCGTCCACGACCCCGGCGTCACGCTCACCCGCGACATCCGCATCAGCGACCACGGCAACTGGCGGCACCTGCATTGGCATGCGCTGAAGAGCGCCTATGGCGAGTCGCCCTTTTTTGAGTTCTATGCCGACGACATAGCGCCCTTTTTTGAACGGCGGTGGGAGTTTTTGGTGGATTTCAACGAGGCCATCACCCTAAAGATGTGTGAGTTGCTCGACATCGACTGTCCTTTGGCTGCCGATGGTGGCATCATGCGTGGCGGGGTGGGGGAGCAGTCCGACCTCTCCATGCCTGTGGATGACTTCCGCGTGGCGATTCGCCCGAAGCATCCGCTGCCCGATGCCGACTTTGTGCCTCGGCGCTACTACCAGGTGTTTGAGCAGAAGCACGGCTTCCTGCCCAACCTCAGCATCCTCGACCTGCTGATGAACATGGGGAATGAGAGCGTGCTGTATCTCTGAGGCGAGCGTGAGGAGATTAGGGGCTCTAAGGTCTTTAGGGTCTTTAGGGTCTTTAAGGTCTCTAAGGACCTCAAGGACTTTAAGGACTCTAAACAACCTTGGCGACTTTCGGGCGACCTTTGTGACTTTTTGGAGACTTTTGGCCATTGGCGAAAACACCATTAAAATAATTTAACATTATTGTTGGGTGAAATTGATGATATTAGCAAAAAATACTATAATTTTGCACGGAATTTCACCTTATAATAAATAAGAGGTAGAAAGATTGACCGCCGACGTGCTGGAGCACGTCCCACTCATGAGAGGCAAAGAGGCCATCTCCTTTTATTTCAAAATTCACTATTAAGCAATTACACTTCTTCAAATTATGAAACAAAGAATACTCCAAAAATTAGCAGGCCATCTGTCCTTCTCTGCAAATGAGGGAAATGGTGTGCAAATCGATTCTATTCCACAGAAGAGCAAAAAAGCATGGACGCAAATGCGTTTTCTGCAATTTGTGTGTGTGCTGGCAATGGCATGCTTTCCTTTGATTTCGATGGCAGGGGATAATAGCCATTATTCTAAGATTTACGCAACTGTTTCTCCAACCGGTTCTGGACAAGTTTATGTTGCGACATCTACTACTAACAATCCTGATTATCAGGATAAACATGAAAATGGACAAAAAACCGAATGGTATGACAGAACAAAACATACTTATTACCTTTATGCTCGGGCAAATAATGATTACACTTTTTCAGGTTGGTACCAAAATAATTCATACCAATCTTCCGATAATCCTTATACAGTGAAAGTTGACTACGACACGGGAGAGGCGGCTGAATACACTTACCAAGCACGTTTTACACGTCGTCAAGCAGTACTTTCCGTTGGCATCACAGCATTGGAGATGGAAGCGAGGCCAAACACTCAAGTAACAGCCACTTTTACTGTATCGGGTCAATATATCTACAAAGGCGGTGTCGATATCTCTGTGAACAATAGTGCATTCACCGTTAACCCGACGCATTTGACGAAGGCTCAGGCTGAGACAGGTGCCACCATCACCGTCACCTACAAACCGACGGCCAATCAAGATTACACAGGAAAAGTCACCATTAAGACCACATCATCCCAATCTGAGGATCATATAACTGATACGAAGGTTAAGGAGGTGACTCTCAATGGGTATTCCACTGGTTATCCCGTGACCATAGGTTCTGCGGGTGCGACAACGCTCTATGTCAATATGCCGCTTATCGTCCCGTCGAATGAAATCTATCCTGGTCTTCAGGTGTTTTATGCCAGCGGTATCGCTGACAAAGAAGGAGGCAAGAAAGAACTGTCGCTCACTTCTTTGAAAAACAACATCCCCGCCAACACCGGTGTAGTGATTTTGGGTCCTGAAGGCACCTACTACTTCTTGAAATACCGTGGTAGTGCACTGTCGCCAATAAGTGGTAGCCTACTCAGTGGAACTACCACTGGCACTACGCGGGAGGCAGTTCTCTCCAATGCCCAGGCTGGTAGCATTGTGATGACGCTCAGCAAAATGAACAATCAGTTGGGCTTTTATAAATATGTAAATGATAACCTTGCAGCCAACAAGGCATATCTCGTCTATAAGCCAGCGGCCGGTAGCAATGTGACGTACTTCTCGTTTGGCGACGAAAGCG
>CAMKSZ010000259.1 GCA_946415525.1 uncultured Prevotellaceae bacterium | reverse complement strand
CCTCCATAGCAATGTCTTTTGTGGGAGGAATGGGAGATATGGGAGATATGGGAGACGTGGGAGACGTGGGAGACGTGGGAGATGTGGTTGTTGCGGGGGTTGCGGGGGACGCGGGAGATGCAGGGGACGCGGGAGACGCAGGAGGAGTAGCGTTCATCTTAGCAGCAAGTTCTCTTGCAATGGCAATAGGAACTTGCGGAGGTGTTGGAGGCGTGTTTTGTTCTGGCTTAGAAACCTGTGTTTCTGGAGCAGGGGTTGTAGGTTGTGGAGTGTCTGCGATCTTTTCCGGAGCAGGCACATTGGGTTGAGGCGCTGAAGTCTGCGGTTGTTGGACAAGACCATTAGGCTCGGGATTTGGACTGTTTTGCGGAGGAGTGATATCCTCTTGTTTCGTGGGAGGAGGCGAGAATGCCATCTCCTGCCCCATTTCCGAAGGCGGCTGGCTCATGGCCCCCACCATATCGTTCACTTCTTCCACTTGTGAAACGAAGGAAGAGATAGGTCGCACAGCCCTCTGCTCGGCATATTCCGTATCGTCAGCAACAGTCTGTTCATAGGCAATCAAGCCGCCATTGTCGATGCGCTCCTTGCTATCTTCGTTGACGGAAGCCATGTCCTTCTCATCCACGGCAGAGTCCTCAGCCACCTTTTTGTTATCCTCCTTTTCCGCCAGGTAGTTGGCTTCGGAAGAATCATCGTCCTCGTTTTGTGACCTCAACTTAGCGTTACCATATTTTTTCTTGTATTTCAAGAAAGCCTGGTAGATGCCCTTGGCCATCTTATCCTGTCCCTCCTTGGTATTGAGGTATTGTTCCTCGTCGGAAGTAGTGATGAAGCCCAATTCTACGAGGCAACTGGGCATGGAAGTCTCCCTCAAGACGAGGAATCCAGCCTGATGGACCCCTTTATTGACTCTACCGCTGACGTTGCACACCTCGCTTTGTATCATCTTCGCCAATTCGACGCTGTTTGCCATGTATTTGTCCTGCATGAGTTCGAACATGATATAACTCTCAGCAGAGTTAGGGTTGAAGCCTTCATAACTCTGTTTGTAGTTTTTCTCGATGAGGATGACCGAGTTTTCCCTTTTTGCCACATTGAGGTTGTCAGCCGCCCTATGCATACCGAGCGTATAAGTTTCGAATCCCCTTGAGATTTTCCCCCCTTCGAGGGCATTGGTATGTATGGATATGAACAAGTCCGCCTTGTTTTTATTGGCGATATTTGCCCTTTCGATAAGCGGGACGAACACATCGGTTTTTCTTGTATAGACGACTTTCACGTCACGGCAGTTGCTTTCGACATACTTACCGAAAGCCATGGCGACGCTCAGGTTGATATTTTTCTCCAAGGAGATTTTCCCCTTCGCCCCAGAATCGTGCCCGCCATGTCCGGCATCGATGACCAATGTGAATTTCCTATCAGCAGCCGTGGCCCCCAAGGCCACAGACGCCATAAGAATCAGTATGAAAAAAAACTTATTTTGCATTTCCTAATTAAATCGGCTCCAAAATTAGCAAAAAATCCCCTAAATGCCATCAAAAGCCCGATGTTTTATCATTTATTAATTTTAGTGCGACTCCTGCCCCCTTGCTATCGCCCCCCATGGGAGGGTTGACCTTGGTGATTGTCACCTCTACCGTCTCGACCTGTGGGAACGTCCTGCACACATGTTTTGCTATTCTCCCAGCAACATGCTCCAGCAATTCCGAAGTCTGCTCCATTTCCTCGACGACGATGTCCTTCAATGCGGCATAACTGACGGTGTCGTCCACTCTGTCATTCTCGATGGCCTTTGAAATGTCAGCCGTGACCTTGAGGGAAACCAAAAACTCCCCTCCCACTTTACGTTCCTGTGGCAAGACGCCATGAAAGGCGAGCATCCGCAGTCTGTCGATGAATATGGTAGCCTTCTCCAGTTTCATGTCATCCACATCTCGAAGCCCCGCAGTTTTTACAGATGAGGCATCCCTCTTGATAGACAAGCGTTTCGTGGCCACACTCCGGGCATTTCTTACCCTCAGCCACGGTGCCGTCCACAATATATTTCTTTAGTGCCCTCTCCACGCCGTTTTTCCATGTGTTGATGCTCTCGTCCTTGAGTTGCAGCGACCCCACCAGTTTGATGACATGGTCGATGGGCATTCTGTAGCGCAGCACGCCGGAAATGAGTTTGGCATAGTTCCAATACTCAGGGTTGAATTTCTCGCTCAACCCTTCGACAGTGGTTTTATACCCCCTTTTGTTTTCGAACTGGAAGTCATACCTATGAGTGCCATCCTCGTTGGTCTGCTTGATGATTTTCCCCTTTGTGACGGTCTTGGGCAGCACGATGCCCTCCTCGTCGTCTTGGAGACCAGTAAATATCTCATAGGGATATCCTTTCAGCAGTCCTACGAACGCCACCCATTTCTCTTTATTGTTTTGGAACCTCACGACGTCACATTCCAAGGTCTGCGGCCTCACCTCCGTCACTTCCGGGCGTCGGCATTCAGGCATTTCAGGCGCTTGCGCCTTGTTGTCCTTCTTCTTTTTCTTGACAGAGAGCATTACCCCAGCCCTACTGCCGTCGCGATAGATGGTGCATCCCTTGCATCCCGACCGCCAAGCCTCTACATACAATTTGTTGACGAGCGCCTCGTCCACGTTGTTAGGCAGGTTGACCGTCACGCTAATGGAATGGTCCACCCATTTCTGGATAGCCCCTTGCATCTTCACCTTCATCAGCCAATCGACATCGTTGGCAGTGGCCTTATAATAAGGCGATTTCTCCACCAGTTCATCGAGTTCCTCCTGAGAATACCGCTTATTGGTATCGTAGCCCTTTGATTTCATCCAAGTAAGGAACTTCGGGTGGTAAACGATGTACTCCTCGAAGGAGTCGCCCACCTCGTCGACGAAATCAACATGAATGTTCGCGTCGTTGGGATTCACTTTTCTGCGCCTTTTATACACGGGCATGAACACCGGTTCGATGCCGCTGGTGGTCTGTGTCATGAGGCTCAGTGTCCCAGTCGGTGCGATGGTGAGGCAAGCGATGTTGCGTCGTCCATATTTCACCATCCTCTCGTACAGCATCGGGTCAGCCCCCTTGATACGCAGGATGAACGGGTTGTTCGCCTCCCTTTCAGCATCGAAGATTTTAAATGCGCCACGCTCCTCCGCCATCGTCACCGAAGCCCCGTAGGCAGCGAGTGCCAACGTGCGGTGCACCTCGACGGAGAAGTCGGTAGCCTCTTGCGTGCCATAAACTAGTCCCATGGCAGCAATCATGTCACCCTCAGCAGTGATACCCACACCCGTACGCCGTCCTTTTCCACTCTTGTCGAAAATTTTCTCCCACAGATGATATTCCGCCTGCTTCACCTCTTCGCTTTGAGGGTCAGCCTTAATTTTCTCCATGATTTTGACGATCTTCTCAAGTTCGAGGTCGACGATGTCGTCCATCATTCTCTGTGCGAGAGCCACATGCTTTTTGAGGAGATCGAAATCAAAGCGCGCGTGGTCGGTAAAAGGATCAACTACATAGGAATAGAGGTTGATGGAGAGCAACCGGCACGAGTCGTAGGGGCAGAGCGGTATTTCCCCACACGGATTGGTAGAGATGGTGCGGAACCCCAAGTCGGCATAGCAGTCGGGGATGCTTTCGCGAATGATGGTGTCCCAGAAGAGCACGCCCGGTTCGGCGCTTTTCCAAGCGTTGTGTACAATCTTTCCCCACAAGTCCTTGGCATTGATGGTTTTCTCTACTATCACGTCCTTCCCGTCGATGGGGAAGCGCTGTACATATTCCTTTCCATTGACCGCCGCCTCCATAAACTCATCGTCGATTCGTACGGACACATTGGCCCCCGTCACCTTTCCTTCAGTCATCTTAGCATCGATGAATGCCTCGCTGTCGGGATGCTTGATGCTGACCGAGAGCATCAACGCCCCGCGGCGCCCATCCTGCGCCACTTCGCGTGTGGAGTTGCTGTATCGCTCCATGAACGGCACCAGTCCGGTGCTTGTCAGTGCGGAGTTGTTGACCGGCGACCCCTTTGGCCTGATATGAGACAAGTCGTGGCCCACGCCACCCCGTCTTTTCATTAGTTGCACCTGTTCTTCATCGATGCGCATAATGGCACCATAGGAGTCGGCATTGCCATCCAGTCCCACCACGAAACAGTTGGACAAAGAAGCCACTTGGAAGTTGTTGCCAATGCCCGTCATTGGACTTCCAGCCGGCACCACATACCTAAAATGGTCGAGCAATTCGAAGATTTGCTCTTCAGTGACAGGATTCGGGTAATTATTCTCGATGCGTGCGATTTCCCTTGCTATGCGTTGGTGCATGTCGCTTGGAGACAGTTCGTAGATATTGCCAAAACTGTCTTTCATCGCATATTTGTTCACCCATACGCGAGCGGCCAGTTCGTCGCCGGCGAAATATTCGAGCGAGGCATTGAAAGCCTCATCATAGGAGTAGGTTTTTGCTTGGCTCATAAATCATGATGTGAAAATCGGAGTGCAAAATTACTAACTATTTACGAGAAAAAGAAATAATTGTCTGAATAAAAAAACGCCCATGATTAAACTCACTGATGCACAACAAGTTAATTATTTTTGTCAACTTGAAGTAGATAATAATGGCTAAAATAGTTTAAATTATAAATTTAACAAAACCATATATTTATCTATACAACTATAATTTAACAAAATATATTAAAGTTGATATTTAATTATGGAAATTGCCAAAAAGAAAATTTTGGTAAAAGGAAAGGAGAAAGGGAGTTGTTTTTTGGGGGGTTAAGAGTTTAGGAATTGGCGAGTTTAGACAATAGTAATGCTTCATGTCTTCTCTTTTTTTCATTTTCAAAGCAATTTCTTAGTCGA
>CAMKSZ010000258.1 GCA_946415525.1 uncultured Prevotellaceae bacterium | reverse complement strand
ACAACATCACCATCCGCAACATCCAGATGACCACCAAGAACTTCTTCGACGTGGGACGGTCGGATAAGTACCGCCTGACGGACTTTACCTTCGAGAATATTAATGTCGAGGATGAAAAGAGAATTGACAAAATATACGAAAAATTCCTCAGGTTGGCAGACCAAAAGAAAGAGGTAAGCGATGCGGATGTTCTGATGCTCGCTGGTGCCGACACTGCAGAGGCGCATGCCGTCAAACTCGATTATCTGCAGGTCACCACGGGAATGGGGGTGAGAAGCGTGGCCAGCATCGGACTGGATATCAGCGGACAGAAATTCGAGGCGGCTTCTACTGGCAACGGACCTGTGGATGCTGCCATCAACGCTCTCAAGAAAATCATCATGAAGAAGATGACGCTAAAGGAATTCACCATACAGGCCATCTCCAAAGGTTCCAACGATGTGGGTAAGGTGCACATGCAAGTGGAATACAACGGGGGTGTGTATTATGGCTTCGGCGCCAACACAGACATCGTCACTGCTTCTGTGGAGGCTTATATCGACTGTATCAATAAATTTAAGAACTGAAGGAATCATGAATACTTTGTTCGACAAAATCTGGGATAAACATGTCGTGCAGAAAATCGACGATGGTCCCACACAACTGTATATTGACCGACTCTATTGCCATGAGGTGACGTCACCGCAGGCGTTCGACGGGTTGAGGGAGAGGCAACTGAAATGTTTCCGCCCGCAACAGGTGGTGTGTATGCCCGACCACAACATTCAGACACACGACCAAGACCAACCCATCGCGGACCCTGTCTCGAGGGCGCAGGTGGAGGCGCTGGAGCGAAATTGTAGGGAGTTCGGATTGACTCATTTTGGTGTGATGTCGCCTGACAACGGCATCGTGCACGTCGTAGGACCGGAGAAAGGTCTTACGCTGCCGGGAATGACCATCGTCTGTGGCGACTCGCACACTTCCACGCATGGGGCGGTGGGGGCTGTCGCCTTTGGCATCGGTACTTCGGAGGTGGAGATGGTGCTTGCATCGCAATGTATCTTGCAGCAGAAACCGAAGTCGATGAGAATCAATATCAACGGAAAACTGGCTCCGGGGGTGACTCCTAAGGACGTGGCTCTGTATCTCATGGCAAAACTCACAACCTCGGGGGCTACGGGGTATTTTGTGGAGTATGCCGGCGAGGTGGTCAGCGACATGTCGATGGAGGGAAGGCTGACGCTTTGCAACCTAAGCATCGAGATGGGGGCAAGGGGTGGCTTCGTCGCTCCCGACGAAAAAACCTTCGAATATGTCAAGGGGCGCGAATTTGCTCCGAAGGGTGATGAATGGCTGAAGGCTGTCGAATATTGGAAGACACTGAAAAGTGGCGACGATGCCGTCTTCGACCGTGAGTTGTCGTTCGAGGCCGACGATATCGAGCCGCGCATCACCTATGGCACCAATCCTGGCATGGGCATAGGCATATCGCAGGCCATTCCTACTATCGACCAGATTGATGCCAAGGGGAGGGCTTCTTTTTCCAAGGCATTGCAGTACATGGGGTTCCAACCGGGCGAGCGCCTCTTGGGACATCCTATCGACTATGTCTTCCTCGGGGCTTGTACCAACGGACGTATAGAGGATTTCAGGGCATTTGCCAGCATCGTCAAAGGTAGAAAAAAGGCTGAGTCGGTGACTGCTTGGTTGGTGCCGGGCAGTTGGGCGGTCGATAGGCAAATCCGCGAGGAGGGCATTGACAAGGTGCTGCGTGAGGCGGGCTTCGAAATTCGGCAACCGGGTTGTTCCGCCTGCCTTGCCATGAACGACGATAAGGTGCCGGCTGGGAAATATTGCGTCTCGACAAGTAACCGCAACTTTGAAGGAAGACAGGGACCGGGGGCTCGGACATTGTTGGCAAGTCCATTGGTGGCTGCTGCTGCCGCCATCACTGGCGTAGTGACCGATCCCAGACAGTTTATTTAATTCTTCACGACCATGAAACAGAAATTCAATATCATTACCAGCACCTGCGTCCCTCTCCCTTTGGAGAATGTGGACACCGACCAAATCATACCGGCAAGGTTCTTGAAAGCGACTGACAAGAAGGGATTCGGCGACAACCTCTTCCGCGACTGGAGATACAATGACGATGGTTCACCCAAAAGTGATTTCGTGCTCAACGACCCTACCTACAGTGGATGCATCCTTGTGGCGGGGAAGAATTTCGGTTCGGGCTCGTCGAGGGAGCATGCAGCATGGGCCATCGCGGGATATGGATTCAGGGTGGTAGTCAGTTCATTCTTTGCTGACATCCACAAAAACAATGAACTCAACAACTTCGTGTTGCCAGTGGTGGTGTCGGAGTCTTTTCTTGCGGAACTCTTCGACAGCATTGCCGAAAACCCCAAAATGCAGGTGAAGGTGGACTTGCCACAGCAGACCATCACGAATTTGGCTACAGGTAGAAGTGAGCGTTTTGAAATCAATGGCTACAAGAAGCACTGCCTCGTCAATGGACTGGACGACATTGACTTCTTGCTGCAGAACAAGGAAAAAATAGAGGAATGGGAACGCCAGAACAAATAAACAACGCTACACCGTTCACGCATCCGTTCGTCGAAATCATGGACAGCACCTTGAGGGATGGGGAACAAACCAGTGGGGTGTCGTTCTTGCCTCACGAAAAACTCATGATTGCGAGGATGCTCATGACCGATATCAATGTCGATCGTTTGGAGGTGGCTTCGGCAAGGGTTTCCGACGGGGAGCGCGATGCCGTGAAAATGATATGCAGGTATGCGGAGACGGTGGGGATGCTCAACAAGGTGGAGGTCCTTGGCTTTGTCGACGGCCATGTCTCGGTGGATTGGATTGCTGACTGTGGGTGCCGAAACATCAATTTGCTGGCTAAGGGCTCAGAGAAACATTGCGTGCAACAGTTGGCAAAAACACCAAGGGAGCATTTCGACGATATCATGCGTTCTCTTGAATATGCCGACAACAAGGGAATAGGGGTGAACATTTATTTGGAGGACTGGAGTAGCGGAATGTCCGACTCGCCCGACTATATTTATTCCATGATGGAAAGATTGGTCAATACGCCCATCAAGAGGTTCATGCTGCCCGACACTTTGGGTATCACCAATCCCTTGCAGGTGATAGAGTTCTTTAGGAAAATGAGAAAGAAATTCCCCGACGTGCATTTCGACTTCCATGCTCACAACGACTATGACTTGGCGGTGTCCAATTCACTCGCGGCCGTTCTTTGTGGAGCAAAAGGATTGCATGTCACCGTCAACGGATTGGGGGAGAGGTGTGGAAACGCTCCGCTGGCAAGTGTGCAGGTGATTTTAAAGGATCAATTCAAGGCGCGCACAAGTATCAAGGAGGACAAACTCAACAACATCAGCCGACTGGTGGAGGAATACAGTGGCATTGCCGTGGCGCCCAACCAGCCCATTGTGGGGGAGAATGTGTTTACACAAGTGGCAGGGGTGCATGCCGATGGCGACAACAAGGACAATCTCTATTGCAACCCGCTCGCTCCCGAAAGATTCGGAAGAAGTCGTGAGTATGCGCTCGGGAAAAACAGCGGAAGGGCGAACATAGAACTCAATTTGCAGAAATTGGGACTGGAACTGACACCTGAGCAGATGGCTAAAGTGACGAAGCGCATCACTGAATTGGGCGACCGGAAGGAGATTGTCACGCAGGATGACTTGCCGTATATTGTCAACGATGTGCTCAAGCATACGACACCGGAGGAGAAGGTGAAACTGATCAGTTATATGGTCACTTCTACATACGGGTTGAAGCCCATCGCAAGCATCAAGGTGGAAATCAATGGGATGCAGTATGCGGCGGAATCGACAGGTGACGGACAATACGACGCCTTCGTAAAGGCTCTGAGGAAAATCTACAAGACGTATCTCGACCGCACATTTCCCATTCTGGCCAACTATGCCGTTTCCATCCCTCCTGGCGGGCGTACCGACGCTTTGGTGCAGACTGTCATCACATGGCGCAACGGCAACAAGATTATCCGGACAAGAGGACTTGATGCCGACCAGACGGAGGCTGCCATCAAGGCTACATTGCGTATGCTGAATATCTTTGAGGAACAACAGATATAAAACGAAAAAAAAAGTGAGTATGAAAATGAAAATTGCCGTTCTCCCTGGCGACGGAATAGGACCAGAGATAATGAAACAGGGCGTGGCTGTCTTGGATGCCATCGCTGAGAAATTCGGACATGAGGTGGAGTACAAGGAGGCTATCTGTGGGGCGCATGCCATCGACTTGGTGGGCGATCCGTTTCCAGAGGAGACTTTCCGTATTTGTAAGGAGGCTGATGCAGTGCTCTTTGCTGCGGTGGGTGACCCAAGGTTCGACAATGACCCCACATCGAAGGTAAGACCTGAACAGGGGTTGCTTGCCATGAGGAAGAAACTGGGGCTCTTTGCCAACATTAGACCTGTGCAGACTTTCAAGTGCTTGTTGCACAAAAGTCCTTTGAGGGCGGAACTGGTAGAAGGGGCTGACTTCATCTGCATCCGCGAACTCACCGGGGGCATGTATTTTGGCGAGAAATACCAGGACAATGACAAGGCATACGACACCAACTTCTATTCACGGCCGGAAGTGGAGCGCATCCTGAAGGTGGGGTTTGAGTATGCTCGTCGGCGCAAGCACCACCTGACGGTGATCGACAAGGCTAACATCTTGGCGTCGAGCCGGTTGTGGAGGCAGATTGCCAAGGAGATGGAACCTCAATATCCTGATGTCAAGGTGGACTATATGTTTGTTGACAACGCTTCCATGAGAATGATTGTGGAACCTACCTTCTTCGATGTGATGGTGACGGAAAATACTTTCGGCGACATCCTTACCGACGAGGGGAGTTGTATCTCTGGGTCCATGGGTCTGCTGCCTTCGGCTTCCACG
>CAMKSZ010000257.1 GCA_946415525.1 uncultured Prevotellaceae bacterium | reverse complement strand
AGGGAGGAGACAGCAAGCATTCCCAGGCCGCCAATGACACACAGTAGCCAACAATATTCCAATTTTCTGATAATGGAGCACATCCAACGGTAATCGTCCTTGGTGTAGGCGTCGGTAAAGGCTGACCAAAATGGTGAGATGACTATTGTCATCACCATGTGAAGTATATTGAAATATTTAAAGGCAATGTTATAACGGGTGGCTTCGTCAGGACCCAACTCGCGGGTGATGACGATGTTCATCACTTGGAAAATGAGCAGAAGGCAGACGTAGATGACAAAAAACTGAATGCCGAGGTTCAAGATGTTGCGTACCAAACTGAGGTCAACAAACCGCCAATGGGGACGGAGGGCATGGTAGCGAGTGAAGTTGAATCCTAACAGAGAGGCTATCAGCATCACTACACAGGGTACACCAGCATAATATGTGGCAAGATGAATAAGACTGCCCTCACTAAATCGGGTCAATAAAAAGACAGAAACTAATGAAAGCAACTGGCCAATGCCCAAAATCAGCGATGAATAACCTATTTTTTGGTCGGCTGTGAGCATCGTGCTGAAGATGCTGAACACCATGTTGAGACAGAAAAAACAACTTAATATGGAGAATACGTCGCGCAGTTCTCCATAATAAGATGCATCGACATGAAGCACCGACGGCCAGTTGATAAAGTGGTTGATGACGAAAATGATGGCATAAAGCAAAACTATTATCATGCCGAGTACGAAATAGGTCGTACTGAGATATTTCCTGGCCAACAAATCGTCACCCTTGGCTCTCGCTTCCGAAAACTTGTTCCTAAATCCATTGCCAAGCCCAAGGTCGAAAAAGGCAATCCAACTGATTACGGAGGATAAAGTGAGCCAAATGCCATAACGGGTGGGGTTGACATAATTGATGGTCAATGGGACAATCAAGAGATTGCTCAAAATGCTGATGCCCTTGGCGGTCAAAGATATGGCTATGTTTCTGACCGCTTCCTTACTGCGTGCAGAAGAAGATTTTATTTTTGCAATAATGCCTCTTGGCGATAGATTCCTTGATGTTTGCTTGTCCATTATAGGTTATCATATTGAGCATAGGGATTCGGATGATGCCACAACAAAACCTCCCCCTTGCTGATGCCAGCAGTGAGGTAAGAAATTTTTTCTTTTATGGGCATCTATTCGTCATCCGTATGCCACATGTAGGTTGGCCGTGACAATAGTCAACCCGCAGTATATCAATGATGATAAATGCGAGTGCAAAAGTACGAATTAATTGTGAATTGATGAAATAAAAGCATGAAAAAGTGGGATGGCACTCCTACAGGACATGTCGCTCTTTTTTTGTATATATTCGTTTTGGACAAAACTGTTTGGCTTTCTGATTTTTTTTCTGTACTTTTGTCATCACATTTTGTTTAGATGGATCGACTATGAAATATTTTAATTATTTTTGTTGTTTGTTATGGGCTTGTTTGGTCCCTATGTCATGTTCCTCGACAATGGTGGAGGAGTTGGAAGATACTACAAACATGATACAACTTGACAAGAACATGAAGGTCCTCGTCTTGGGGAATAGTTATTCTGTGGATGGCACTGCTTATTTTGATCATCTCGTGAAAAGTGCCAATCTGAATGTTTTCCAACTCTGTTTGTACAATGGCGTCATCAATGGCGGGGGGATACAGGAATGGTTGGATGCCTATTTGTCCAAAAAGTTCGTTTCATTCAATAGGGTGGTGGGAAAAATCAACATGATGTCTGATGGCATTTTATGTGAAATTTTGCAACAAGATTGGGATGTCGTAGTTATCATGCAGGCAAGCGATAAGTCTTATTCTTGGGCGAATTTCGAAGGAAAAATAGAAAATCTTATAAAAATCATACAAAACGAATGCACCAATAAGCAAGTACGCTTGATGTATGCCATACCATGGGGGCATACCATTGCTTCAACGCCCCGCGAGTTGGAGGGTAACATAATATGCGCGAGAAAGTTGAAAGAGAATTTCGGAATTAGTATGATTCCTGTAGGAATTGCCATTCAAAACGCGAGGAATACAAGTTTGTGTAATGACGCTTACATGACAAGAGACAATTGGCATCTTTGCTTTGGGGCAGGGAGATATATCGCTGCTTGCACTTGGTATGAGGCTTTGCTGGCGGATGTTTCGCATGTTTCTATCGTTGGCAATCCTGCTATCCCGTCTCTTTCTGGAAATGAGTGGAATAATGATACCACCATTCCTGTCGATGAGTCCAACCGCTTGCTTTGCCAAAAATGTGCTTTCTATGCTGTGAGAGACACTTTTAGAGTGACAAATGGTATTCGATAGCCACTCATTTTTTGTGGGGAACTATGAATGTGCCAACCATATTTTTTTTCAATATCTGTCAAATAATTTTTCCCAATTGTATGGTGCTTCTTTGAATGTTTGAGAAATAAACCTTGCAAAGCACCTGGAAATATATGCCGCCAAGATAATTGCACAGAAGATGATTGGTATGTTTAATGGGAATAAAAAGTTCAAACTGTCCTTAATAATGTAACTTTGAATAAGATAGACTTCCAAGCAAAGTCCACCGATAAATCTAATGAAAAAATAACCTATTTTGCTGTTATACAATGACTTTGCAAAATCTCCATTGCCCCATTGATACAAGTAATAAACAGCAAACAACAAAGGAATGAAATTGAATACCTCTATGTATTCTATACTTTGTATTTTTAATCCTAAGAAATAAAAAGCGTAATAGAATGCGATTCCAATGAATGAATATAATAAATTTCTTGACGATGAGGCTTTCGGAAAAATCTCATTCTTGCCCATTTTTGCTCCTAACAACATGAATATAAAATATACAATCCATTTCAAATAACAGTCACCATACATGTTAAATGGGAAGGGACGGTCGATGGAAAAGAAGCAAATGCAAGAAAGGGCCGAAACAAAGCAAATAATCCAAAAGATGATTTTATTTAAATACAATCCTATCATGAAAATGATGATGTAATAAATCATAATAAATGCAATAAAACTGCCTCCTCCGAATAGTAATATATTAACTATGCTGGAATTATTGTTGAAAATAAAACAACTGATAATGGCTATTGCCAAAATAGAAGGATAGATGCGATTTATGCGACGCTTGTACCAATTAGGGAATTCTCGAATTGAAGTGATAGGTTTCATGAACAAAGTGAATCCGGAACAGAAAAGAAACAAAACATCCCCAATAGTCCCTCCTGTTGCAAAAGCGCTGAATTTTACATATAGAATATCCATATGTGAATTCGTAACCAAAATAACAGCCAAAAACTTTAGTATGTCAATGCTAACATCTCTGTCTTTCATACCTTTTATCATGCAGTTTGAAAATACTTTGAACCAAACATATTATAGTGAATGACAAAAAGGAGGGTTGGAAATGATAACATTTCCAACTTGCAATAATATGTTATGATTGTTCATATTTCCCACATTTATTATAATATAATTCCTTAATCTTTCAAATTTGTTTGCAAAGGTAATGCAATCCCGAAAATTAACAAAACAAAAGGAAAAAGTTTTTTATAATATGTCCAATCTTGTCTTATCTCTCCCCACTGCATCCCAATTAATTCTTTGTTTATAGACAGCAAAGTTAGTCCATTATCCCCCAGCCACCCCCTCTTTATTGCAAATTTTTCCAAATTTTAACAATTAAAATGGGATTCTGCCACTATTTTGCAGTATCTTTGCAAATCATTAGGAATTACAACTAATCACTTAATATTTATGAGTCCCATACAAACTACGAAAATGACCAACTATCGTTGGATTATTTGCTCGATGTTGTTCTTCGCCACGACGGTCAACTACATGGACCGCCAGGTGCTCTCGCTGACGTGGAAAGACTTCATCGCTCCTGAGTTCCATTGGACAGATGCTGATTACGGTACCATCACATCCGTCTTCTCTATCCTCTATGCCGTCTTCTGCCTCTTTGCAGGAAAGTTCATCGACTGGATGGGCACGAAGAAAGGTTATCTGTGGGCAATCTTCGTTTGGTCGCTCGGCGCATGTCTCCATGCTGCTTGTGGATGGGTGACAATGAAGTTTGAGGGATTGGCAAGTGTCGAGGCCCTGAGGGCTGTCGAGGCCGGCTCGGCCACTGCGTTGAGCATCGCCACCATCAGTGTCTATCTCTTCCTCTTCTGCCGTGCCATTCTCGCCCTTGGTGAGAGCGGCAACTTCCCTGCTGCCATTAAGGTGACGGCTGAGTACTTCCCCAAGAAAGACCGTGCTTTTGCCACCTCCATCTTCAATGCTGGTGCTTCCGTCGGTGCTCTCGCTGCTCCTATCAGCATCCCGCCATTGGCAGAGGCTTTCGGATGGGAGATGGCGTTCATCATCATCGGTGGACTTGGCTTCGTGTGGATGGCTCTTTGGGTGTTCATCTATGACAAGCCCAACAAGAGCAAGCATGTGAATGCTGCCGAACTCACTTACATCAACCAGGATGCAGAGACGGATGCTGACCCGAAGGATGCCAACGACGAAGGACCTGCCATCAGTTTCGGCAAGTGCTTCACCTTCAAGCAGACTTGGTCGTTCATCGTGGGCAAGTTCATGACCGACGGTGTATGGTGGTTCTACCTGTTCTGGGCTCCCGCTTACTTCTCCGACCAGTTTGGCTACAAGTCAAGTTCTGGCATGGGACAGTTGCTCATCTTCACCCTCTATTTCATCGTCACCGTGCTGTCCATCTTTGGCGGTTATCTGCCAAAACTGTTCGTTGAGCGCCGTGGCATGAATCCCTACGCAGGTCGTATGCTGGCCATGTTGATCTTCGCCTTCTTCCCTCTCTTCGCCCTCTTCGCTCAGCCTTTGGCTATGTGGCAGAATAGTCCGATTGACCCGGCTTGGTGGCCGGCTATCATCATCGGTCTTGCTGGAGCAGGTCACCAGGCTTGGTCGGCCAACATCTTCTCCACTGTGGGCGATATGTTCCCGAAAT
>CAMKSZ010000256.1 GCA_946415525.1 uncultured Prevotellaceae bacterium | reverse complement strand
AATTGTGTATTTTTGCACCTAATATAATTTAATTTTTAGAAGAAATGTTTTCTTTTTTGTTGAGCCTGCTCGCACTCGTTGCTGGGTATTTCTTTTATGGAAAGTTTGTAGAACGTGTGTTCGCACCTGATGGAAGACCGACGCCGGCAGTCGCAAAGGCTGATGGGGTGGACTTCATGGTGCTTCCTTCTTGGAAGGTGTTCATGATACAATTCCTCAACATCGCTGGAACCGGACCTATCTTCGGTGCCATCATGGGGGCTTGGTATGGGCCGGTGGCCTATATCTGGATTGTCCTCGGGTGTATCTTTGCTGGGGCAATGCACGATTATTTCAGCGGTATGCTCTCGATAAGGAACGGTGGTGCCAACCTGCCTGAGATGATTGGAAAATATCTCGGAAAGACAACGAAGACAATCATGCTCTTCTTCTCGGTCTTCCTGCTGATGATGGTGGGAGTCGTTTTCGTCTATAGCCCGGCGTTGCTGCTCGAAAACATGTTGCCCATGGGCATTCTCATCTGGATACTCATCATCTTTGTGTATTATATCATGGCGACGATGCTGCCCATCGACAAAATCATTGGGCGCTTCTATCCCATCTTCGCCTTCTCCCTGCTTTTCATGGCTGCCGCATTATTGGTGATGCTGTTCGTCAAATGGCCGGCAATACCGGAATTGTGGGATAATTTGGAGGCTTCCAACTTCAACGAACCGGCGACTATTCTCGGAACGGAGACGTTTATCTCCATAAACCCTGTATTCCCCTGCATCTTCCTCACCATCGCTTGCGGGGCTATCAGTGGATTCCATGCCACGCAAAGTCCGCTGATGGCAAGATGCTTGAGCGACGAGAAACTCGGGCGTCCGATATTCTATGGTTCCATGATTACCGAAGGTCTGGTGGCGCTCATTTGGGCTTCGGTCTCCTCCTATTTCTTCTATTATGGAGGATGGCGCGACGTAGTGCCGGCAGAAGTTGTCCAACAGTTCAACGAACAAGTACAGGGCGACTCGCCCAAGACGCTCATACAGTTCTTCACCGCTCCAAACGTTGTGCAGTATGTCTGCTCGGGGTGGCTCGGACTGTTTGGCGGCATCCTTGCTGTTCTCGGTGTGGTGGCTGCGCCCATTACCAGTGGCGACACGGCTTTCCGCAGTGCCCGACTGATCATTGCATCGGCGTTGGGCGTGGAGCAGAAGAAAATTGCAAAGCGACTCCTTATCTCCATCCCGATGTTTGGGGCTGCTCTGTTGCTCCTTGTATGGCAGTTGGAGAATCCTGACGGATTCAACACTATCTGGCAATATTTCGGATGGGGCAACCAGACGCTCTCCGTGTTTACCTTGTGGGCCATCACGGTCTATCTGGCAAGAAACGGCAAGCCGTATGTCATCAGCCTTATTCCGGCCTTGTTCATGACGACGGTCTGCTCTACGTTCCTCTTCGTCAGCCCCAATGGTTTCAACGCGTTGCTGCCGCAACTGGGCTTGGGCACCATACCTACGAACGTGGGATATATTCTGGGCATTGCCTGCCTTGTCATTGCTTTCGTTTGGTTCTGCAAATGGAACGTGGGGGAGCGAAAGGGCAAGCAGGATTAATTTGATTCATTCTTTTGTATTTATAATAAAAATAATTTGATTATGATTAGGAAATTGTCTTTGATGGTGGTCACATTATTGATGGCTATCACGGCTAATGCCCAGTTTGAACAGGGCAAGAAATACATTAGTGCATCGTTCTCGGGATTGGATCTCAACTACAACGGGACGAGTGAGTTCTCCGTCGGCTTTGAAGCCAAGGGAGGATATCTGGTAGAGGACAATCTCATGGTGCTGGGTACATTGGGCTACAACCACATCGGTGGGGACGACAAAACGCCCGACAGGTTCTCAATCGGGGCTCAGGGAAGATATTATATCATTCAAAACGGTATCTACCTCGGCCTCGGGGCTACTTACAAGCATGGAAACCATAGTTACAACGACATCATGCCTATGGTAGAAGTGGGATATGCCTTCTTCATCAACAGGCATGTGACTATCGAACCGGCTCTCTACTATGAGCAGTCCATCAACAACCATAGCAAGTATTCCAACGTCGGATTGAGACTCGGACTCGGACTCTATCTCTTCTAAAAGGGATGGTGCAGCAATATCCGTCGGCCCTGCTGGAGAAAGCAGTGGGGGAATTTGCAAAACTGCCTGGAATCGGGCGCAAGACAGCCTTGCGCCTGGTCTTGCATTTGCTGCGAGAACCGATGTCTGACGTGGAGGGATTTGCCGAGGCGGTGGCTCGAATGAGACGGGAGGTGAGATACTGCACCGTCTGCCACAACATCAGCGATACGGAGGTGTGCCCCATCTGTGCCGACCAGAGGAGGGATGCCTCCTTGGTGTGTGTCGTGGAGAACATACAGGATGTGATGGCGGTGGAAAACACGCAGCAGTATCACGGACTGTATCATGTGTTGGGGGGCGTCATCTCGCCTGTCGATGGCATGGGGCCTTCCGACTTGCAAATCGACTCTTTGGTCGAGAGGGTGGCGAAGGGGGATGTCAAGGAGGTGATCCTTGCGCTCGGTAGCACAATGGAGGGTGACACCACCAATTTCTATATCTCACGCCGATTGGCTCCCTATGAGGTGGAACTGTCTGTTTTGGCAAGGGGCATCTCGGTGGGCGACGAACTGGAATACACCGATGAGGTGACATTGGGAAGGTCGATTATCAATCGCACTCCTTTTAACAAAAACTGATATGCAGAATACAAGAACTGTCTTGCTGGCCGTGCTCTGGGGGATGCTTTGCTTCTCCTTGCTGCTCGTCGTGGTTTACGAAATGGGATGGATGGAGGCGGGGGCCTTCGCGGGCCGTGCCAAAAGTGAGTATTTCATCAGTGTCGTCATGGAACTGGAGGCACTGGCAGGAATACCTTTGGCACTGAGATTGTTCAAATGGAAAAAGGTGGAGCGTGAACTCAAACAGAAAAAGCAGAGGGCTTTGCGCTGTTGGGGATTGATTAGATTGTTGATACTATGCCTTCCCATGGTGGTGAACACCATGCTCTATTATCTTTTCATGAACCCGGCATTCGGCTATTTGGCTATCATCCACGCGCTGTGCCTCATGTTTGTTTACCCCTCTCTCGACAGGTGCGTCGCGGAGACAGAATCGGAGGATGAATAGTATGAAACTCACTGTCGTCATTGTCAACTACAACGTAAAGTATTATCTCTACCAGTGCCTCGAAAGCCTTTATAGGGCAGTGGAGGGCATTGAGACGGAGGTGTATGTTGTCGACAACCATTCGCGTGACGGCAGCGTGAAGTATGTCTCGGGGAGGTTTCGAGATGTCTTCTATGTGGAGAGTAACCATAACCTGGGATTTGCCAGGGCTAACAACATTGCCATCAAAGATAGCGAGAGTGAATATGTCCTCTTGCTCAATCCCGACACCGTGGTGGGAGAGAAGTCCATCCGGCATGCGCTGGAGTTCATGGACGAACATCCCGAGGCGGGGGGCGTAGGTGTGAGAATGTTGAAGGCAAACGGCGAGAAGGCGATGGAGTCGCGACGGGGAATGCCAACGCCGATGACGGCTTTTTATAAGATGATAGGTCTGTGCCGGCGTTTCCCGCAGAGTAGGAAGTTCGGCAAGTATTACATGGCGTATCTGCCATGGGACAGGCCGGTGGAGATGGAGGTGATTAGCGGGGCGTTCTGCTTGTTGCGCCGTAAGGCGTTGGAGAAAGTGGGACTGCTCGATGAGGATTTCTTCATGTACGGAGAGGACATCGACTTGTCGTTCAGACTGCTAAAGGGGGGATTCCATAATTGGTACCTGCCTGAGACCATCTTGCACTACAAGGGCGAAAGCACGCAGAAATCGTCGTTCAGGTATGTCCATGTCTTCTACGAGGCCATGCTCATCTTCTTCAAAAAGCATTATGGCAGTTCCAGCCTGTGGCTGACAATTCCCATAAAGGGGGCCATCTACCTGAAGGCTACCTTTGCTCTTGTCAAAATGCAGT
This sequence comes from uncultured Prevotellaceae bacterium, assembly GCA_946415525.1. Lineage (GTDB taxonomy): Bacteria > Bacteroidota > Bacteroidia > Bacteroidales > Bacteroidaceae > Prevotella. The sequence goes on along the minus strand of CAMKSZ010000256.1, from coordinate 1,005 downwards.
CGGAAAAGTTGCGCAAGGCGATGGGATTCTTTAGCCCGAGGCGGAGGCGAGAACCTGATTACATCTTCTTTGGCTCGTCGTCTTCGATGGCGCAATGCAAGAAACTGGCCAAGCGAAAGGGACTTTCAGGCACTTTTGTCGTTGCCAATGAGAAGGTGAGACCGCAAGGGCATCTCGATATGATGGAGCAGTGGGCGGAGATGCCGCGTATTCCGAGATATGTTGTCTATGACGTGGAGGCTTATTCTTATGAGGCCATCCTTGGCATCTTCTCTTCCAAGCCGGTGGACTACGTGAACATCGGGACTTATCATCCAAGAATCAGGACAATAATAACGGCTGAGGAGGTGCTGAAATGAATGGAAATGCGATGAGAACTGAGGTGAAACTTCGCCCGTTGGAGCCGGAGGACGTTGATTTTCTCTATTCCATTGAAAACGACACCGACTTGTGGGACAAGGGATGTACCAATGTGCCTTATTCCCATTATGTGTTGAGCAACTATATTCTCAATGGCTCCTGTGACATCTATTCCGACAAGCAAATGCGGTTGCTCATCGAGGATGCGGAGGGGGAACCGGTGGGACTGATAGATGTGTTCAATTTCGAACCAAGGTGCTTGAGGGCGGAAATCGGCATTGCCGTTGAGAAGAAATACCGAAATCATGGCTTCGGACTTGAGGCCTTGAGGCGCATCTTGGCATATTGCCGTGATACGTTGCACCTGCACCAAGTATATGCCTTCATTTGTTCGGATAACGAGCATTCCATCAACTTGTTCCAATCGGCGGGTTTCACCCAAACGGCAAAGATGAAAGACTGGGTGGCTAAAGGCGATGGATATGAAGATGCTATCCTAATGCAATTTTTCCTGTAAAAAAGATAGGAAAAATTTGGAGAAACAAAAAATAATCCGTACCTTTGCATCCGCAAATCAGAACAACATGCCTAATGGTGCGTTAGTTCAGTTGGTTAGAATGCCGGCCTGTCACGCCGGAGGTCACG
>CAMKSZ010000255.1 GCA_946415525.1 uncultured Prevotellaceae bacterium | reverse complement strand
AAAAGATGTCGGAAAAGATGTCGGAAAAGATGTCGGAAAAGGAAGGTACCAATGAAAGAACCATCGAAAGGGATATAGCCAAATTAAAGAAATTGGGCATTCTCACTCGTGAAGATGGACGCAAAGAAGGTAAATGGGTTATTAGGACAGAAAAATAGGAAATGACATCAACTGCAAGTATATTCCATCAAAAAATAATGTGCTGAAAAATCAAAAATCCCTTGCAAGTCGTTGACTTACAAGGGATTATGTTTCTAGGGTGCCCGGTGGGACTCGAACCCACGACATTCAGAACCACAATCTGACGCTCTAACCAACTGAACTACGGGCACCATGTTTCCGCTTTCACCATGGAAAGCGGGTGCAAAGGTAAGGAAATCTTATTAAACCTCCAAATTTTTGGGCGGTTTTTTTAGGTCGATTTCCTTTTTCGTAATCAGACTATTTTGCGGGAGCCTCGGCGGCGGGCTTTGCGTCGGCCTTGGGAGCAGCATTGGCGTTGGCCTTGGGAGCGGCGGCAGGAGCGGCTTCACCCTCGGCGGGAGCCTGGCTGGCACCGAAGTTCTGCTGTGTGGTGGGGTTGGCAAGCGGGTTGCTGTTCGACACCTCGATGACGTTCTGCTCGGTGACGGTGGGAGCAACATAGGCGCAGAGCACGCTCAGCACCACCATAGCGATGGCAAGGCCCCAAGTGGCTTTCTCGATGAAATCGGTGGTCTTACGCACACCGGCAAGTTGGTTGCCGGCGGAGAAATTGGACGACAAACCGCCTCCCTTTGACTCCTGAATCAGCACGATGCCAATCATCAGCAATGAGGCGATGACGATGAGAATAACAAATAAATAGTACATCTTTTTCTTTTATTTTTTTTTGTTGTTTATAATCAATTTTTCCAAAAAACGGATTTGGTCTGCAAAGTAAGCACTTTTTTTTGGATAATTCAAATTTAATCGCTTAATTATTTCTAAAGCCTTGGAATATCGGCCTTGTTTGACGTATATTCGGGCCAAAGTGGCGGTAAAATAGCCTTCATCGCTTCCCTTGGGGCTTTCTTCGGGGGCAGCGGGCGTGAACTCGGGTGTCTCTTGCAGTTGGATTCTTCCGCCCTCGTCGTTGATGAACTTGTCGATGAGACTTTGTCCGCGCATGGGAGGCTGTCCGGAGGGCTGTGGAGCCTCGTCGGCATCGAGCAGGAAGGCGGTGTAATCGACGGTGGCGTCGGTGGCGGTGGGCTTGCGGCGCTCCTCCTGTCGCCTGCGGCGCTCTTCTTGTTGGCGTCGCTCCCCCTTCGGTGGTTGGGGGGCGGTCGGCTCGTGAGGGAGCCGGTAGTGGCGTGCCTCCACGAGGTCGAAGAGTTTGGTACGGTCGGTGATGAAGAGGGCGGCACGGTGCAGTTCGTCGTCGAACGAAGAGTCGTGCAGCAAGTAGAGGTTTTGCAGCATTAGCAGCCGTGCTGTCTGGTAATAGGGATGGAGCGCGGTGAGTGAGCGGAGTTCGAAGAGCGTCTCCTTGTTCATCTTCTCTGGGTGGAGAATCAGTTCTTTCAGGTCCATGATGCTTACCAGTTGGCCACGGTGGCGTTGAAAATTTGCTCAGTGATGTTCTTTACCATTTCGGTGACGAGTTCTTCTTGCACCGAGATGAGCGATTGCGTCGATTCGTAGAAAGTGTTGGCAGTGAATTGCTGCTCGAAGTCCTCCTCGTGTTTGGCGTTGTTGGTGAATCTGACGTTGACCGTCATCGACAGTTCGGTTTGCTGCGAGTGTCCTTCGCTCGATATGCCTTTGTTGCGCTGCGAGTATTGGGTGATTTCGCCCTCAAGTTTGAGGTCGCCGTTGCGTTTCACCTGTTGCAGGCGGGTGTGGTTGGCGTAAATGTCCCTCAGTTGGTTGTTGAAAATGGCCTGCATCGGTCCCCAGACGTAGTTGGAGCGGATGGGGAAGTCGGCGATGCTGATGGTTTTCGTCTTGGTGTAGTCGATGCTTGCACCGTTGAACTTGTAGGAAACGGAGCAAGCCGACAGGGCCGTTGTGAGCAGTGCCAGCCACAGTGTTCGGGAAAGTTTCCTAAGTGAGTCCATATTGCCTGAGTTTGCGGTAAAGGGTGCGCGACGAGATGCCTAATTCCTGGGCGGTCTTGCTGCGGTTGCCGTTGTTGCGCTCGAGAGCCTTGATGATGACCTGCTTCTCTTGGTCGTTGAGGTTGAGGCTCTCGGGAGTGTCGGCGATTTCCTCGGCGACGGCATCCTCCACCTCGTGTGGGGCGTTTAGGTGGCCGTTCGCCTCGCCGATAGGCGCGGGGACGTTGGGTGAGAAATGCTTGCTGATGGCGGTCGTTTGTGGGCCGATGCTGGCGACATTGCCGATTTGATGGCGCAACCCATTGACCTCGTGGCGCAGTTCGTTGATGTTGCTGCGCAGTTCGTAGAGCACTTGGTAGAGTGCCTCGCGCTCGTTCTCGTAACTATGGGGGCCAGTGGCCGTGGCGACGAGGGCGGGCAGGGTGGTGTCGTTGTCGTCGGGGATGAAGCGGCTGATGGTCTCGGCGTCGATTTCGCGCTTCTCGCTGAGCACGGACATCTGTTCGGTGATGTTTTTCAGTTGGCGCACGTTGCCGGGCCATTTGTATTTGAGCATCTTCTGCTGGGCATCCTCGGTGAGGGTGATGCGCGGCAACCGGTATTTCTCGGCGATTTGCATGGCGAAGAGACGGAAGAGCAACAGGATGTCGCGCCCGCGCTCGCGCAGCGGCGGCATCTGGATGGGGATGGTGTTGAGGCGGTAGTAAAGGTCCTCGCGGAACCGCCCCTCGCTGATGGCCTTTTGGATGTTGACGTTGGTGGCCGCCACCACGCGCACGTCGGTCTTGAGCACTTTCTGTCCGCCGACGCGGATGTATTCGCCGTTTTCGAGCACGCGCAACAGCCGTGCTTGGGTGGCCAGCGGCAGTTCGCCCACCTCGTCGAGGAAGATGGTGCCTTTGTCCGCCACGCCGAAATATCCCTTGCTCTCGCCGATGGCGTCGGTGAAGGCGCCTTTCTCATGGCCGAAGAGTTCGCTATCGATAGTGCCTTCGGGGATGGATCCGCAGTTGATGGCGAAGTAGTTCTTGCCTCGGCGGGCGGAGTGGTCGTGGATGAGCCGGGGGATGATTTCCTTGCCCACGCCGCTTTCGCCCACGATGAGCACCGAGAGGTCGGTGGATGCTACTTGCAGGGCGATGTCGAGGGCGCGGTTGAGCGCATCGCAGTTGCCCACGATGTTGTAGCGATTTTTGATGTCTTGAAGGTTGTTCGTTCTCATTGGGTGACAAAATTACACATTTTATGCGATAAAACTGCAATTTTGGCAGTTATTTTAAGATTTTTTCCTTTTTCAAGACGGTTGATCGTGCTTCTTGGGGATGGCGAACCTCACTTTCTCGCTTTCGTCACGCTTCTCGTGGTATAGTTTTTTGAGCGGGTTGGCGAGTGGCAGGTCGTATTCGGTACGGTGGCGAACGGCGTCGATGGCGAGGTAGATGGCGTCGCGCAGTGCCGACTCGTCGGCGGTTCCCTTGCCGGCATGTTCAAAGTCGGGTGTGATGGCGGGTGCGGTGACGACGGAGGGGAGCCCTGCGTAGAGCAGTGTGCAGGGACTGTCGGTGAGCAGCCGCAGCGGTGTCACGGCTTGGCTTTGGTAGAGGGCGAGGGTGCCGTCGAAGTAGTTGTATTGGCAGGTGCTGAAGTATTCGTCGGCGGCGAAGGGGCCGAAGATGCCGATGCCGGCATTGCGCAGTTCGTCGATGGTGGGTTGGAGGATTTCCGCCTCTTCGGTACCGGGCTGCGGGTTGATTTGCAGCAGGGCGATGCGTGGGTTGGAGATGCGGAAGTCGCGTCGAAGGCTCTCGGCGAAGGTGCGGGCTTTTTCTGCGACGAGTTCCTTGCGCAGTTCGCGGAGGGCGTCGCCCAAGGGGATGTCGCCGGTGACGGAGGCGATGCGCAGGTCGCCGTTGACGTGGATGTTGAGGCCTTTCCCTGTGGGCGTTGCGGATTCGTAGGGCAGTGCCACGAGAGCGTCGCATAGGCCGTTTTCGAGGTCGGCGGTGGCGCGTTGGTATGCTAATTGGGCAGCATGTGCCGATGCGGGGGTGGGTGTGCCAAACTCTACCTTCACTTCCTCGTCGATGCAGTTGAGCAGGTTGACGCGGTTGTCGGAGGCGTCTTCTGCCTTGTTGATGATGCTGAAGTTAGCCTGCATGTCGAGGCCCTTGCGGTGGTAGGCGGCAATCTTGGGTGAGCCGTAGATGATGGGGGTGAACAGTTCGAGGATGGTAGGTTCGGCGAAGGTCTTGAGGATGAGTTCGTAGCCAGTGCCGTTGGTGTCGCCGTGTGTGATGGCGATGCGTAGTTTCTTGTCTTCCATAACGTTGTATATAAAAAGGGTTGATATGTGGTGCTCTGCCATACGGCAGGCTTTGTTGTCATTTCCCGCTGCGCTCTTCGGCTATTTGGCGTGCCGTGCTCAGCAGGCCGCAGGCGGCATAGATGTCCTCTCCCCGACTGGCGCGGATGGTGGTGAAGATGCCGTGGGCGGTGAGGTAATCGCGCAGCCATTCCATGCGCTCCTCGGGTGCGCCATGGAGGTCGATGCCTGGTATTTGGTGGAAGCGGATGAGGTTGATGCGGCAGTCGAGGCCACGAAGCAACTTGACGGTCTCGCGGGCGTGGTGCTCGGTGTCGTTGACGCCGCCGAAGACGATGTACTCGAAGGAGAGCCGGCGTTGGTGGGCGAAGTCGTAGTGCCGGAGCAGTTCCACTACCTCGCTGATGGCCATCCCTCGCTCGGCGGGCATGAGTTCGGCACGCTGGCTGGCGATGGGTGTGTGGAGACTGATGGCGACATGGCATTCGCTCTCGTCGAGGAAGCGTTTCAGTTTGCCCTTTATGCCTACGCTGCTCACGGTGATGCGCTTGGGGCTCCATGCCCATGCGTAGGGGGCGGTGAGCAGTTCGGTGGCGCGCAGCACGGCGTCGAGGTTGTCCATCGGCTCGCCCTGTCCCATGAAC
>CAMKSZ010000254.1 GCA_946415525.1 uncultured Prevotellaceae bacterium | reverse complement strand
GGTGAAAATCTTCGAAAGAGGGGGATTTATGAATTATTTTTAGTAATTTTGTAACCTCAAAAGGAAAAAAACCGATGAAAAAGAATAAATACAATCGCTCATTTGCCCGGAAACTGACTCGGTGGGTGATGATCGTGCTGTTCATCATGATGGGCGGACTCGCCTTCTTGGTCTATGACATGGCCAGGTCGATCATGGTGGAAAACAGCGCCGACTCGTTTTACAGCAGCATACAGTCATACGAGAGCAGCATCAGCGGCGTGATGACGGAAGTCAGCGTGGCAGTGGAGAACAATGTCTTTGACATCGAGCGGAATGTCAACCAGCCCGCCCAGATGCAAGCCATCATGGAGCGTATCGTAGCCAAAAATCCCCGTGTGCGGAGTTGCGGCATCAGTTTCATCGCCAACTACTTCCCCCAAAAGGGGCGCTCCTATTGTCCGTATGCATGGCGCAACGACAGTTCCGAAGTGGAAGGCCGCCCCATCGAAGGGAGCGAAGCCCATTATTTGGAGGCAGAGTGGTTTCGCAAGGCCGTAGAAGCCGACTCCGCCTACTGGTCGGAACCCTTCTTCGACAGCCGCGACGGCAAGACCCCACTTGTCGCCTACATGTATCCGATTCACGACCAGAAAGGGCGCGTGGTCGCCATCGTTGGCGCCGACCTGTCGCTCACCTTCATGACCGATTTGTTGAAGGAGCAGAGTTACAAGTTTAACGAGCGGATTCACGCCATCCCCGTGTCAAGAAGCGACAAGACCTCTTCCGACTTTGTCCTTTCGCGTGACGGCACCTACATCACCCATCCCGACGAGAAGCGGATTCTGAAGGGCAATTTCTTCGTCCACATCAAGGATGCCGGCGTTCCGGGTGTTGCCGAAAGTATCATCGAGCAGATGTCGCGTGGAGGAAAGAGTCATGGTGAAAGCGACAAAGAGGTGCGCGTCAACCGAGTCAAGACATTTGTCTTTTTTTCGCCTCTGAAGGGCACCGACTGGATTTTTGTCGTTTCCGTTCCCAAGATGGCCATCAACATCTTAGGCATTGCGACAGGCTCCTTCATGCTGTTGATTGTCGGCGTAGTCCTGATGGTCACCTTTGTGGTCTGCCGGATTGCCATCCGTCGCGCTTCGAAGCCCCTGAAGCAGTTGGCCGCCACCGCCGACAAAGTGGCAGAAGGAGAATTCGACGCCCCCCTCCCCTTCATCAAGAGCCACGACGAAATCCATCTGTTGCGTGACACTTTTGAGAACATGCAGCACTCGTTGATAGCCTACATTGAGGAACTGAAGACCACCACCGCCGCGAAGGCCTCGATAGACAGCGAGTTGAAGATTGCCCACGACATACAGATGTCTATGCTGCCCAAGACCTATCCCGCCTTTCCCAACCGCCACGACATCGACATCTACGGGCAAGTGAAGCCCGCCAAGGCCGTCGGCGGCGACCTCTACGACTTCTTCATCCTCGACGACCGGCTCTTTTTCTGCATCGGCGACGTGTCGGGCAAAGGCGTCCCCGCCTCGTTGGTCATGGCGGTGACCCGCTCCTTGTTTCGCAACGTAGCCGCCTACACCTGGGAGCCCGACCAGATTTTGATAGCCCTCAACGAGGCACTGAGCAGCAACAACGAGACAGGCATGTTTGTGACCCTCCTCTTAGGTGTGCTCGACCTGACCACCGGCCAGGTGAATTATTCCAATGCCGGGCACAACCCACCCCTCCACTTGACCGACGACGACGCCCAACCCATCTCATGCGACGCCAACATCCCAGCCGGCATCATGCCTGGGTGGGAGTTTACCGTGCAGCATCTCCAACTCAAGGCAGGCGAAGGGCTTTTCCTCTATACCGACGGTCTCAGCGAAGCCGAGGACATCCACCTCCAACAGTTTGACTTGGTCCGCATCATGCAAGTGGCGAAGGTGGCCGACAAGCGCCCCAAGCCCCTTATCGAAGCCATGACGGCATCGGTCAGTCAGTTTGTAGGTGATGCCGAGCAGAACGACGACCTGACCATGTTGGCCATTCAATACACCAAATCCTGATTTTCACAAAAAAGCGATTCCATCCATGATAGAGCAAGGCTTAGGTTTTTATTTGATCGTCTTTTTAATTTTGTCGGCGCTGATTATCGCCACCAACCTCATCCCCTTCTATGGATTCAGCCGAAAACGCTGGAAGGGATTGGCCATAGGTTGTTTGGTGCAACCATTCATTGCCGCCATTATCAGTTTAATAGTGATATGTGGCGTCTATTTCTATCAAAAGTATGAGTTTCGTAGTCTTCGGAAAGCAGCGATGGTGTCGGTAAAGGAAATGGACGCCGAAGGCAACGCCCACTTCTGGCATATGAAACCCGACGAGGAGTGTTTCTATGAATTTAGGGAAAAGGACACCTCTTTCGACTACCTGTCATACATCGATGTCAAACTGTTCGACGTCGTCCCCCTCGACTCTGTCAGCGTGTGTGTTGATGATCATATTGTGGTCAAGTTTGACACGGAGAAGCGCAAAGTCACCGCGATGGACTATGACGAGCCGATGGAGGTCGTCAACGTAGATTGGGAGAAGGTGGAGAAGTATTTCCAGGGGGGGAAATAGACGGAGGAGCCGGAGGGGCGGATTATCCGGAGAGGACGGAATATCCGGAGTATCCGGAATATCCGGAGAGACCGGAGGGACTGGGCGGCGAGCGATGCCGGGCGAGCGAATGGCGGGGCGAGCGATGCGAGGCGAGCGATGCCGGGCGAGCGATGCGGGGGCGAGCGATGCGGGGGCGAGGGCTCTACTTTGCCTTTTGGAATAACTGGAAGTCGTGATATGTGCTGGGGCGGGGCAGATCCTGGTCATCCAAATAGTAACTTTTGAGGAGGAGCATGAGGGAGTCGTTACGCCAGATGAAAAGGCTGTCGGGCATGTCGATGAGTTGGGGATTGCGCTGGACACGCTCTCTGATGGGATAGGCCAAAACGAGTTTGTCGCCTTTTGTTATTGCTATGATGCCATCCTTTTCAACCATATTATAATCTTTTTTGGGCAATAAGATGTTGTATTCGCCGAGATGGACGGGAGTGTCGCAATGGTATTCGTCTGTCCATAAGTATTCAGGGGCTTTGTTGACGTTGAAATCCGAGTCGTACCAATGCCATTGGCCATACTTCTCGATGAAGGCATCGCGCCCCATGTCATTGCGCACATATTCGATGATGCTGCACACCTCCTGGTGCTGCGCACGGAGCACACTATCATTTCTGATAGCATCCATGTCCAACCTCTGGACGAACTTCCCCGTTTTCGCATTCAGCAATTTCAAATCGACAAGGTAGCGCTGCAGGCGAGCCTTCTGGCAGCCGAAGCCGATGTCCTTGGCGGAAATGCCCGGGATGTAGGTGAACACGATAATGGCGCCAGCGGAGATGAGCGCCATCAGTTGGAACCACCTCGTGCGCCGCCAGAGCAGCATGAGGACAAAGAGCGTCATCAGGACACCCGCCACCATCAGGTAGAAGCGGCTCTCGGTGAAACTGTAGAGGCGTATGCGGTAGATGGAGCCCACCCAGTACATGACGAGCGGCGGAATGGCAATCCACGTGAAGTGGCGGTAGAACCAGTCGTAATAATGCTGGCTGAGAACATACTGCATCAGTTTTCCTGCGAGCGCCACGGTGATGAAGCCCATGACCAGCCACGCCACGCCCCCCTTCGGCAAGTCCCACACGACGACGATTTTGATGAAATAGGCGTAGAGGATGACGGTATAGATGATGACGGCAGGCGAGAGGATGAAATTGAGGATAAGCCGGAGCACCTTGACAGGTTCTTTGACATCATCCTCATCCTGCGAAATGAGCGTGCAGCATACCTGCGGCGCGATGAAGAACCAGATGAACTCCAAGATATAAATGTAGATATTGTCCGACGCGTCGATGCCGAAGATATAAATGAAAGAGGCGACGATGGCGACGACCGCCCCCGAGAGCAACCCGGAGATGACGACACCGAAGAACAACTGAGTGACCACATGCAAGGCATGGGCGGCGAAACTCCTGTTGTCCATGCGCCGCACGCCCACCAATAGCAGGATAGCCGCCAGGACGTAGGTGAAGCCAAACCCGTAGGTCCACAGGAACGGCTTGAGGTTGAGAGCCATCAAGGGCAGGAACAGCAATCCCGACGCCATGTAAGCCCAGCGGTTCACCTTGTGCAACCAGAATGTCAGTACCATCAGCGGCACGAACAACCACAGGATATCGACATTGACGCCACTTTCAAAAGCGCCGACCGCCTCGTTCCACTTGTTATGGCCGGTATGCCATGCGCTAATCAAGAAGAACATGAACCCCATGGCCGCTTCGACCGGGAACTCAAGAGGGCTGTGCAGCAACTGCCTCAATATATTCTTTATTTTCGTTTTCATCGTAAGGCGTGTTTTGGTTGGTAAAAGCAACAGTATGCGAGCATCTTCGCATTGGCCAATGCAAAATTACGAATAAAATACATCCATTCATCTTTTTAGGTGATTTATTTGACGGGAATGAGGGAAATATTTTCCGATTTAGGGGCATATCTTCAGAATAATGATTATCTTTGTGCATGGAAATTTAATCACCGGTCTATTCTAATAACGTGAATGATGAAAAAACTACTTTTTTTAGCACTGGTAGTGCTCATGGCAGGATGGAAGTCTGTTGCCGCCTATGGAGAAGATGGCAGTAGCCTGTGGCTGCGCCTTGAAACAGTTGGCACCCAAGCCCCGATCACAGGCGTCAAGTGCACCGCCATGACGGAGTTGCAAACCTATTGGCAGGGCGGTCCCGTGACGCTGAAGCGGCAGAAAGGCATTGCCCGCGACGGTTACACCATCAAGGGAGAAGGCGGGAAGACCGTGATTTCGGCATCCAGCGATGCAGGCCTTCTCTACGGCGCCTTTCATCTGTTGCGCTTGCAGCAGGGAGGGAGACCCACCGTCGGTCTCAACATCAGCGAACAGCCCTTCTACGACCTGCGCATCCTGAACCACTGGGACAACCCCAACGGCACCGTGGAGCGCGGCTTTGC
>CAMKSZ010000253.1 GCA_946415525.1 uncultured Prevotellaceae bacterium | reverse complement strand
ACAAGACAAGACGTCCGGGGTATCCGGATTCTCCGGATATTCCGGGTTCTCCGGGTTCTCCGGATTTTCCGGATATTCCGGGTTTTCCGGGTTTTCCGGATTTTCCGGGTTTTCCGGGGTTTCCGGGGTTTCCGGAGTTTCCGGGTTCTCCGGATATTCCGGATATTCCGGATATTCCGGATTCTCCGGGCTGCCATCTCTACCTTTTGCCAATTAAAAAATGATCACGATTGGCATATAAGTCCGATTTTTTATCTAAATTTGCAGCCTTAACATCATTGACATGAAATTTATCGGAATCATCCCCGCCCGGTATGCGTCCACACGCTTTCCCGGCAAACCCCTTGCCCTCCTTGGCGGCAAGACAGTGATAGAACGTGTTTACAGCCAAGCCTCCTCGGTGCTCGACGACTGCTATGTCGCCACCGACGACCACCGCATCTTCGACGCCGTGACAGCCTTTGGGGGCCGCGCCGTGATGACTTCGCCCGACCATCGCAGCGGCACCGACCGCATCGCCGAGGCGTTGGAGAAGGTAGGCACGACAGCCGACGTGGTGGTGAACATCCAGGGCGACGAGCCTTTCATCCGTCAAGAGCAGATTACAGCCCTCTGCCACTGCTTCGACGAAGCAGAGACACAGATAGCCACGTTGGGCAAGCCTTTCGGCGACATCGCCTCGGTGGACAACCCCAACTCCCCGAAGATTGTAGTCGATAACCGTGGTTTCGCCCTCTATTTCAGCCGCAGCGTCATCCCGTTTGTGCGGGGCGTGGCGCACGAAGAATGGTTGGGCCACTATCCTTTCTTGAAACATTTAGGCCTTTATGCCTACCGCAGCGAAGTGCTGCGCGAAATCACCCGTCTGCCCCAATCGTCGTTGGAGAAGGCGGAAAGTCTGGAGCAACTTCGCTGGCTCCAGAATGGCTACCGCATCCGCGTAGCCCTCACCGACATGGAGACGGTAGGCATCGACACACCCGAAGACCTGCAGCGTGCCGAAGAGTTTCTAAAAACAATATAGGATTATTCTAATTCTGTCCTTATTGAATTATTGAAGGAAGAATTACCAAAAAGAAAAGATAGAATCAATACACCCTGAGCCGGTCGCCCACCTGGATGTGGTGGTCGGGGTCGAGGTGGTTGAGTTTGTACAAATTTTTCAGTCTCATGCCGTAAGTCTGGGCGATGGTGTACATGCTCTCCCCACTCTTGACGACATGTGCCTGGTCTTTGAAACGGCGGTCGGCCTTCTTTTGCTTTTTCCTCAAATAGATGACATCCCCCTCGCTCAGTTGCTCCCCCTTTTCGCGTTCGTTGAACTTGGCGAGATTGTCAGCCGAGATGCCCATCTCACGACCGATGGACTCGAACGAGTCGCCTTGTCGCGCATAAACATAGAAATTCTGGTTGTAGGAATTGATGGTATGCGCGGTGTAGGACGCCCTTTTCTTCACCGGTTCGGCAACAGCGACAGCCACTTCTTTCTTGTTGTTCCGGGCGGGTTTCATTTTGTCGTATTCATAGAGGCGGTAAGTCTCTATGATGTTGATGAGTCGGGTGGCATATTGTGGATTGGTGGCATACCCACAGGCTTTCAGACCCTTTGCCCATCCCTTGTAGTCGGTGATGTTGAGCGAGAACAAACTTTTGTACCTCTCCCTGTTGGCAATGAACTTGCTGTGGTCCTCATAACTCTCCTTCACAGTGTTGTACGCCCTGAAACTCTCCTGCTTCTTGTCATCGTCGTGACGGATGGTCTTGCCGCTCCAGCCATGGCTTTTGATGCCGAAGTGATTGTTGCCCGCCCGCGAGAGATAACTTTTGCCGGCACCGCTTTCGAGCAGTCCTTGCGCGAGCGTGATACTGGCAGGGATGCGGTATTGCGCCATCTCCTCGATGGCGATGTCCTTATATTGGTCGATATAGGCTTGGAAATCGGCGTTCCACTTCGTTTGGGCCGATACGTGCATGCATAGAGTGGCTACGCAAAAAGCCACCATGAGGAGTCTTCTTTCTATCATATAAACCAATCAAAAAATGCTCTTGAGAGCCATAGTAAAATGAAATAAGTGCAATAGTGAACAGCCGTCGTTGAAACGACTGATGTGCAAAGATAGTAAAAATTATAAAAACAAAAGATGCATTGAGTTTTTTTAACTAAAAAAAACTTATGTGCCACCAAAACCTTTACACCCCCATCAAAAGGAAAAAGGCGCAAGGCTGGCAAGGCATCATTCCACCTCGATGATGTCCGACCACCGTGTGGTGTAATTGGGACTTTTGTTGTCGCGCTTGATGGCCGAAGCGAAGTTGCCCGCCTTCCCCTTTCCCTGTTTGGCGGTGTATTGCTGCGCCCCGAGCACGACGGTCTCCCGCCCGTTGACCTTGTTGATGACATCGACCACCTCGTCGAGTTTCCGCAACCGCGCATAACGCTCCGAGTCGTAGTCGAGGAGCGAGGTCTGCACCGCCGACGCCGACGAGATGTCCATCACGATGACGCCCGCCTTCTTGTAGGCATACCCCTTGCGATAGACCCTGTCGAGACAAGCCAAAGCCGCCTCGACGATGGGGATGGTGGAACTGGTGGGCGTTGGGATGCTCACCGTCTTGAAAAGTCCATACTGCGGTAGGTCTTCCCTGAAATGGTTGGTATCGACGAACACCCCCAGTACCGCCGCCACGGAGTGCTGCCTGCGGAGTTTTTCGGCACAACGTGCCGCATAGTTGGCCACATGTGTCCGTATGTCGGCCAATTCGGTGAGCATGGACGGGAACGACCTCGACGTGCAGATGCTCTTTTTGGTGACCATCTCCATGTCCTCCATGGCGATGCAGTCGATGCCGTTGAGTTCTCTCCATGTCCTTAGCGCCACGATGTTGAACGACGCCCTCACCCACGATTCGGAGTGGCTTGCGAAATCATAGGCCGTATGCACCCCCATCCCCTCAAGTTTTCGCTGCCACCTGCGCCCAATTCCCCACACGTCGCCGATGGGAAAGAGTTTGAGCGCCACCTCCCGTTTCTCGTCGTCGTCGATGACACAGCAATGCTTGTAGCCCGCGTATTTCTTGGCAAACTTGCTGGCCACCTTCGCCAAAGTCTTTGTGGGAGCGATGCCGATGCTCACCGGCATGCCCAATCCGTGCCAGATGTCATGATAGAGCCGTTCGCCCCACTCCTTGAGGTCGATATTCTCCATGCCATCGAGTCGGCAGAAGCCCTCGTCGATGCTGTAGCGGTGAAACTCCGGCGATGCGTTGCGCACGATGTTCATCAGTCTCCGCGTCATGTCGGCATAGAGTTCGTAGTTGGACGAGAACGCGTGTATTTTCACCCCCGGGAACAAGTCCCGCAATTGGTAGAACGGCGTCCCGTCCTTGATACCCAACAGTTTCGCCTCGTTGCTCCGCGCGACGACACACCCGTCGTTGTTGGAAAGCACGACGACGGGCTGGCCGTTCAAGTCGGGGCGGAAGACCCGCTCGCAACTGACATAACAATTATCTACGTCCACGAGAGCATACATGACGAATCACCTATGAGCATGCCAATTCTTGATGGTATATTGCACGACACCCCAAACGGTCATGTGGTCGTCGGCGGTGATGCGGATGGGCGAATAGTTGGCATTCGCCGGCACGAGGTCGATGAATCCCTCGTCGAAGTGGGTACTGTCGAAGAACTTGACGGTGAACTTATTGTCGAAATAAGCCACCACCACGTCGCCATTGGCAGGCGTGAGCGACCGGTCGATGACAAGGATGTCGCCATCGCAGATGCCCGCATCGATCATGGAGTCGCCCCTAACCCTCCCATAGAAGGTGGTGTCGGGATGCCGTATCATGTCCTTGTTGAAGTCGAGCACCTCCACTTCGTAAGCCTCTGCCGGCGAAGGGAACCCCGCCTTGATACCCGGTGCATAACTGAGCGCCAATTGCGTTGTAAAGTCGCTGTTGACGAAATCCACCTCATTGCCCTCGGCTGCGTCCTGATTGTATGATTTGTCGATATCCATTCTGGTAGAATTTCCGCGAAGATAGTGTTTTTGAGCCAATCTCGCAAGTTTTGGCCATCACAAAATGAAAAAAAGGCCCCTTGGTGAAAGGAAAAGCGCATGAAAACTTAGCAAAAGTTTGGCGTTTCTAAATAAAATGTGTATCTTTGCAACAACCTAAAATCGAAATTTTCAATCAAAGCAGTCGCTCATCGCACCTAAAATTAAGGCACCAAGAGTCAGGAGCCAATTATTGCAGGTTAAACTCCAAAAAATAAAGTAAAACTTTATTAATACGAGTTAATTTTGCACAATCAACCAACCTTGGCTACTTAAATAATCTGTAGAAGAGAAACGGCAAGTATTTTGAATCATTATAACCTAACAAATAACAAATAACCAAACATGAAGAAAAGAAAGTTTGTCAATGGGCGCGCCCTATTACTGGCAGCTTTGTTCTCGGCATTCACTCTTCCGGGCCACATCGGCACGCAGACCGCCCTGGCCGCTCCGTTGGAGCAGCAGCAAGCGGGTGTCATCCACGGAACCGTGTTCGACGAGACAGGCGAGACCGTGATTGGAGCCACCGTCATCATCAAGGGAGGTGACGCGTCCAAGGGAACGATTACCGACTTTGACGGTAATTTCTCCATTCAATGTAAGCCAGGCACCATGCTGGTGATTTCGTATGTAGGCTATGAGACCATGACCGTCGCCGCCCAAGAGGGAATGCAAGTCACCCTCAAGACCGACGCCGTGACACTTCAGGGAGTTGAAGTCGTGGCCTACGGTGTGCAGAAGAAAGTGACTGTCACCGGCGCCCTCTCGTCCATCAAGTCGGAGGAACTCACCCGCACTCCTGTGTCGTCTGTCAACAACGTGTTGGCTGGTCAACTTTCTGGTGTGACCACCGTGCAGTACTCTGGTGAGCCAGGTAGCGATGCCGCTCAGATTTTTGTCCGTGGCCAAGGCACATGGGCCGATTCGTCGCCGCTGATTCAGGTAGATGGCGTGGAGCGTGAGATGTGGGACATCGACCCCAACGAGATTGAGAGCATCA
>CAMKSZ010000252.1 GCA_946415525.1 uncultured Prevotellaceae bacterium | reverse complement strand
AGGTCGCCGAGTTTCAACAGCAAGACGCCTTTCTCCACGCCGTTGCGGGTGGATTTCTCGTTGCCTTTCTCGTAGGCGCCGATGGCGTTGGCGGTGTCTTTCTCCAAGAGATAGACGTTGCCCATCGCGTAATATACTTGGTCGAGGTAGTCCTTGTTGTTGTCGGAGGCGGCCATGCGCTTTAGCCTGCTGATGGTCTTCTTGGCTTGGCCGGCGGCCATCACCTCGGTCATGGCGATGCGGGCGTTGAAGGCGAGTTCGTAGGGGGGATTTTGCGAAAGCACTTTCTTGTAGGCTTTGTACGACATGTCTTTGTGGCCAAGGGAGGCTTCGAGTTGACCCATCAAAAACCATTCACGGGCGCGTTGCTTCCGGCGCATCTCGTGCTTGATCACCTTGCGTAGGTAGGGGATGGCTTTCTCGTATTCGCCGGTGTGGATATAGTAGTCGGCGTAGGTGTAGTCCCATTCTTTCGCGGCATGGCGGTCGATGGAGTCGCGGCTCATGTTGCGGATGACGTCCTCGGCGTCGTAGAGCCACTCTTGCTGGATGTAGCACTTGGCGAGCCAGGCACGGGACTTGGCGTAGATGGTGGGCTGGGTCTGGTAGAGACGGCTCATATAGGAAAAGGTGGCGGCGGCTTCGTCGAAAGCACCTTTGTGAAACTGCGAGCGGCCCATCAGCATCCAGGCTTTCCACATCATGGGGTTGTATTCTTTGCGGTTGAGCCACTCGATGTCGCGTGCGGTCTTCCGACGGCTCTTCGTCCATTCGGGGCGCTTGTTGATGCTGTGCAACTTGATGGCTTTCTGGCTCTTTTCGATGGCACGGTCGAAATTGCCTGCGCCTATCTGGGCGCTGGAGCGGTTGCCTACGGGGTAGAGGGGGATAATCTCGGTGTAGTTGTCCTTGTTGCCGTTCTCCTTTTCCACCGAACCATCAATGTAGGCCAAAGTGCCATTGTAGTAGATGTTGTATTTCGCTGTGAAGGCTTGCCAAAAGCGGCTCTTTGCCGTGTTCTTCTTCGAAGAGCACGACACAAAGGCCAACAGCAAGGCGGTCAGCAGCAGAGGAATGATGGTTCTTGTCTTTCGCATCTTATATAATAACACGCAAACGGCATTTTTATTGCCTTTAAGCGTGATTTCATGCCTTTTTTCGACCTATTGCCTGTGGCGCATCGTCATCCTTCCAACAGCATCACCAATTCGTCTTTCACTTGGTCGGGCACGTTGATGCCGCGTAGGATGAGGCTTCGGTTCCAGGCGACTACTTCCTCGGGACGTAAAGTGGTGAGCACTTCTTCAAATTGCTCGGCTTCTTCGTCGGTGTAGGCATCGCTGCGCCGACCGGCGAAGACGTCGAGTTCTTCATCTTCAAAATATTCGATGGGTTTCACGGCTGCTTCCATCATGCAGGTTTGCTCGCACCGCGTGTCGTTGCCGTCGCAGGTGTTGCACGACGGACCTGAATGCACCACATCGTCGCCATCGTCGTGTGAAAAGACGCCGAAAAGGGCGGCGGCGATGCCCAACAGCAAAAGGGCGCCTCCCAAGATGACGACGACACCCATGCCTGAGGTCAGGAGGATGCTGGCACTCATGGCTCTTCCTCAATGGTGAATCCGGCGCTGCGCAGATGGTCCCAATATTTGGGATATGACTTGGTCACCACAGTGGGGTGGTCGATGCGGAGACCGGGGAATCGGATGGCGGCAGGGGCGAAGGCAAGGGCCATGCGGTGGTCTTCGTAGGTGTCGATGACGGGGTGCGCGTCGGCTTGGCAGCGCGTGCCGTCCCAGATGAGGTCGTTGTCGGCGTTGCTCTGCAGCACGTACCCTAATTTTCGCATCTCGCGCTTGAGGGCCTCTATGCGGTCGGTTTCCTTGATGCGGAGCGTGCTCAATCCCTTGAAACGGAAAGGTATGTCGAGCAGCGCACTGGTCACCACGAATGTCTGTGTAAGGTCGGGCTGGTTGATGAAGTCGAACTCAAGACGGGGAAGCCGCACGGGGTGGCGGCGAAGCGTCACGGTGGTGGGCCGGCGCATCTCCGTACTGGCAAACGAGGTGCGAACGCCAAGGACACTCATTAGGTAGCGGGCGGCGGAGTCGCCCTGGCGTGAACCGTCGGTGAGTCCGTTGAGCCTGATTTGGCTCTCGTTGGCACCTAATGCGGCGATTTCATACCAATAGGAGGCGGCGCTCCAGTCGCTCTCGATGAAATAGGGGGTGGGGTGGTAGGGTTGGGCGCCCACGTGGATGGTGTCGGGTCCGGTCCATTCGGCATCGGCTCCGAAGTCGCGCATCGTGCAGAGGGTGAGGTCGATGTAGGGGCGCGAGATGATGCTGCCCGTCAGGTGAAGTTCCATTCCCTTGCGCATCGCCGGACCGGCAATGAGCATCGCTGAGATGAATTGTGAACTCACATTGCCGGCCATCTCCACAAAGCCGCCATCGAGCCGAGTGCCACGGATGAGGAGGGGCGGGTAGCCTTCGGTCTCGGTGTAGGTGATGTCGGCGCCGAGACGGCGGAGTGCTTCCACCAAGATGCCGATGGGGCGATGCCGCATCCGTTCTGTACCGGTGAGCACATGTTCTCCGCTGTCGGTCACGGCGAGATAGGCGGTCATGAAGCGCATCGCAGTGCCGGCGGCCTTGATGTCGATGGTGTAGGGCATGTCGCGCAGAGCGGCAATGATTACTTCCGTGTCGTCGCAGTCGGAGAGGTTGTCGGGCAACTGTCGGCCGCCTGTAAGGGCATGGATGACGAGGGCGCGGTTGCTGATGCTTTTCGAAGAGGGCAGGTCGATGGTGGCATCGACGCTGTCGGGGGCTGTTATCTTATATCGCATGATGGATGTCGCAATTTTTGTGCAAAGATAGTGAAAGGCGAGTGCAATACAAAATAAAACATCAAAGATTTTTATTTTATTGACAAGCCATAGCCTATCTTCGGCGACCATTCGGCCTACTCCTTCTTCGACACCTTGACATTGGCTATCTCTACCTTGTGGCTGT
The DNA here is from genome assembly GCA_946415525.1 of uncultured Prevotellaceae bacterium. Lineage (GTDB taxonomy): Bacteria > Bacteroidota > Bacteroidia > Bacteroidales > Bacteroidaceae > Prevotella. The sequence goes on along the minus strand of CAMKSZ010000252.1, from coordinate 2,066 downwards.
TCCAGGGTGAGGTGCTCAGGCCTCTCTTGTTGCTGATGCCGAATTTCACTTCGCCTGTTTCCTTTATCTCAAAGGGCTTGGTCACGTGTGTCCATTGACGGCTGCCGTCGTAACTGTCCACGATGACTTCTTCGTCGCTGATGGCATTGGTCTTCTCTACAAATGCTGGAATCTCCACGTTGATGGTGTCCTTGTCGCCGTTGGCCAGCACATACAGGCTGTTGCCTTCGCCGTCGGACCTGACATCGCCTTCGATGAGGTAGTTGCCGGGACTCAACTGTTGCATCTGTCTGAGGTCGTAGGTCATTTCGTTGGGGTTGTTATCTACTTTCAGCGAGATGAAGTGACCGTATTCGCCGTTGGGAAGTTGGCCCCAGTCAGTGATGTCGTCGTTGATGCCTTCAAATGCGGTCTTCGTCCAACCTTGTTCTGCCAACGTCTTCCATCCACGTCCAGGAAGGTAAACGCCGTTGCGCGTGTTGCGGTTGTGGTCGTATTCCTCGTATTTCATTTGCGACACTTTGGCAATTCTGAAGGATGTGCCGATGCAAACGCCCAAGCAAATTGTCCAGGCCAGCACAAGGAGCACCTTCGTGGTGGTGGAGTAGTTCCTTTCGTTGTTGTTCGTCAAGAGTCGGATGAGTCCGAAGAGCGGCAGTCCGATGACGAGAAGTCCACTGATGGCGACGGTGTAAATCAACCAACGGGGAATCCATTGCATGACATTGAAAAAGTCGGGAACGCCGGTGGAGTGGATGAATTCGCTGGAACCGAAAATGGCGGCTATTGAAACACCGGCTATGGCGGCGATGACGGCAAGAAGTATGCAGCCTAACACAAAGACAAAGAAGGCGCAAAAACAGAAGAGGACGAATTTCATCAGGGCTGACAGACAGCCGCGGGCGGTGTCGCGGTGCTTGGGGTCCATGACGAAGTTGTTGGCATTGTTGATGCCTCGCATCATCTCCTCGTTGATGGCCTTGGCGGATACGGGCTTGCCATACATCCGAAGCCTGTCCTCGGGAGTGCAGGCTTCGGGGATGAGAATCCAGGCGATGATGTAGAAGATGAAGAATGGCCAGAAGGTGCTGAGAATGGTGATGACAATCATCAGCAACCTGAGGACTATTGGCTCTTTGAAACCGAGATAGTGGCTGAGACCGGAGAGCACGCCGCCGAGAATCTTGTCTTCTGGGTCGCGGAACAGTTTTTTCGTGGCATTGCTGTCGATGTTGTCTTGACTCGTGGATGTTCCTGTGGCATTGGAGAAATTGTTGCTGCTTTGCCCAGAGGTGGCATCGTTGGTGGAATTGGTGGTGCTGCCTTGATTGGTGTCGCTGGTCTCGCCACCGTTGTTGTCGAGGTCTTGGGGGTCGCCGATACGGTTGATGATTTCCTTCACGTGCTCGATGGTGATGGCCATCACGCCTTGGGCACGCAACTCACTTAGCAGTTCGGCGACACGGTGCTCCACATCGTCGGCTATCTCGTCGCCGTCTTCCATGCGACCGTAATATCTCCTCATGTTTTCATTGTATTTCTGGAGGAGTTCGTAGGCATCCTCGTCGATGGGGTAGAGGGTGCCGAAAATGTTGACGGATATATTCTTTTTCATAATGGTGTTTTGTTTTTAATAAATGTCTAAATGCCGATTTTCAGTAGTTCTACGGTGCGGGTGAGTGAAGACCATGTGTCGTCAAGGGCACTGAGAGCCACAATGCCGTCATTGGTCAGTGCATAGTATTTACGGGGCGGGCCCTGTAACGATTCGCGCCATTCGTAACTGAGCAGACCGTCTTTCTTCAGGCGGGTGAGCAGCGGATAGAGTGTACCTTCCACCACGATCAAGTCGGCGTCCTTCAGGCTGTTGATGATGTCGTTGGCATAGGAAGGTTGACGGCGCAACAGGAGGAGGACACTATATTCCAGCATCCCTTTCCTCATTTGTGATTTCGCGTTGTCTATGTTCATGTCTCTCGAGTTTGGTAAATGTCGCGAAGAGCCTTTCTCTCCTTTCGACGATGCAAATATAGGCATTTTTATAATACCTTGCAATACATAGTACC
>CAMKSZ010000251.1 GCA_946415525.1 uncultured Prevotellaceae bacterium | reverse complement strand
CGATCATCAGCATGAACGACCCGTTGCGGTTGTAGTGGCTGATATAGCGGATGGCGAATTTCACCTCCTTGCCCGTATAGGCGCCAAGGTCATACTGGTAGATGCGCCACCCTTTGTAGTCAGCGGTCTCGTAGTTGCCCTCGTCTATCCGGGTGAAGTCCGCCTGCGTAGGTTGGTCGGTCTTCGTCGTGACATAGACCTGGAACCGCTCGTCGTATTTGTCGGCGGCCTTGCCCAAGAACATCAGCACATGCTCCTTGCCCACCGTGACGGCAGGCGAGATGAGCCAGTCGTCGTTGGCATTGCCGGAACTGGTGCGGGTGAATCCCACATATTGTTTGCCGCTATAAGGCCGCAAGATGGGATAGTCGTACCACCAAGGCGGCGAGACGGCGAGCGGGTTGATGATTTGCGCGTATTGCATGACGCATCGGTTGGGGTATTCGCCCTCAATGGCGGCGGCAGCCTCCAAGTCGGCATCGATGCCCGTCCATTCGCCAAACTGGATGGCGAAGGGCTCATACGTCTCAAAGTCGTCGAAGAATGCCGGCGGTTCGGTGTTCCACGTCAGCCGCACATGGTTCTTGCCCGTCAGCGCATCGTGCTGAGGGACAGCGGTGAACGCGAAAGGCATCTGCACCTGTTCGGTCAGGTGCAGTTGCACGCTCGCCGTGGCGGCGTCCTCCGCCACGGTGAAGTCGGTGGTGGCAACGGCATAGCCCAACCGTTCGACGGTGAGCCTGTGGCTGCCGGCATACACCTTGACGGTGCAGGTGCCGGCGGCGTCGAGGGCAAGGGCGCCGTAGGAGAGCGAGTAGTCGGTCTGTACGAGCGTCAGCGGCTGTCCTGCCAGGTTGTCGCCCGTGTCGGTGGTCACGGCGATGGTGAGCGTCTTGTCACGCGTCTGCGCCCACCCCGCCGACATTGCCATGAGGAGCGACAGCAATAGGATGATTTTCTTCATCATTTACCAGCGTCTTTCGGTTGCGGTTTATCGTACGACCACCATGGACTTCGTGCGGCCGCCGACGGTGGCTTTCACCACATAGACACCCTTGGCGAGCGACTCCAGAGCCTTGCTGCCCTTGCCGGTGCTCACCATGCGGCCGTCGGTGGTATAGACGGCGACGTCGGTAGCGCCGTCGATTTCAGCCATTGTGGCCTTGATGCCGTCGGTGGTGGCGAAGTGGTTGAAACTGAAGTCGTCGAAGAACGCCACGTTGCTCTCCCCGTTGGTGGTGTGGCGCACAGCCACGTAGATGTCTTTGCCAGCCCATGCCGAGAGGTCCACCTCGTATTGCTGCCAGTTGTCCCAGTCGAGGAAGGGCACTTCGGTCTCTTTCATCACGGTGGTGAAGGACGAGGTGCTGTTGGGGTTGCTCTCAGCCACCAGCACGCTCACGCGGTGCTGCGGTGCGGGCAATACGCTTTGCAGGCACTCCCAGTTGCGTACATAGAAGGTGAAGTTCGACTCGTTGGTGGCACGCAGTTGCTTGCTCACAATCCAGTTGTCGGCGCTGCCGCCCTGCGGCGAGGCAGCCACCAGTGCCCAGTGTCCCGACACCGGACTCATGATGCCGTTCATCTCGTTGTCGTCGCCCGGCCAGAAAGCGAACTTCTGTCCGCTCTTCTCAAAGTTGATCCACCAGGCGCCGAAGGAATACGACACGGCGTTGTCGGCATCGATGGTGCTGAAGTCAGTCCAGGAGTAGTCGAGGTTGTTGTCCTGTTCGAAGGCGTAGTAGAGGATGTCGGCAGCGAGGGCCTCTCCCTCCACGGGCAAAGCGACAGTGAGACCGCTCTCAAACTCCACGGTGAGTTGGTCGCTGACAGCGGCGGCGGTGCCGAGGGCGTTGAACTGCATTTGGAAGGCAATGCCCTCACCGGGTTGGATGGTGGTGCCAGCCATGATGGAAGAGGTGAAATTGGGAGTGGCGAAAGAAGCGCTCTTCACCTTGAGGGCGTTGGCACCTTTGTTGAGCAGGGTGAAGATGTCGCCGGAGTTGACGGCCTTGCCGTAGTTCACCTTGCCAGCCAACCATTCCTTCTTGTTGAAGACGGCCTTGTCGCCCTGGATTTCCTCTATCATCACATGGGCGAGGGAGGTGCCGCCGTCACGGCCTGCGTTGTAGCACTTGTGTATCCAGCGGAATTGCACCGTCTTGCCGGCGTAGGCGCTGAGGTCGAAACTCTCCTCAATCCAATATTTGTTCTCGCCATTGAAACTGTTCTCCGAGATGGTGGAGAGGGTGGCCCACTCGCCGTCGGCGAAAATCTGGAAGATGCCTTCGCTGGTGCCGTTGTTGGGCTCCACGTTTTTCTTCTTGACAGTGCCCGAGGGGTCAACCACCAAACTGCGGGGATGGTCATCGCCCCAAGCGAAGGAGATGGCCATCGTCTTGTCGGCGGGAAGGCGGAACTCCTGTGTGCTCACACTGTTCTCGTCGCCATCGTTGAGGTAACTGGAGGTGAGCGCGTTGCTGGTCACGGTTTCCGTCTCATAGGGGAAGAAGGTGTTCACATACCAAGTGCGGTTGTAGGAGTTCTCCGCAACGGTGGAAGTCCAGCCAATGGGCAGGTTCTTGCCGTCGGCGAAGTTTTCCTCATAGGGATAGTCCACATTGGAGGCATCGGGCTGCGTGGTGAAGGTCCAGGTGGAGACATCGCGGCTGATGGCATTGCCGTAGGTGTTGTAGGGCACCACTTTCCAGCGGTAGGTGGTCTCATAATCGCAGGCGGGGATGGTGTAGGTGAGCGCGTCGTGCAGGTCGAGGCCGTCAATGAGGTCGTTGGCCTGGCTGTTGGAACCTACATAGAGTTTATAGCCCATGGCAAACTGTGCCGGTCCCCACTCCAGTTCAACGTTCTTGGGATAGATGTTCGTGGCACCCAAAGCCGGTTTGATGAGATAAGCGCCTGTGGGCACGTCGTCGGCTCCATAGACATGCGGCAGGAGCACGCGGTCGAAGTAGAAGTTGGCAAATTCCTCGGCGCCGTCGTCGCTATAGCCGATGGCGGAGTTCTTCCAGCGCACGTAGGAGTTGTCGCTGCCTTTGCCCAGGTCGATGGTGACGGTCTCGCTGTGTGTGGCGAGTTCATAGTCGAACATCCACACCTCTTTCCAGGTCACGCCACCGTCGTAACTCACTTCCACGGAGATGTCGTTCATCTGGTAGGTGTCGCCCTCCTCGCTGTCGAAGATGTTGCGGTAGGTGAAAGTCAGGTTGCCGCCGTCGATGAGGTCGAGGCGCGGCGAGGTGAGGTAGCAGTCGGAGGTAGAACCGGTGGCGTAGGCCGACACGTTGCCTTCCAATTCGGCAAAGGCACTGTCCCAACCGTTGTTCTTCCATCCTGCGGGCGGGAAGTATTTCTCGAAGGTCTCCAAGGTGTAGCCGTCGGGCACCACCTGCTTGTTGGCCTGCAGGGTGATGGTCACGTCGCCGCCGTTGGTATGTATCACGGCATTGGCGGTGGCGGGACTGGTGAGGGAGGCGGTATAGGCGAGGCGGAACACCACGCTCTCCCACTTGTCGAGGTTCACGCTGGAAGCATCAAGGTTGGTGCTCACTCCCACGGGGAAGTCGAAGCCGGTCACCTTCAGGCCATTCTTGCCTTGGTTGGTCAGGGTGATGAACTCGGTGTAGAAGGTCTCGCCCACATAGACATCGCCGAAATTGTAGCGCTGGATGTCCACCACGGGCATGGGGGCGGTCTCAGGGGCGTGCTGCTTGACCGACACGTCGTCGAGCCACACCACGTTGCCGACAGTGGCCATCATCTTATAGACGAAGGCGATTTTCACTTTCTTCCCCTGCCAGTCGCTCAGGTCGATTTTCGAGGTGTGGGGATCCCAGGTCAGGATGGGGTAAGTGAGCACGCCGCTCTCCTTCAACATTGCCTGGCTCTGGATGGAGAACACGGTCTCGGCATCGTTGAGGTTGCCGTCTTCCACCACACGCACTTGAAAGTCGTATTTGGAGTCGTTGTTGGCATTCATCGGACTGACAATCCAGGAAAAGGTCAATTCGTAGGTGTTGTCGAGGTTGAGTTCCGGGGTGAGGAGGATTTCCTCGCGGGGACCGAAACCGCCGCCGGGCGAGGTTGCGTAGGTGGGGCCGTCGCAACTGGCCACGTGCTTGCCGCCAATGGTGCCATTCTCGGCATAGTAGTTATGCCAAACGTATTTTGGTTGGCTTCCGGTATAACTGTTGATGGTGGTCCATCCTTCTGCTACAGGCTGCGAGTAGGATTCTGTGCTTGCAGACTCAAAATTCTCGTCGAGCAGCGTCTGTGCATCTGCTTGCAGTGGCCATAGGGCTGACACTGCAAAAATCATGAGGATTGTGTAAAATTTTTGCATAATTGAATTTGTTTGTTTCATAATTTATGCACAAAAGTAGTCAAATTATTCAAATAGGCAAAAATATAATCCATTTTTATAATCACTAGGGGAAAAAACTGCCATGTATTCATATTGGGGGGGGAGGATTTTACAGGAGTTAAGGAGTTAAGGAGTTTGGGAGTTTAGACAATAGTCTTGCGAGCGAAGGGGGGATTGTGATGGAGACGCCCCAATGGGACGTCTCTACTGCCTTTTGGACTGCCCTATGTGCATTGTAGAGACGTCTCATTGAGGCGTCTCCGAATCAAGAAAAACTATTAGTTGCGGAAAGGCCAATGAGCACATAGCCCAGGGCAACACCTTGGGTATCGAGATGTCCACAGTCGCCCCGAAGGGGCATAAGCATTTGTAGAAGAAAGGCTTATGCCCCTACAGGGCGATTGCCTCCTTCCCATTTCCCAGGGCGTTGCCCTGGGCTGGGGGCTTATTGCCCCTTCGGGGCGTTTTCGGATACATGCGGATGATCATTCGCAGAAATTCATGGCCAATTATATGATAATTATATGTTTCCCTTTTGTTCATTATCTAAGAGCAATAAAGTCTATTGTCTAAACTCCCTAACTCCCAAACTCCTTAACTCCTTATGAATCTCCTACACTCCTTTCAACTTGCGGAACTTGAATAACCATATAATTGACCATGAATTGGTGCGCACAAAAATTTATGGACAATTCATGGAAATTATATGTGAA
>CAMKSZ010000250.1 GCA_946415525.1 uncultured Prevotellaceae bacterium | reverse complement strand
TCGGTGGCCTCGATGTCAATCTGTGCGGGCAGGTTGCAACGGGTGTTCACCTCGTCGTACATGTTGAGAGGGGCGTTTTGCGAGTAGCGCAGGTTGTCTTGCGTGAACGTGTTGTAAACGCCGAGGCTCAGTGCCTCCTCGTCCTCGAAGCCTGTCCACACTTGCTGGCCCTTTTCGCCATGGATGATGGCGGTGCCGGTGTCCTGGCAGAACGGCAGGATGCCTTTGCTGGCCACGTCGGCATTGCGAAGGAATTGCAAGGCGACGTATTTGTCGTTCTCGCTGGCTTCTGGGTCGCTGAGGATGGCGGCCACTTGCTCGTTGTGCTCGCGACGGAGCAGGAACTCCACGTCGTGGAAGGCCTCTTGTGCGAGAAGCGTCAGGGCCTCCTTGCTCACTTTGAGTATCTTGTGCCCCTCGAAGTCGCCCACGCTGACGCCTTCCTTGCTAAGGAGTCTGTACTCGGTCTTGTCCTCGCCCAACTGGAACATGGGCGCGTACTTGAATTCAGGTGTTTTTGCCATAATGTTTTAGAATAAGTGTTATTAAGATAAATGGTTTAATATCCGAAGATTTGCTCTGTGGTGAGTTGGTGTACCGGCCCGATTTTCCGCAGGCTCTCCAAGTCGAGGTCGTTGGGGTCGCCTAAGATGATGTACTTATAGGGTTTCTTCACCATGTTCTTCTTCTCGAAATTCACGATGTCTTGCAACGTCACCGAAGGCAGGGCGTTGTAAACGCGCTCGTTGATGTCGAAGTCGAAGCCACGCTTCTTGGCATTGTAGTAACTGCTGAGGATGGCGAACTTGGTGGTGCGGGCGGTCTGCAGGCTCTTTACCGCGCTCTGCTTGGCGATGTCGAAGGCCGACTGGCTCTGCGGGATGGTGTCGAGGATGCTGTTGAACACGCGGATGCAGTCCATCATCTTGTCGTTCTGCGACACGATGTAGGTGATGTAGTATTCGGGGTGGTTGAGGCGGAAAGGCGTGGAGTAACTGGCGGATGCGCTGTAGGCGAGGCCGCGGCTCTCGCGCAGTTCCTGGAACACGATGGTGTTCATGCCGCCGCCGAAATATTCGTTGAACATCATGCGGACGGGAGCCTCTTCCAGACTGAAGGGCTTATTCTCGTTGTGGTATTGTATCATGTAGATGTTCTTTGCCTCGTATGGGGCGAGATACACCTCGTTGGTCGGGGTGGTTTGCTCGGTGTATTCCTTGCCGGGGACGACGGGAAGCAGTTTCTTCGGTGTCTTGTGGGCCTTGCAGATGAGTTTGTCGAGGTCCTTCTGGCTCCTTGGGCCATAATACATCACGGTGTGCAAATGGTTCTTGAGGTCGGCGATGAGGTTGACGAACTTCTGCGGGTCGGCGGCACGGAGTTGTGCCTCGGTCAGGGCGTTGAGCGTGGGGTTGTAGGCACCATAGATGACATAGTTGCGCAAGGCGTTGAAGTTGGCGCGCTGGTTTTTCTTGTTGTCCTCGCGGTTTTTCAACACCAGGTTCACATATTGGTCGTAACTTTCTTTGTCGGCTTTGGCATTGGCGAGGAAGTCCTCAAGCAATGCGAGGGCCTGCGGCAGGTTCTCGTCGAGGCCGCTAAGGCTGATGGTGGTGGTGAAGGTGCCCACGCTGATGCTGTAGTTGCATGCCAACTTGTAGAATTCCTGTTTGATTTCGCTGACGCTTTTCTTGTCGGTGCCGATATACTCCAGGTAATTGGCGCCATAATCGAGGTTGACGTCGCTCTCTTCGCCCATGTCGAATTGGAAGGCGAGATTGAACAGGCCGTCCTCGTCGTTGTGCTTGTAGAGCAGCGGCAGACCGCGCTTGGTCGTAGCCACGGTGAGGTCCTTGGAGAAGTCGAGGAAGCGAGGTTCGATGGGCCGCACATACGAGTTCTTGATTTCATTGAGGAACTGGCTGCTCATGTCGCGGTTGGTGGGGATGGCAGTGATTTCGGGCTTTTCAATCTTCACCTGGGTGGTGTCGGTGCCGGTGCGCTTGAGCACGCACACATAGTTGTCGCCGAAGTATTTGTTGGCGAAAGCCACCACATCCTCTTTGGTGATTTTCGAGATGCGCTCGATATGGTTGGCAACATCCTCCCATTTCTCCTCGTTGATGAAGGCATCGACCATCATGCTGGCACGCGAGTTGTTGTTCTGGATGGAGCGGTAGAAATTGAGTTTGGCGTTGCTGATGACGGCAGGGATGAGGTCGTCGGCGAATTCGCCCCTCTTCAGTTTCTCAATTTCGCCGAGGAGAAGGGCGCGCACTTCGTCGAGGCTCTGGTTGTCCTTGGGATAGCCGTAGAGCACGAAAGGCGAGTAGTCGGCCATCTCGTCGGAGAAGGCGCCGGCACTCATCAGTTTCATTTTCTGTTCCAGGTCGATTTCGAAGAGTCCGCACTTGCCGTTGGCAAGCACCGAACTGATGATGCTGAGCGTATCGCTCTGTCCGCAGTTGGCACGGCCGAAGCGCCATCCCATCATGAGATACTCCGACTCCTTGCCCACGATGGTCGTGTCTTGGTGCGACTTGATGGGGGCGAGCGGGGCAAATTGGGGATAGGAGAGGGTGGTGCTCCGTTTCCAAGAACCGAAATACTTGTCGATGATGGCGATCACCTCGTCGGGGTCGAAGTCGCCCGCCATACAGATGGCCACGTTGTTGGGCACATAGTAGCGGTTGAAATAATTCTTGATGTTGGTGATCGAGGGATTCTTCAGATGCTCCTGCGTGCCGATGGTGGTCTGTGTACCGTAGGGATGGGTGGGGAACATCTTGGCATAGAGGGCCTCCCACACTTTCCGTTGGTCTTGCGCCATGCCGATGTTCTTCTCCTCATAGACGGCCTCCAGTTCGGTGTGGAAGCCACGGATGACCATGTTCTGGAACCTGTCGGACTGCACGCGAGCCCAGTTCTCGATTTCGTTCGAAGGGATGTTCTCCACATAGCAAGTCACGTCGTTGCTCGTGTAGGCGTTGGTGCCCTCGCTGCCGATGGCAGACATCAACTTGTCGTACTCGTTGGGGATGAAATAGCGGGCGGCTATCTGCGAGACGCTGTCGATTTCGTGGTAGGCCTTTTTGCGGGCCTGGGGGTCGGTCAGCGTGCGATACACCTCATAGCGTGCCTCGATGTCGTCGAGATAGGGGGCTTCGGCAACCGGGTCGCTGACGCCAAAACTTTTCGTGCCCTTGAACATGAGGTGCTCCAGGTAGTGGGCAAGGCCGGTGGTCTCGGCGGGGTCGTTGCGTGAACCTGTCTTCACGGCGATATTGGCTTGCAGGCGGGGTTTCTCCTTGTTGACGGAGAGATACACCTTCAGTCCGTTGTCGAGGGTGTAGATGCGGGTTTGCGTCGGGTCGCCAGGCACGGTCGTGTAGGAATAGTCCTTGGCGAAGGCAGTCGTGAAGGCCATGATGGCAACCGACAGTAGAATCAATGGTTTTCTCATAGGTTGAATTATTGTTGTTGGTGTTGATGACTATGATGTCGGATGGGCTATTCGAACTTTGTCTCGTCTTCGAATGCCATCTCCTTGTCGAGTTGCATGAGGAAGTTGTCGAGCACCTCTTGATCGACATCGCCCAACTGGAACTCCTTCTCTGCGTCCTTTCGTATTTCGGATATCCACTTGCGCCGTGCCACGATGTAGTCCTCGTGGATGTGGGCGGCATCTTCCTCGGTGAGCGTCTCCAAACCGTAGTAGTCGAGAATCATGCGGTAGGTCCAAGTCCAGCGGTATTCGGAGTAGTTTTCGTTGATTTCGGTGAAACGGTCGAGGATGTCGTAGATATCGACAATGGTGCCGTTCTTGATGTCGTCGATGAGGCGGTTCTCCTCCGTCTCTGGCAGCAGCAAGCCCGACAGGTCGTTCCACTTTCCGGTGCCGATGGGACTTTTGGGCAGTTCGAGTTTGTGGCGCTTGAGCACGGCACCCATGTAGATGCGCAGTGCCATGTCGTAGAGTTCGATGCCGAGGCGCAGGTGGTTGGCCTTGATGACGTACTCGTGGAAATTGTAGTTCGACACCTTGTCGCCCGAGGCTTCACGGAGCCGTTCGAGGATTTTCTTGCCTTCGAGGATTTCACCGGCTGAGAAGGGACTGAGCCAGTCGAAGTTGACGATGCTCTTCTGTCCGCTGCAGGGGCGCTTGTCGCGCTTGGGCCATTTGCGGATGTCGCGGTAGAGGCCCACAGTGGTCAGGTTGCGGCCAGGGTTGAGATACATGATGTCGCTGTATGCGATGAGGTAGGAGAAGGGCAGGCAGCGGGTGTCGGGATGATACATCAGTTTGCCGAAGCAGACGGAGAAGGTGCCGATATGCGCCGGCATGAGGATGTAGGCGCCGCTGGCTGTCTTCACACCACGCTCCAAGGTGCCGTAGTGCATCGGCCCCATCTTGTAGGCATGGTTGCTGAAGTTGGTCGAAGAACCGGCGTTGTAGAACGAGTACATGCCTCCGATGAGCAGCGAACTCTTGTGGTGGCTGGCGGAGAAGGGACCGCAGAAGGCGGCGCAGGCCTCGCCGTTGGACATGAAACTGTTGGCAAAGAAGATACTGTTTTCGGCGGCGAATCCGTTGGTAATCTTGCAAGCCTCGCCGACGAAGCAGTTTTCGAGTTTCACGCTGTTGAGGATGGAACTGCCGTCGTAGATGATGGAGTTTTCGCAGATGACGCCAGAACCGATATAGACGCTGGCTTCGGGGATGCTCTTGATGGAGCAGTCGCTCAGTCGGCAGGCTCCGTTTACCTCGCAGTCGTCGTTGATGTGGGTGTTGGTGATTTCGCCGGTGTTGATTACTTTCACGTTATTGCCGATGGTGCCGCGCTCGGGCACGCTGGCGTTCACCTCCTTGCGGATAAGGTCGAGGATGGTCTTCATCAGTTCCTTGTCGCGGTAGTGGTTGACCATCAGTGCGGCGAGTTGGCTGGTGAGGCCGTCGAAGAGCATGACGTTGCCATCGCCCACCTCGTTGAGCACCGAGATGAGGTTGCCCTCGCCGAAAGTGGCGCCTTCGGTGGTCTCGATGGTGTTGACGTTGCTGATATAGCAGCCGTCGCCGATGGTGTAGTTGTTGATGAAGTTGCCGATATTCTC
>CAMKSZ010000249.1 GCA_946415525.1 uncultured Prevotellaceae bacterium | reverse complement strand
CCAAGAGACTAACTTCTTGTTTCTTCTTTCTGTCCACACAGAAAGAAGAAAATACCTGAATATCAATTAAAGAACGTTCCTACTCTAACTGCACGCAATCCCCATTATTGGTCATTCTCTTGCAGCCAGCGGACGAGCACCCGACAGTATTCATCGTAAGCATCGATAAAGCAGGTGTGGCGGGAATGCCTGAACAAATGCCATTGACTGTTGGGTATATTCTCGTAGAGTGAGGCTGCGACAACGGGCGTGCAAATGTCGCGCGTGCCGCTGCAAATAAGGACTGGCAGGGAGATTTGGCAAAGCCTGTCGGTATATTCAAAGTCCTTCAGACTGCCAAGAGGCTGATACTCATTGGGACCCCAACCATAGAGATAGGCTTCTGTACCCGAACGTTTCGGACGCCTTATGCATTCGGGTGAGTGTTCATCGACGCTGATGACAAATTGCTCAAAGTAATGGTCGTTGGCTCTCAGATAAGCGGGGTCATCCCATTTGCCTGTGGCTTCCGCACAACGTATCGCTTCCTGGTCTTCCTCCGACAAATATTTGATGAGCCGATGCTGTTCGCTTGCCCAGAGGCTGCTGGAAGCATGGCCCGAAGAAAGAATAAGCGACTTGACACCCGTAGGTTGGTTGTCTATGACATAGGCGATGGCCTGCATGGCTCCCCACGACTGACCGAGAATGTGCACGGTGTCCAGATGAAGGTGCTCGCGGATGGCGATGAGTTCGTCTATCCAGGTCTTTTGCGTCCACAGTTCGGGATGGCCATCGAGATAGGAATTGCCACAACCTATCTGGTCGTAGGAGATGACTTGCCGCCCTGTATCGGCAATACAATCGAGCACCTCGAAATAGTTGTGCGTGCTTCCTGGTCCACCATGGAGCAACAACAGTGGTGCTTTTTCCGAAGCCTCGCCCACTACGCGGTAGTAGGTTTGGTGTCCCATAAAAGGCATGTAGCCTTCAGTGATTTTGTTGTTCATAATACCGAAATGATGATAAATATTCAATACAATGCGTAAAAATACGACATCTTTTCCATAAAAAAGAAAAAACGGTCGGAAAAGTTACATTTGATAAATTTAAAGATGCTACCCAAAGCGTCTTTGTGGGGCGAAGTTGCTAATTTTGCAGCCATCAAAAACTATGTATGACGTAATGAAAAGACTACTTACTATTTTCATGGCCGCCACCCTGACGATGGGTGCCTGGTCACAAGGAGTGAAACCCCTCCCCACCTTGCACCAGGAGGGAAGATGGCTCACCGACGAGCATGGCAACCATGTGGTGCTGCACGGCGTGATGGACACGCCCAGCGCTTGGTTCAATGGCGGTCGCTGGGGATGGAGTTACGACGACGCCGGCCGCAACAGGTGCATCAACTATTTCGAGAAACTCTTCACCGGACTGGAGAAGGCGAAGTGCGACGTGTTCCGCCTGCACCTGGAACCCGCCTGGACCAACGACCCCAACAAGCAGAGCGACGGCAAGGAGAGCGGCGAGGCCGACATCTCGCGCTTCAGCGCCTCTCGCCTGACCACCTATCTCCGCACGCTCTACTTCCCGCTGGCGAAAAGAGCCATGAACCACGGCATGTACGTGGTGGTGCGCCCGCCGGGGGTCTGTCCCGGCAACCTGAAAGTAGGCGACTACTACAACGACTACCTGATGACCGTGTGGGACATTTTCACCAAAAACGACTCCATCAGGAAATATGACGGGCAAATCAGCATCGAACTCGCCAACGAGCCTGTCAACCTGAAGAACCGCAACGGGCAAGACGACCCCGCCGCCCTCCACGACTTCTTCCAACCCATCGTCGATAAAATCCGCGCCAATGGCTTCACCGGCATGATATGGGTGCCCGGCACGGGGTGGCAGTCGAACTACACCAGTTACGCCACCAACCCCATCGAAGGCTACAACATCGGCTATGCCGTGCACGACTACTGCGGATGGTATGGCTGCAGCGACGAGACACCTAATGCCACCAACAAAATCAACCAATTCCACAAACAGGTGCCCGTGGTGGACACCAACCCCGTGATTATCACCGAGGTGGACTGGAGTCCGAAGAAGGAGGGCACTGGCCACTACAACGAGCACGGCGACTGGGTGGAGAGCAACTGGGGCACCTGGGCGACAGGCTCCACCTCGAAATGGGGAAAGGCGTTCAAGGCGACGCTCGACCATTACGGCAACATCTCCATGACCCTCTCGGGCACCGGTTGCCTGCTCGACATCGACCAACTGTTGAAGGACGGCAGCGTGAAACCAGCCTTCGACGGTTATGAAGAAGCCTGCGCCAAGGCGTGCATGGACTGGTATGCCGAATACTACAACGTGGACTGGCCACACGCCGACTTCAAGGTGAAATCGGTGAGCGACTTGGGCAACGGCCAATACAAGAACCCCGTCATCGCCGCCGACTTCCCCGACCCCGACGTCATCCGCGTGGGCGACACCTACTATATGGTGACCACCACGATGCACCACTTCCCGGGCGCCACCATCGTGAAGTCGAAAGACCTCGTCAACTGGGAATACTGCGCCCAACCGCTGCTGCAATTAGCGTCCACCGACCGCTACAACCTGCAGAACGGCGCCAACGCATACGCCTCCGGCATGTGGGCATGCTCGATGAAATACCACGACGGACTGTTCTACCTGCTCATCAACGGCAACGACAGCGGCGGATGGCTGCTCACCGCCTCCGACCCCGAAGGCAAATGGGAGCAGAAGCCCCTGTCACGCATCTACTACGACCCGGGCATGCTGTTCGACAACGGGAAGGTGTATGTGGCTTGCGGCATCGGCAACATACAGATGTGCGAACTCGACGAGAACTTCAACTACATCCGCGAGCAGCGCGTCATCAGCGACAAGGAGGGGCTCGAGGGATGCCACCTCTACAAAATCGGCGAATACTACTACATCTACGCCACCTACGGCGGATGGCCGTCGGGACAGGCGGTGTTCCGCTCGAAGAACATCTTCGGTCCCTACGAGGAGAAGATGTTGGTGGAGAAAATAATTGGCGGCAAGCCCAACACCGTGCACCAAGGCGCCCTCTTCGACACGCCCGACGGCGAGTGGTGGACCATCATGCAGGAAGACCTCGGCGCCTTAGGACGCATGCCCAACCTACAGCCCGTGAAATGGGAAGAGGGATGGCCCATCGTGGGCAACAAGGGCGTCCCCTACTCCACCCACGCCAAACCGTCGGTGGGGATGAGTTACCCCCGAACCGGCATGCCCACCAACGACAACTTCCGCTCCTACCCCATCGGACAACAATGGGAGTGGAACCACAACCCCGACAACAGCGCCTGGTCGCTGTTTGAGCGCCAAGGATGGCTGCGACTCAAGACCAGCGGCACCGCCGACCGCGTGACACAGGCCCGCAACATGCTCACACAGCGCATCTTCGCCTTCAACGACCGTGCATCGGCGGGCACCGTCCGCTTGGATGTCAGTCAACTGCAGGAGGGCGACCGCGCCGGCATCTGCATCTTGCAGGACCCCTACGCCTACATCGCCGTGGAGCGGAAGGGCGGACAATACCTGTTGATGTGGCAAGAGGGGACGCTGAAAGAGGGTGAACCTGCCGAGCGCAGGGAGACCGTCAATGCCAATGAACTGACCGACGGCATCATCTATCTGCGCGCCACCGTCAACTACAAGACCAGCAAGACGCAATTCTACTATTCCACCGACAACAATGGCTTTGCGAAACTCGGCCGCGAGACCACCTTGGGCTACAACCTCTCCATCTTTGTCGGCGCTCGTTTCGGCATCTTCTGCCACGCCACGCAGGAAGGCAGCGAGGGATATGCCGACTTCGACTGGTTCTCCACGGAAGTGAACTTCGACGAAGCCATGTTCTATCCCGAGGAGTTTGAGGGCTACAGCGAGAACATGCTCACCGCCGTCGAACTGACCTTGTCGAGCGTCGATACAGAAGTGATGGTGGGCAACAGGGGACAACTGCAAATAGAGGCCACCTTCAAGGACGGACACTCCGAGAACGTCGCCGCCCTGTGCAAGTTTGAAACGGACGCCAACGGGGTGATAGAAATCAAGAACGGACAAATTCTCGGACTGAGCGAGGGTACTGCCAACGTGAACGTCACCTATACCGACCCGATGGGCAACGTGCTGACCGGGGCCTTCACCGTGCGCTCCACCTTCTTCCCCTTCGGCGCACAATACATCAACACCTCGCTGTTTGCTCAAGGCACCTACACCGAGAGCACACGCACTTTCAAACCCGGACAATGGGGACAGATGGGATGGGAATATCCCAACGGAGCGGACATGTCGGCTTACAAATACTTGGTCATCAAGTTGAAGAAAGCACAAAACTGCAGCGCCCACCTCAACATCTTCACCACCAACAGCATCTGGGGCGAGTGTTACTCCACTCCCGACTTCGGGTCGAAAACGCAGATTGTCGTCAACCTGAAGACCGCCAAATACACTTCGGACAACAGGAAAGGCCAGGCTCTGGAAACCGACAACATCCATATCGTCGCCTTCTGGGCGAACGGACAAGGCACCATCGTGGTGGACGACATGTACCTGACCAACAACGAGGACTATTCGCCCATGACCACCGAAGTGGCCGACATCGTGGCTGCACAGCCTGAGAAAGTCGATGTCCATACCCTCTCCGGACAACTCATCCGACGCGCCGCCGACCACCAAAACGCCACAAGAGGACTGACTCCCGGCATCTACATCGTAGGGGGAAAGAAGGTGGTAGTGCAGTGACTTGGGGAGAAATTTATGAGGAGTTAAGGAGTTTGGGAGTTTAGACAATAGTCTTGATTGCAACATAGGAAACATATAATTACCATGTAATTGTCCATGAATTTCTGCAAACAAACAATTTATGGATAATGCATGGTAATTCGCGTTGAAAAATCAAACAACATGGGACAACAAAGGACAACATACAACAACAAAAAGAAACATATAATTACCATATAATTGTCCATGAATTTCAGTGCACCAACAATTTATGGACTAATGTGTGCTCCACCATTCTTGGCTTTTGTACGGACATGCTGTAGGGACTTGCTTTATGCATGTCCGTATTATTTGTAATTGTTAGT
>CAMKSZ010000248.1 GCA_946415525.1 uncultured Prevotellaceae bacterium | reverse complement strand
GATAAGAAAAACCAAATCAATGAACTTATATATTAGATATTTCGACAAGGAGACATTGGTGTACAGTGCCGACGAAGCAATTGATTTTCTATGCTCCATCCCTGAGATTGGTATGAATCCACAGTTGGAAGCCGACATTAGGGATTATGCTCAAAGCGAAGTTTTCTATCCTAAAAGATATAAGGTAAGACCCCGGGTTTACTTCATCATCATCAAGACCGAAGCCGCCACCATGCTTGACTTCAAGCAGAAGAAGGCGCTGCGCACCAATGCGGCTCCCCAGGCTAACGACAGGCGCGAAGGCGTCATGCCGTCCGTCACGAGGCTCAACGAGGAGAGGCACGGGTGGTATGAAGGTTCGCTCGATTTCAAGAGGGTCGTCATGGTGCCCACCACCGGAAAGCACGAATACCGCGACACCCATTTCGTCGCTCGCTGCAAGGCTCTTTCGGGCATCGACTGCTACAACCGCATCGTGGAGCATCTGCGCGACAGGGTCGATAGCAGAAGCCAGTTCCCGTCCGCCAAAGGAAAGAACTTCAAGTTCAAATACCTTGGCATGTGGAAATAAACCATAAAAAAAGGAGGATGCTATGAACAAGGTTATGCTGATTGGCAATGTGGGGAAAGACCCGGTCGTCACTTATTACGACACCGACCAGGCCACTGCCACCTTCCCGCTTGCCACTACCGAAAAAGGATATACGCTGCAAAACGGGACGCAGGTGCCCGACCGCACCGATTGGCACAATATCGTGCTGTGGCGAGGATTGGCCAAGGTGGCGGAGAAGTATGTCCACAAAGGCGATAAATTGTATATCGAGGGCAGGCTGAGATACCGCTCCTACGACGACAAGAACGGCGTGAGGAAGTATGTCACCGAAATCGTTGGCGAGAACATGGAATTGCTCTCTCCGAAGCCGGCGTCGGCATCCGACACCCAAGAGGGGGGCGCCGAAAGGCCCTTCTAATCCCATTCCTTTCCAGCGTTGGACACAATCAATTTCATACAACAGGCACTGAGCGAGGTTCATTGGATGACCCCTTCGTTCGGGATATGCTGTATGATAGCACTTGTCGTCGTCTTGCTTGTCTTCTCGGGCTTTGCCAGCGCAGCCGAGATTGCATTCTTCAGTTTGTCGCCCACCGACCTCAATGCGCTCGACCCAGACCGCAACGACGTGGATGCCAAAATACAAAAACTGCGCGACGACAGCGAAAGGACATTGGCCACCATCTTGATTACCAACAACTTGGTCAACGTCACCATCATCATGCTCTGCAATCACGTCTTCGACCGCCTCGTCGATTTCGGAAATGCCATCTGGTTGCAGTTCCTGTGCATCACCGTCCTGCTCACCTTCCTCTTGCTGCTCTTCGGCGAGATAATGCCCAAGATCTATGCGCGGCAACGTCCTTTGGCCTATTGCAGGATGTCGGCCGGTACCATCATGTTCCTGAGATGGCTTTTCTATCCTGTCGAGGTGGTGCTGATGGGCAGTGGTGTCCTGGCGGGGAAAATCGTGCAGAAGGAGTCGCATGTGCTCAGCGTCGATGACCTTGAACAGGCGCTCGAACTGACCGACAAGGAGGAAATCAAGGCGGAGCAAAGCATGCTGCAAGGCATCATCCGGTTTGGCGACGAGACGGCGAAGGAAATCATGACGCCCAGGCAGGACATTGTCGATCTCAGCATGAAAGACGACTTCAACACCGTCATCAACTGCATCGTCGAGAACAACTATAGCCGCATTCCCGTCTATCAGGGCAATGCCGACAACATCCGTGGCGTGCTCTATATCAAGGACTTGTTGCCGCATATCGGCAAGACGGCTTCCTTCAGGTGGCAGAGTCTTATCAGGCCTCCTTATTTCGTGCCGGAGACAAAGAAAATCGACGACTTGCTGAGGGAGTTCCAAAGCAACAAAATCCATATCGCCATCGTCGTCGATGAGTTCGGGGGCACCAGCGGACTGGTCACCATGGAGGATATCCTCGAGGAAATCCTGGGCGAGATTCACGATGAGTACGACGAGGAGGAGAAAACCTATACAAGGGTCAACCAAAACACTTATATCTTCGAGGGGAAGACCTTGCTTTCCGACTTCTTCAAAATCCTCGACATCGACGACGATTTCGCCGAGGTAGAGGGGGATGCCGACTCGTTGGCGGGACTCCTGCTCGAACTGAAGGGCGACTTCCCCAAGGTGAACGAGCGTATCACCTATGGCAAATACACTTTCGAAATCTTGGCGATAGAGGAGCGGCGCATCTCCAAGGTCAAGGTCATCTTGCATGCGTCGGATAATTAGACTTTTACCTCATTCCATTTTCATCATCATGACACTGAAACGACGTTGCCTCTTGGCGCTATGTTGGGGCTGCCTTGCCGTGGGCGGATGGGCGCAACGGGTGGTCGTGCACGAACAAGTGGCTTTCCCCGACAGCATCCCTGCAGGGGGCTATAGCGGCATCACTTATTTGGGCGACAACCGATATGCCGTCGTGACCGACAATACGCAACATGCCGACGGCTTCTATCTCTTCGACATCCAACTCGATTCGGTGGGGGCATTGACGCAGGCGTCGTGCCGGGGCTTCAAGGGCAACGGCGACAAAGGGCACGACAACGAGGGCATCGCTTGGTTTCCTCCCAAGCGGACGGTCTTCGTCAGCGGCGAGGCCGACAACCAGGTCAGGGAACTGAACTTGGAGGGGAAGCCTACCGGACGGAGACTCAACCTTCCCAAAGTGTTTGCCAAGGCAGGAAAGGCTTATGGGATAGAGGCGCTCACCTACAACGAGGCGACGCACCGTTTCTGGTTGACCTCCGAAAGCACGCTCACGGGCGACGGACCGAAGGCCGACCCTGTCAATGGGGCAAAAAACCGGCTCAGGCTCCAGTCGTTCAACGACCAACTGCAACCGGTGGCGCAGTATGTCTATGAGATGGACGCTCCCGACATCGACTACCAACCGACAAAATATGCCATGGGGGTCAGCGCCTTGGCGGCGATGGACGACGGCCGCATCTTGGTGCTGGAAAGGGAGTTTGCCATCCCTGAGTCAAAATTGGGCACCATCGCCAACTGCAAAATCTATGAGGTGAAACCTGCCCAGGAGGGGGCGCTGCGCCCAGGGGCAGACATCGCCAAGGCTGCGCCGCTGCCGAAACGGTTGGTGGCGGAATGGTCCACGGCCTTGGGATTGCTGGACTTCTCGGTGGCCAACTACGAGGGCATGTGCCTCGGACCCAAACTGAATGATGGCGGACAGGTGGTGGTGCTGGTGGCTGACTCGCAATACCAATATGCCGGCATTTTGGCCGATTGGCTAAAAACGGTTGTCATCTACTGACCTGGAAGCGCACGTAGGCGCGGTCGTCAAACGACAGGTTGCCGGCCATCTGGCCTTTCGTGGCGAGATAGGTGCGGATGCATAGCGGGTCGGTGGCCAACTGGGCGGCGAGGGCTTCCTCACTGGCTGACAAGGTGTCGCGGAGGAAGGGATAGCCGTCGGTGGCAAGGATGATGTCGCCGCTCTGGGCGGCTTTGATTACTACGATTTTATCTTGGGCGATGTCGAAACCGTCAACGACGGCGAAGTCGATGTTCTGCCGATGACAGGTTCTCACGATGTCGGGCACGATGACGTCGCGGGCGGTGTCGTGTTGGCGAAGGCTGGCGACGGTTTCCTTCCCTTCGGCGAGCAGGGCTTCGACGAGGCGGGAGCGGTGCCGTGCGATGCTTTCTTCCTCGGGCTTGGGGTTGTCGTAGTATCGACCGCCGGTGATGCACTGGCAGTCGCCCACCAACCAAATCTCGTTGTGGTAAAGACTATAAATGCCGACGCTGGCGGTCAGGCGTTCCTCGGGATGGCTGAGCAAGCGCTCCATGCTGGCGCCGTGCTCTTGGTAGTAGGTGCGGATGCGCTGACTGACATGGTGGCAAAACCCTTTGAGGTCGATGTCGGGGGGCAGCGAGGCGATGGCCTCGCTGATGAGCAGCATGGCCAACCTTCCATTCTTCATGCCTTCTTCCATCTGGACGGCGGACTTGCTGGTGCTGCCATCGACGACGGCGACGTGGTACTCAGTGGCGACGATGCCGTCTTCGCACGTCGCGGGGCTGTGCTTGCCGGTCGTCTGTCTTTCTGCTATCTCTATTCTCATGGTGTCGGGGATGGTGGGTGGGGGTGCCGAGCAGCGGCGTGATGAGGTCGGCCATGCCCATGCGGCGCAGTTCGCGCTCGATACGGGGGCGCTCTTCGGGCTTGTACCAGAAGAAGAACATCCGCTGGGCGAGTTTGTCGTCGGGGGTCTTGGCGCTGAATACGGGGGCGAGGGTATAGGGGTCGTAGCCTGTGTACCACATCTCTGTGCTGATGGTCATCGGGGTGGGGGTGAAGTCTTGCACTTGTTCCAACTGGAAGTCCAAGCGCTTGGTGATGAGGGCGAGGCGCGCCATGTCGGCTTCGCGGCAACCGGGGTGGCTGCTGATGAAGTAGGGGATGATTTGCTGGCGGAGGCCTTCGCGCTTGTTGATGTCGTCGAAGACTTGCTTGAAGGCTTCAAACTGGGAGAAAGAGGGCTTACGCATCAGGCGGAGCACCTCGTCGCTGGTGTGCTCAGGGGCTACTTTCAACCGACCGCTCACATGGCGGCAAATCAATTCGCGGGTGTAGGCGGCGGTGGCTTTGTCGGTGGCTTCGTCGCCGCTATGGTGGAGCAACAGGTCGTAGCGCACGCCGCTGCCGATGAAACTCTTCTTGATGCCGGGCAGGCTATCGACGGCATGGTAGATGTCGAGGAGTGCCTGGGGGTTGGTGTCCAGGTTGGGGCAGATGCGGGGATGGATGCAAGAGGGGCGCTTGCAGCGCTCGCATTTGCCCTTGTCCTTACCGCCCATGCCGTACATGTTGGCGGAGGGCCCGCCTAAGTCGCTCAGATAACCCTTGAAGTCTTCTTGCTGCATCACCTCGCGCACTTCGCGCAGGATGCTCTCCTTGCTGCGGGAGGCGATGAACTTCCCTTGGTGGGCGCTGATGGTGCAGAAGGCGCAGCCGCCGAAGCATCCTCGGTGGATGTTCACCGAATGTTTGATCATGTCGTAGGCGGGGATGCGCTTGCCTT
>CAMKSZ010000247.1 GCA_946415525.1 uncultured Prevotellaceae bacterium | reverse complement strand
GCCTCCATGTAGAATCCGCCGAGCCAAGGCCATGCGGTGCCCTGGTGGTAGGCGTAGTCGCGCTGTGTCTGCGGTCCTACGTACATGGGGTTGTAGCCACCGCTCTTCGGCGAGAGCGAGCGCAAGCCCTTCGGGGTGAGCAATTCGCGGGTGCAGACGTCGAGCACGCTCTTCTTCTGGTCCTGCGACAGCGGCGAATAGTCGAATGCCACGGGGAAGATCATGTTGGGACGCACGCTCCACTCGGTCATGTTGCCATCGACATAGTCGTAGAGATAGCCATATTCGTTGAGGAAGGTGGCGACAAACGACTTCTTGCAGAGTTCGGCGCGCTGCTCGAGTTGTTCGGCGCGCTCAGCATTGCCATTCTCGGCAGCCAAGGAGGCGACGAAGCGAAGTGCGTTGTACCACAAGGCATTGAACTCTACGATGTAGCCTGTGCGCGGCACCACGGGGCGCCCGTTGGCGGTGGAGTTCATCCAAGTGACCGCCTTGTCGCGACCCTCGGAGCGCAGCAGTCCGTTCTCCTCCAGGTTGAGGTTGGGATGCCGCCCCTCGGCGATGAAGTCGATGATGTCGTTGATCAGTTTGTTGTACATCTGGTAGCATTTGGGGCGTCCGCACTCCTTGGCATACTGCTGGATGGCCCAGATGGCCCACAGCGGCACGTCGGGCTGCTCCATTTCATAGATTTGCCCCTTGATGTCCTTGCCTTCCATGAAAGCCCTCAATTCACGCTCGGCGGTCTTCATCACCAGTTCGAAGTAGTCTTGCTCCTCGATGGCGAGGGTGAGGCCGGGCAGAGAGATGAAGGTGTCGCGTGCGCGGCACTTGAACCACGGATAGCCAGCGAGGAGATAGCGGTCGTCGTTGGGCATTCTCTTGTGGAACTGGTGTGCGGCATTGACGAGGCAGTGGAAGAAGTTGTCGCGCGGGTTGCGCTCTTCCACCTCCGTCTCGAACAGTTTCTTCAGCGTGTTGCTACGGATTTTGGAGGTAGAGGCAGAGAAGACGATGCTCTCGCCCTTCTTGATTTGCATTTCGAAGTAGCCGGGCACGTAGAGGTCCTCGTTGGAAGCATAGCCACGCTCCTGCTCCTTGGGATATTCGATGCCCCTGTACCAATCGGGACGGAAGACGAACTCGTTCTTCTTGCTGAACTGCATGTAGAGGTCGGGATAGCCGGCGTACATGCACGTCTTGATGCCATTGTCGATGGGCGTGTAGTCGCGGCTGGCCGTGTAGTTCTCGTGTGTGAACGCCCTCACGCTTCTGAAAGCCAAGAAGGGCTGGAAGCGCAGTGTCGTAGCCGAGTGGGCGTCGTCGAGTGTGTAGCGGATAAGGATGCGGTCCTCGTAATGTTGGAACACCACTTCCTTTCTGAGAATGACGCCGCCAACGCGGTAGATGGTGGTAGGCACCTTGTCGCAGTCGAACTGGCGGATGTACTTGTGCCCCTTGGGGCTGTAGTTGTTGCCCTGATACTTGTGGAGGCCTAAGTTGAATTCAGCCCCATGTTGTATGACTGTCACGTCGAGCGACGACAGGAGCACGTGGTTCTCGTCATCCAGTTCTGGGATGGGTACCACAAGCAGTCCGTGATACTTGCGCGTGTTGCAGTCCACAATGGTAGAGCATGAATACGCTCCCGAACGGTTGGTTCTCAACAGTTCGCGGGGCAGAGATTCCTCCAGATTGGTCATCAGCGCCTTTTCTAATCGTAGATAACTCATAGTTGTTCTATTAAGGTATTAAAAATCGTATCAGATTTAAATATTTAGCATATTAGGCGCACGTCGCGACGTGCACCTGCCTTATTTTTGTTCAAAGGTAATGAATTTTGTCGATTATCCAAAATTCTATCCCTCATTTTTTATAATATGTACCATTTTTGTGTTAGAAAATATAATTTTTCAACATATTTTGGCTGTTTGCCGAGTTTTTTGCTAAATTTGCAGATGATTTTAGGATGACAAATCAAGTACATACAAATTCTCATGCATACTCATCAGATAGACCGTGAGTCTGTCGCCACCTCCATCTGCGGCCTTTGGCCATCGCTCACCGCCAGTCAGCGTTCGCTGCTTGCCGACCATTTGTCGGTATCCCGTTACAAGCGCGGCGAGATGATTTACGGGGAGGGCGACAGCACCGAGCGGATGTATTTTCTCATCAGCGGCAAAGTGAAAGTGATAAAGGCAGGCGTCTGCGGCAGGGGCCAGATTATCCGTGCCGTGAAGCCCATCGAGATTTTCGGTTACCGTGCCCATTTCGCCCATGCCATGCATCGTTCGCGCGCCATCGCCTTGGAGAGTTCCACGGTGGCGTCCGTCCCCATGTCCACCATTGAACGGCTGATGCTGGAGAATCCCCCCATGGCCCTTCGGATAGTGCATCATCTTGCCGTCCTCTTGGGGCAGTCGGACGAGCGCACTGTCAACCTCACGCAGAAGCACATCCGCGGCCGTCTTGCCGAGGCGTTGCTGTTTCTGCGCGACAACTATGGTTTGGAAGAGGACGGCAGCACGCTGAGCATCTACCTGAGTCGTGAGGACCTCGCCAACCTCTCGAACATGACGACGAGCAACGCCATCCGCACGCTGTCGTCGTTTGCCAACGAGCAAGTGATATCCATCGACGGCAAGAAAATCAAATTGGTGGATATGGAAGAACTGCTCCGCATCTCAAAGATGGGATGAAGGGGGCATGAGGTGATGTATGTTGCGTTGGCAACGCAACATACGGGACGGGAGAAGACGGGAGAGGATGGGAGAAGACGGGAAGAGGAGATGTGAATTTAGGGGATGATGAAATTGAGGACCTCTTGCTCCACGCCGACGGTGAAGGGACCGACGGGCGTGTTCATCACACGGCCATCGATACCTACGAGAGCCCGTTCCGCCTTTTCGATGAGCACCTCTCGCGTGCGGTAGGGATGCACGCTGCGATGATTGAGAATCTTGCCGCTATAAAGCAGATAAAGGCCCTCGATAAGTTGCGTCACTTCGGGGTGGTGCACCACCGACACGTCGAGCAGTCCGTTGTAGGGGACGGCACTGGGAGTGAAGCCGTAGCCCTGACAGTTGCCGATACAAACGGTCATCACCTTGCGGTCGATCACCTCGGTGTCGATGCGCAGTTTCATCTTGTACTCCAACCGCTGGAAAATCATCAATAGCGACGACGGAATGAAAGCCAGTTTGCGCCATCCGAACGACCCGCTCGCCCTTCGGCGCTGCCTGATGACGGACGCCACGAGGCCGATGCTGAGACAGTTGAGGAAATAGCGGTGGCATTTCTCGTTCTTTCCGTTGACATACCGGATGCAGCCGAGGTCGATGGGCCGCACCCGCCCTTTGGCGATTATATCGACGCATTTCTCGATGTCGTCGTCGTCGATGTCCCAGAAATGGGCGAAATCGTTCATCAGGCCGTTGGGGATGACACCGAGCGAGATGGTCTGCCTCACCTCCCGAGGCACCTGCATCAGACAGTTGACAGCCTCGTTGAGTGCCGAGTCGCCCCCCACGATGACGAGCGTCTTGTAGCCATTGCTAATCATCATGTTCACCAGACGGTCAACGCTGCCGGAGTTCTCGCTTTGCACATGGTCGTATTCTATGCCTTTCTCCTTGAGGCATTTCTCCACCTTCGCCCACTTGTTTTGAGGGCGGAAAGCACCACTTTTCGGGCAATAGACGATGCCCCATTTCTTTTTCTCGACTGACATATTTGCTTTGGTATTCGCGGTTAGGTTTTCGTTAGGCGGTCTGCTCCATCAGCATCCTGATTTGGCGCACTTTCTCTTCGAGGGGCAGCATGGCGTCAATCCAATGGATGACGATTCCCCTGCGCTCCATGCCCCTGAACCACGTCATCTGCCGCTTGGCAAACTGGTGGATGGCTATTTCGAGGCGGGTGAACATCTCCTCGAAGGTGATGCGCCCGACGACGTATTCGGTGACATATTTGTATTCCAGCCCATAATAAATAAGGTCTTCGGGTGCTATGCCGCTATCGACCAGCGCCCTCACCTCGTCCGCCATGCCCTCGTCGAGTCGCTGCCGCAGGCGCGCGGTGATGCGTCGGCGGCGCTCCTCCCGGTCGATGCTTACCCCCACGACCAACGAGGGGATGCCAGTGAAAGGACGGTCGGCCACGGGGGTGTGCAGGTTGTACTCCTCTATTTCGATGGCTCTGATGGCACGTTGCGCCGTATCGACATCCGACCTATTGTGCATGCATGAAGCGTTGCGTTTTTTCAGGTCGATGAGGATTTCGGTGAGTTCACCCAACGACTTGTCGGCAAGGCGGGCGCGCAGTTCATCGTTCTGCGGCACTGGCGAGAGCCGGTAGCCACTGAGCACCGCCTCGATGTACAGTCCTGTGCCGCCACACAAGATGACCTCGTGCCCACGCCCCACGATGTCGCGGTAGGCATCGAGAAAGTCGCGTTGGTATTCAAAGAGGTTATAGCGTGTGCCTGGCTCGCAGATGTCCACCAAATGGCAGGGGATGGTCTTGCCATCCACCACATAGTCGGCGAGGTCCTTCCCCGTGCCGATGTCCATGCGCCGGTACACCTGCCTGCTGTCGGCGCTGATAATCTCGGCGTCGATTTCGGCAGCGAGCGCTGCGGCAATCTTTGTCTTTCCACTCGCCGTGGGCCCCAGGATGGTAATCATAGGTGGATGGGTGTGGTGGTTGGTGAGCAAATTTCCTGCAAATATATTAAAAAATGACGTAAGTGCAATGCTTTTCGCCAAAAAAAGTCACCCGACGCAATGCCGGGTGACTTATCATAGGTCGGAAACGGAAGTTTCTTATTTGAGTTCAGCCAAGCACTTGATGGTGCGAACCATCTGAGAAGTGTAGGAGTTCTCATTGTCGTACCAGGAAACAACCTGCACCTGATAGGTGTCGTCGTCGATCTTGGAAACCATGGTCTGAGTAGCGTCGAAGAGCGAGCCAAACTTCATACCGATGATGTCGGAAGAAACGATCTGGTCCTCGTTGTAGCCGAACGACTCGTTGGAAGCAGCCTTCATGGCAGCGTTGATGCCTTCCACGGTGATGTCCTTACCCTTCACCACAGCGATGAGGATGGTGGTGGAACCAGTGGGAGTGGGAACGCGCTGAGCGGAACCGATGAG
>CAMKSZ010000246.1 GCA_946415525.1 uncultured Prevotellaceae bacterium | reverse complement strand
TCGCTTAAGAAAAAGAAACAAAAAGGAGGAAAAAGCGCTAAAGCGCTGAAAAAAAGGAAGAAAAAATTGATTTGACTTGCGAAGAAAAAATCAAACAACAAAGAACAACAAATGACAACAAGAGACAATCGTTTCGTCTTGTCGTTTTGTTGTTTTATGTTGTCTCATGTTGTTTTATGTTGTTTGACTTTTTTCAACACAAATTGCCACGAATTATCCATAAATTTTGGTGCACACCAATTCATGACCAATTATATGGCAATTATATGTTTACTATGTTGTTCAAAGTTGAGGTGCTTGCAAGACTATTGTCTAAACTCCCTAACTCCCTAACTCCTTAACTCCCAAACTCCACAAATTGCATGTAATTGTTTTGATGACATTCTTTTGCGTTGTTGTCAATCCTCTTCTTTATAGATGTCGAAAATGGCGGGCAGGTGTGAGAGACTGATTTCTTGCAGTCGCTCTTTGTCCGAACTCAGCCGGAGATACCACGAACCGGGCAGTTCCACCCATGCGATGCTGTCGGGCAAGGACGGAGCCGCCGTGAGACGGAGGGTCGCCTCCATGTTGGGGAATCCAGCGCCTGATTGTTGTTCATACTCTTTGATGACAGGATCACTTTCTTTGTCGTATGTCTCCATGTAGAACTTGTAACTGACCTCACCGGGATACATGGTACCGTCAGGCAGTTCTACATAATTGACGTGATAGGTGCGGTTCCATTTATCGACACGGTACCCCGAAAGGAGACGCGCCATGGAAAGGAGGACGGAAGACATGCGCTCCCGCTTGTTGGAGGAAGTGCCCGTGATGCGGTAAGCCGAACGGATGACGCAGCGAGCCGTGTCGATGACGATGCGTCCCCGGTCGTCGTTGTGCTTCTTGGAGCGGAACACCAATTCCAGTTCGTTCTTGTTGGCACTCTCAAACTCCCCGTTCTGGCTGAACCGGTGTGAACTGATGAAACCGCCGTCGAGTTCTTCGACAAAGTCTTCGTACAACATCCGGCGCAGGTTGACCACATCGGTGAGCACCGTGCTATCGACACTTACGATTCGGCCTTCCGTCTGGCAGAGGTGGTAGTGGTCGTGATCAAGGCTCTTCATCTGCATCAGTCCTTTTGACTGATAGGCATAATAGGAATGACGGTCGATGCTCTGCGTCTGGTAGTCATAACCGAGCACACGGGGCTGGGCGAAGTAAACCTTTTGCTTGGTCTTGACCACCTTCCGGAGTTTTTCACGAATCCATTTGGGTTCGACGTTGAGCACGACGACCTCTGTCGTCTCCCGATAGCGAGGCGAAAGGAAGACGGTGTCGGAGAGGGTGGTCAGCACCCTGCGTTCATAGTTGAGATGTGAGAAGGTGAGCCGTCTAAACTCAAAATTGACGACAGCCACTCCCTCGTCGTTGCTGATGGCAGAATGGAATTTTCCGTTCTCTTTTGTATAGATACTCGCCTGGGCGATAGGCTCGTGCGTGTCCTTGTCCGCCACGACCAGTCGATGCTGTGCATGGGCGGAAAAGGCTGTCAACACGGAGAAGATAGCCAACGCCGCTTTTTTCATCGTGAATAGCCTCATGGTGAAAATCGCAATGCAAGTGGTTGCCTGTCAGCGCCTCACCTGTTTGGTGCCGCCTTTCACAACGATGCCTTTGTAGTTGCCATCCACTCTTTGTCCGGAGAGGTTGTAGGCAGGTGCGTCTGTGGCGGTGGCGTCGATGGTCTCGATGAGGGTGATGCCGGTGGCAGTGGCGAACGGGATGGTCTCAAAGCGGCTGTTGGTGAACACCACATCGCTGACATGCACTTGGTTGGCATTCCCCTTGGTGGTGAGGATAGCGAAGAGGTTCGACCGGTTGCCGAAAGATGCGCCGTCGCCGCTATATACCACGACGCGGTAACTGCCGTCGGCGCGGCGTGCGAGCATCGTGCGGTGGTGGGCGTCGTTGGCGGCGACGGAAGCCAGTTCACCGTTGCCGGAGAGCCTTACGGTCATCTCCATGGCGGTGTAGGTTTCGGGATGGTCAACCTCCATGGCAAAAGTATTGGCCGACGTAGGAGTCAGAATCATCTCATTGGCGAAAGGTATTTCGTCGATTTCGTCGTCTTCACCACCGCCATTGATGTCTTCGTCGATGGGCTGGTTGACGATGAGTTGGATTATCCTCATGACGTCGATGATGTCGATGTTGAAGTCTTCGTTGAGGTCGGCATACTCCTCGTGGAACGCCTCGGCGGGAAGGTTGATGATGTGGCAGACCGTCTGCATCACGTCGGCGATGTTGATTTGTTTGTCGCAGTTGACATCTCCAAGTTCAAACTCCCTCAACTTGATGTTGCTGCTGAAAGGAGCGAGGTGGGTGCCGGAAATTTCCATGCCGTCAATGGTGCTCAGTACGATTTCCGACAACTCGCAAGTGTAGTCGCCAGCGTCGATGCTGTCGGCTGCTTCTATCTCAACGCCAAGGATGTAGCCGTCGTTGCCGAAAATCTCATCGATGTTGAGCGAGAGCAACAGAATCCTGTAACTGCCGTCAGAATTCATGTTACAATACACTTCGTGGTTGCTGGTGCGTTCGGTCAGGTCGATGTTGTAAACGCCCTCGGTTTGCTTGACGGAGAAGCCTTCGGGCAGTTTCAAGTTGAATTGCAAGCCAATCACGCTACATGTGTTGTGCAGTCCAAAGCGGAGCGTTCCCTTCGACGATTTTGCGAAAGCGATGTCGTTGCAGTAAAGGGCATCCTCGCTTTCCTCTTCCACGATGATTAGGTCGCGCCATCCTTCGGCCTCCATGTAAAGTTCCTTCGAGCCATCGGGGACGAATACCATGCTGCGGCAATGTATGAAAGCGTTGTTGCCACACTGTGGCGGCTGGGGATTGGCCGACCAGATGGAGGTGAGCGAGGTGCAACCGGCAAAGGCGCTGTTGCCGATGATGGTGAGATCGACAGGCAATCGTAATTGGCAGAGCGTCTTGCAGTTGGCAAAAGCCCTGTTGCCCACGAAGAGAACGGATGCGGGCAACTCGACTTCGAAAAGTCTTGCGCATCCCTCAAACGCTCCATTGCCGATTTCAGTCACCCCTTGGGGAATGTCCATTTGGGTGACTCCCATATTGTTTCTGAAAGCCTGGTCGCCGATGGAGGTGACTGTGGCCGGGATGACAGTGGTGGCACAGCCCAAAACAAGTTTATTATCTGCCGTCAGGATGACGGCGTTGCAGTTGTCGCGGGAATCGTAGGTCTCGTTATCTTCATCCACCATCAGGGAGGTGAGGCTGTTGCAACCGTCGAGGATGCCCTTGCCGATGACATCGACACTCTTGGGGACGATGATTTCTTCAAGTTGGGCGCATCCTTCAAAGGCATGGTCGCCTATCTCGACGATGCCTTCGGGGAGGGTGATGGATTCCAGCGCTTTGCAACCTTTGAACGCCTCTTGGCTGATGCTTCGCAGACCGGTGAAATAGCGCAGTTCGTCGAAACTGACGAGGGTATCGATGTCCTGGAAAATGTCGGAGAGGCTGAGCACGGCTTGTGCCTCTGCCTGGCTCAGTTGGCCATCTTTGTTGGAATCCCAGTTGTCCACACAGATTTTCTTGGCGACGCTATCGTTGAACTGGATGACATCTTCGCTCGTTGCATTCTTGGCAATGCCGATGATGGCACATTGGTTGAGGGTGTAGCCGCTTTCGCCGGGATGCTCGTCTTCATCGGGGTTGAGCAGGGAGAACTTGAAGTAGCCGTCGCCTTTGCCGCCCCAGCCCCAGTTGATGTGGTAGAAGCCGTTGCCGTCATAGCCGTCGCAAACAAAGCAATGGCCACCCTGGGTTGAAAAACCGAAATAGACAACGGGCCGGCTGCATGACAGTTCGTTGTATATCAAGCGATTCCAACTGTTTTCGTCGTAGTTGGCATTCTTCACGTATTTGGCGTTTTTGTAACCAAAGACTTCGACGAAAGCCTTGACGGCGTCTCTACCATAGGCTTCAGAGATTTTGGGCGCATATTGCGTCTTCACGGCATGGCCGCAGTATAGCATCAAATTGGCAAGGGCCATGGCCTCTTCTTCGCTCTCGCTCCCGTCGTAGATGTTGACAATCTTCTCCCATTCAAAGAGGCAGGGTGGCAAGGAGTCGAGCACGCCGGCACGTCCACTGTCGTAACCGGGAATCCCTGGGCAACTGTCGGTGGGCCATTGGTGGTATTTCATCACTTGTGCCATGGCGGTGGCGACGCATCCCGAGACGCAAACACTGTCATTGACGATGGGAGCGAGTTTGTTGAAGGCGTTGCCCATGAAATTGCCTTGATCCCATTGGGTGTCGAGCAGCGGTGCGATGTTGTCTTCTGGAGAGAACCTCGGTTTCACTTTCTTGGCAGTGTTGTGCCGAAAGGATTTCAACTGACCTTGCCATGTTTTCATCCATGCTGTCATGGCAGGGGAAAGTTGGGCTTCATCGAAAGCGCTGGTGGTGGAGTAGGCAATGATGTCGCTATCGTCGCCAGCAGTGGCGATGACGAATCCGTCACCGTCAGCGGTGTTGAAAATATAGCAAAGTGGGTGGCCGTCGACATCCATGAGAGTCTTGACGGGATGGTCCTGGAGACGGGCCGGCCGGCTTGTTTCCTTTGCGAGGAAGTCATTGGCTTTTGCGCGGGCTGATTTCATCGTCACGGGCACCGCATAGGCTTGCAGAACAAGGCTTGCCAATAGTAAAGTGGTTATAAAATGTTTCACTTTTATAAATGATGTAGTTTCGCAAAATCCTTTAACGCAGATAACGTACTTATAGAGACAGATAGAGTCAGATAGAGTCAGAAGAGTTGAATAAATGTCTATTAAGAAAGGACAAAGATAGTATTTTTTAATTTAGCAACCAACTTTTTCATAGGAAATGTTTGAAAAAAGTGTCATTTTTTGATAAAGTGTAAATTGGAAACTCATTCTTTGATTTGAGTTTCATTAGTGGCGTAAATTATTGTTTATCAGTCAGTTATAACATAATTATGTTGCACGAATAATTCAAACAACAAAAACAACAAAGGACAACAAAGTACAACTATTATTTTGCTCTTTTGTCCTTTTTTGTCTCTTGTTGTTCTATGGTGTTTGATTTTTATTTTTCACACTCCATAAATCTTGGTGCGCACCA
>CAMKSZ010000245.1 GCA_946415525.1 uncultured Prevotellaceae bacterium | reverse complement strand
GGGTTTCACCTCGGCGCCCACTTTCAGTGTGCAGACACCCTTGAGCGTCTCGTCTGTATGTTTGTTCATTTCACTGTCGTTGTGGCTCGACTCGTAATATTCGTAGGCGTAATAATCCCCACCGTCGTTGATTCTGGTCTTGACGCTCCCATAGTCGGCATAGTCGAAGGTGGCACCCAGAGCGAAATACCGTCCGTCGGTGTAGCCGGCGTTGAGTCCGAATTTCCACGGCGTGTAGAGTTTGTACTTGTATTCATCCGAAGCCCAACTTGTGTTCTTTCCATCGCTCATTTCGGTGTAGTTGGACGTCTTGAGATCGTAGTAGATAGGCGAACTGATGCTTGCCCCGAGGATGAGCGGCAGTTCCTCCACCGGCCTGAAGAGAATGCCCGCCTTGATGTCGGCACCTACGCCTGTGATTTTGCGCTCGTCATAGACGTTGATACGGTTGATGTTCTCAGGGTTAGGCAAGATTTTCTCCGTATAGTCGCCGATATGCTTGTAGTGCACGTCGTGGATGCCCAATGTAAGGCCGAGATAGACCCTTTCGTTGAGGTTGCCACTGATGTTGATGTCATACTCGCCGATGTATCCCTTGTGAGCCCTGTCGAAGTCGTAGGATTGCGCCTCATAGAAATAAGGTATGTCCTCGCCGCTGGCATATAACAGGTTGCGCTCATAAAGGTCGTCGAGTTGGTTGCACGAAGCAAGGTCACGGTCGTAGATGGGATAACCCTTTGCATCGAGTTGATACATATAACCGTTGATAAGTTTCATATACGAGAGTTTGTTCTGCGAAGCATAGACGGTCTGTCCTTCAGGCGTCTGGCTTCCGAAGGCAGCGTCAGCCGAGAGGATGTAGTCGAAGTTGCGGCTTTTATGGTAATTGAAAGCGACGTTGACGAACGACCTCTCCCCTGTCCGGCTCGCCCATACGAATCCCGCCTGGTCGAAACTCATGTTGGTCGCCTTGCCGTGGTTGTATTCCGCAGCATCCTGTTGCGACACCACACCCGCCGACACATCCACCTTGCTGTGCCTGAAGAGACCGATACCGGCCGGATTGGTGCTGATGGTGGAGATTTCGGCTCCGAGCGCGTCGAGCGCTCCGCCCGAGCCCACATATCGAGCAGTTCCGTTCAGGTCCTCGATGGAGACTTTGGCATTCTCGTAAGTTTCCTGTGCAGCCATCTGCCCAGCAACCAGCAAGGCAACAGCCATATAGATAGTTCTTGCTTTCATTTTTTTAATATGTATTATGGTTTCATAAAAGATTGTCAACGACCTCTTCCACCACCGCTGAAGGAGCCACCCGAACGGCTGCCGCCTCCACCGAAGGAGCCGCCTCCGCCGCCTCCGCCGCCTCCGCGTGAGCCGCCACCTGCCGAGAACGACCCGCCGCTGCTTCGGCTGCTGCTGCTACTACTCGACCACGAACTCGAACTTGTAGAAGGAGCACTGGAAGGGAAGGAACGTGAAGGAGAGTATGAATAGGAACTGGTGCGGCTTCCTCCGCCAGAACGTCTCAATCCACCCGTCTGGCTGTTCGACCGAGTGTAAGCCGTGCGGTTGGAGGCGGTACTTCCTCCACCCCGATACGTCCTCTCGGCCACTGTGCGCCCGCCGAAGTTGCCATGCGGGGCGGAAGTGTAACCCCTGCTATAGTTGGACACAGCCGGTCTGTTGGACCGATGAGCCAATTCGCCGGAATTGGCATATCTGTAACTGATGCCGCCGCCATACCAGTAATACGGTCTGTACCAATATCCATAGTATGCCCATGGATTCCACCAATACCATGAATTATATCCATACCACCCGTAATAGCCCGAGAAATAAAATGGGTCGTAGAATGGGTCGTAGTAGCCCCACCAAGACAGTCCCCATGGGTCATAGAAAGAGGAGTAATAATACGGGTAGTAATGTCCCCAATAGAGACCTCTGTAATTATAGAACCACGGGCTGTACCATCCGTAGTAGTCATCGAACATCCCCATCCTTGAAGTATAGTAGAACTCCCTGTCTTCAGGCTGGAAATCTACGCTGTCCACCTTGGAGAATTCGATGATGTCGTTGCCGAGCGAGTCGGTACCAATAATCTGGTATGAACTTCCTCTCGACTTCCTGTTGTATTCATCGACCGACATGTCAAGGCCTCTGACAGGGGCTAACTTCGGCACATCAGCCTTTTCCGCCTTCTTTGGGATGAAATACATGTCATCCTGGGCGAAAGCCGTGGTCGCCAAAAGCGCCAAGACAGCAAATGCAAATATCTTTTTCTTCATACGATTAGGTGTTTATATGATGTTACGATGCAAATTTATGACAACTTTCCATGCAAAATTAAGGAAAAACCCTAAAGAGTCGTAGGTTTTTCCCTAATTTTTATATTTTTGCACTCAAAAACCATAAAAAATGAGATATTTTCAAATAAAATTCCACCTTGAAGGCGAAGACATCACCCCCGAGAAACGCGCCACAGCCTTCGACCTGACCGCCGCACTGAGTGCGTCCGCCGGTTTGGAGATATTCGACGAAGACGGTGGCGACCTGACGGGCTATGTGCAAGAAGACCTGTTCGACAAGTCCGTTCTTGAATCCGTGCTTGCCGATTTCCCCATGGAAGGCATTACTGTGAACTTCGACATATCCAAAGCCGACTACGAAGACTGGAACGCCCCTTGGGAGGAAGCCGGTTTCGAACCGATAGTCATCGACCAGCGGTGTGTCATCCACGACATGAAGCACACGCCCCCCTCGATAGACGGCGCCCTCGACATCGTGATAGACGCCCGCATGGCCTTCGGCACCGGCACCCACGAGACTACGCAGATGATGGTTGGTGAACTTCTCCGCCACGACTTGGAAGGCAAGCGCGTGCTCGACTGCGGTTGCGGCACCGGCATTCTGTCGATAGTCGCCTCCAAGTCAGGCGCCAGCGACATCGTGGCCTACGACATTGACGAATGGAGTGTGGAGAACACCGAGCACAACGCCCGGTTGAACGGTGTTGACAACATCGAGGTGCTCACCGGCGACGTGAATGTGCTGTCGCATGTGAGCGGTCTGTTCGACTATGTCTTGGCCAACATCAACCTCAACATCCTTCTCGCCGACATGGCTTCGATTCGGGAAGTGATGGCCAGCGGCGGGCACCTGCTTGTCAGCGGCTTCTACACCAGCGACGTCGAAGCCCTGAAAGCCGAAGCCCAGCGGTTGGGCCTCACCTGTCAGTCGAGCATCTCCTCCGGCTCCTGGGCGATGCTGTCGTTCAGCGCATAATCGACGCTATCCGACAGTTCTATTTCGGGCACGAAGAAATCCTCCTCCTTGAGCGTCAGTTGCTCAAGGTCGTAGTAACTGCCGTTGTAGATATCAAGATCGACATACCCCTTGATGCCCGGCAGGCGTCCCACGTCGGTGTGCTGCCAGAATTTCCATTTGCCTTTGTATTGCACCTCCGGCACATAGTAGTGAGCAATCCAATAAGGGTAGTCGTCGAAGCGCTCATCGCTGAGATAAGCCTCCTTGAATTTATAATAGGTGTAGATGATGGGGCGCTTGTGGTATCTGTCCTCGACGATGTGCAGCCACGCAAGGATTTCCATTTGGAAATCCTCGTCGGTCATGTTCTCCGGCTTGGCCTCGACATCGAGCACCGGCGGCAAGTCGCCCGGTTGTAGTTTCACCTTGTCGAGGAAGAAATAAGCCTGCTCCCGCGCCGAAGACAGGGTGCTCCAATAGTGGTAGGCCCCCCTGATGAACCCCTCCTCCTTTGCTTTTTCGAAGTTCTCGTCGAAACACTCGTCGAGATAGTCGGCCCCCTCGGTAGCCTTCACCATGACGAAGGCCAGGTAGGTACGATCCACCATCGCCCTGCTTAGTTTCACCCAATCAATCTTACCCTGGTGATGGCTGATGTCGATGCCATGAATCTCGTAGCCCACAGGATAGGTAGGGTCGCCATAGAGCGCCCTCCACCTGACCCCGAACGGCAGCACGAAATAAGAATAAAGGAAAAAGGCATAAGCGGCAGCCACGGCAACGCCTACTACGCAAATCCACGTAGAGCGGCTGTTGCCGAACCATCGGGCAATTTTTCCAGAATGCTTGCGCGCCTCTGGGTTTGCGGCGCCTTTCTTTTTCTTTTTCCTATTGGGCATTCAACGTTGTCGGGTCTAAAAAATTCAAAAAAGGTGGGTTCCATTCATTCTGCAATGAGCCGGAACCCACCTTGCCATTTATCGAAGGGCGGCGCTATCGTCCGCCCCTCCCTTCAAGTTCATTAAGACTTTTCGAGCGCCAGTGTGGCAGTGGTCTTGTCGCACACCTCCGACGGTCCCCAATACTGGATGGGGCCAGGATAGACGAAGCAAGTCTCGACCGCCCATTTGTCGCGCATGGCAGCAAACGTCTTGAACGGTTTTCCGTCCAGTTCGACGAGAGCCTTCCTGATCACTGGTTTCATCTTGGCGTTGCGGCGCTCCATGTTCATCATCATGGTGATGGGCACGCCACCAGCCTTCCACTGGTCGTTGGGGGCGGTGGTGTTCTTCACGATGGCCATGTAGCCCGTCTTGCCGTTGGCGATGAGTTGGGCAGCGCTTGCACCCAATGCATAGCAATAGTCGGCATCGTAGTTGGAAGGAGCGGCGCAGCGTCCCTCATATCCGAAGAAGTGGTGGAGAGAGGCGAAGTTGCCATTGTATTTGCCCTCTTTTGCCCATTTGGCGAGTTTGGCCTCGCACATGTCGGAGAGGAGTTTCTCTGTTTCGATGAGCGACACCTGCACGTTGCCGTGAGGATCCCTGTCGAGAGAGAGTTGGTGTGCCACGTCTTCGGGCAGCGTCTCGAAAGTGGCGGCATTTTCGGCAGTCAGGTGAGCGAGGATGTATTCGCGCTGAGCCGCCGGCTCCAGGTCTTTGTATTCAGCCCCATGGTTGGCCAGCAGGTCGTTGAGTTCGCCGATGAGCCTACCGATGGCAGGAATAAACTCGATGAGTCCCTCCGGCACGAGGACGACGCCGAAGTTGTTGCCATTCTTTGCCCTTGCCACGACGGCATTGCAAATCTGCTCCACGATGTCGTTGAGAGTCAAGTCCTTTGCCTCCACCTCTTCCGAGATGATGCAAATATTGGGCTGGCACTGCAGGGCGCACTCCAAGGCGATGTGGCTTGCCGAGCGTCCCATGAGTTTGATGAAATGCCAGTATTTGCGAGCCGAGT
>CAMKSZ010000244.1 GCA_946415525.1 uncultured Prevotellaceae bacterium | reverse complement strand
CCGGGGTCAATTCCCTGCCCTTGAACTGTTTCTCGGTTTCTTTGATTAGTTGTTGTAAAGAAGGGAAATCCCATAAGATGATGGAAGCATCTTCAGAGGCCGAAACGATGTGTCTTCCATCTGGACTGAAAGATGCATAATATACGACGTCTGAATGTCCTTCCAAAGGTCTCCATACCTGCTCTCTTGTCTTGGCATCCCAAATCCTAATGGTTTTGTCTTCAGATGCAGATACAATGTATTTCCCGTCAGGGCTAAAGGAAGCAGAATGGACTGTGCCCTTGTGTCCTTCCATCGTTTTCCCTATTAGTTTTCTTGTTTTAACATCCCATATCCTGATAGTCCTATCCTCAGAGGCTGAAACGATGTACTTCCCGTCAGGGCTGAATGCCGCAGAATAGATGGTACTTGTATGACCTTCTAAAGGCTTTCCTTCTTGTTTCCTCGTTTTGGTATCCCATATCCGAATAGTCCGGTCAAAAGATGTTGATACTATTTTTTCCCCATCGGGGCTAAATGCAGCACAAAGAACCAAGCCGGTGTGTCCTTTCAATGGTTCACCCACTTGTTTTTGTGTTTTAGTATCCCAGATGATTATAGTATAGTCATCCGAAGCCGATACGATGTATTTCCCGTCAGGGCTAAAGACAGCAGAATTAACAACGTCAGTGTGTCCTATTAATGGCTTCCCTATTTGTTTCCCTGTTTTGGCATCCCAAATCCTAATGGATTTATCCCATGATGCCGATACGATGTATTTACCGTCAGGGCTATAAGAAGCACAATTAATCGCTTTGTTTTGTTTTATCAGTGATTGTTCTTTTTCTCCTTCTTTAATGTTCCAAATCCTTATTGAATTGTCATCTGAAGCCGATACGATAGATTTCCCGTCAGGGCTGAATGTCGCGTAATTGACAGGTTCCTTATGCCCCATCAATAATTTTTTGAAATTTACTTCTTTTTTTGTGTCCCATACCCTGACGGTTTGGTCTTCAGATGCTGATATGATAAATTTTCCATCAGGGCTGAATCTTGCGGAAAGAACATGAGCGGTGTGTCCTTCCAATGCTTGTCCCACTTGGCTCCCCGTATGGCTGTCCCATATTTTGATGGTCTTATCCTCAGATGCCGAGACGATATAATTTCTATCAGGGCTGAATGATACTGACAAAACGCTACCGGTATGTCCTTTCAATGGTTTTCCCACTTGTTCCCCTTTGCTAATATTCCATATTCTGATGGTGCTGTCCGCAGACGATGATACGATGTTTTTCCCATCTTGACTGAAAGCGACGGAGAGTATACTACCCGAGTGTCCTATTAATTGTTTTCCTACTTGTTCTCCTGTTGTGATGTCCCAAATCCTGATGGTGTTGTCAGAAGAACCAGATGCGATGTATTTCTCGTCAGGACTGAAAGATACAGAGTTGACCTCGCTATTTATGGGCTTTCCTACTTGCTCACCTGTTCTTGTATTCCAAATCCTAATAATGTTGTCTGGGGATATTGATGCAATATACTTCCCATTTGGGCTAAATGAGGCAGAAAGGATAAAGAAAGCGTCTCCTCTTATTGGCTTCCCTATTTGTTCTCCTGTCTTGGCATCCCAAAAGATAATCGTTTTGTCCTCTGATACAGAAATGATGTTTTTGCTATCTTGGCTGAATGTCACAGAACAGATTGGACTCGTTTGTCCTGTCAATGTCCCCACTTGTCTCCCCGAATAATAATCCCAAACTATCACAGTCTTGTCATCAGATATTGATACAATATATTTCCCGTTTGGACTGAATGTGGCAAATTGGACACTTTTTGTATGCCCACGTAATATAACTTCATTTGTCTCCATTGCAATGCGCAATAGGCTTTCAGCCTCTGTGGTGAAGGGAATGTCAGGGTGATCCTCTGTAGGAAGGATGTTTAAGGCCAAAAATCTGGCAGTCAGGTAATCGTGGTCGTTAATAAGTGCTTGCCCTTTTTCCGCTACAAATCGATTGCGGTTTTCTAACATGCTTAGATTTGCTTCTTCTATCTTGTTGTTTTGATACAAGATATAGGCTGCCACGCCCATGCACAGTAGGGCAATGGCTGCCGTTGAGGCAAACCATTTCATGCGTCTGCGGCGCTCGCGTTGCTCCTTCAGCCCCGCCAATGGCGCGCAGAAGGAGTCGTGAATCAATTCCACGCGGTAACTGCCGCCGTCGGCGGAGGTGCTGGTGCGCTGCAAGATGTGGCTGTCGCCCTCCAACAGTTTGGTACCATTGGGCACATGTAGCAGGAAGTCGCTCTTAGGAATGGAGTTGCGCCGCCCTGTGCTGTCCACGAGATGGTCTTCGATATAACTTTTCTCCCGGTTGGAGAACCCCTTTGTTGCCTCGTTGTAGAACCGTTCGAAGGGGTTTCCCTTGATGAAGTTGTCGACAAGGGTCTGACTGATGTTTGTGGCGTTTGACTTCTGGAAGTCGACAAAGATGCGGTTGCAGAGCAACGACACGATGTTGGTGCTGATGCTGCCGTCCTCGTTTCGCGACTTGTCTACGATAGCCTTCACGATGCCCTCTTGCTCCTCGGGCAGGAAGAGTCCCTCACCGGGGATGAGGATGGCGTCGCGTGCCCCCTGTTCCGATAGGCTCCGCAGTCGGTAGCGGCAGCGTTTAAGGGCGGTCAGCGCGCAGTTGTCGATGCTGTCTTCCAACCGGTATAGGTCGTCCTCGCGAATGGAGATGACGAAACGGAAGTTGAAGTCGTAGTAGTAGGGCTCTCCGTCTACGATGCAGTCGTTGAGGGCGTGGCTCTCGTCGATGAGATAATGGATTTGCTTCAGCAATGTCTCTGTCTTGCGGCGAGTCTCACGTTGGCGGAACAGTTCTTCGAACTGGTCGAACACCACGACGGGGAAGACAGTGTGCCCTTCAGCATCGGTGAATTCGCTACGTGCGAAATAGTTCCAAAGGAAGTCTACCTCTGCCCTGTCGGTCTGCTCCTCCACCACGTTCACGATGCTCATCGTGCCCCCTATCTCGCTGATGGCATGCTCCACGGCAT
This sequence comes from uncultured Prevotellaceae bacterium, assembly GCA_946415525.1. Taxonomy (GTDB): domain Bacteria; phylum Bacteroidota; class Bacteroidia; order Bacteroidales; family Bacteroidaceae; genus Prevotella. The sequence goes on along the minus strand of CAMKSZ010000244.1, from coordinate 2,227 downwards.
CGGTGATGATGTCTTGGTAGGCATGGCTCTCCTCGGCTATGCCGAGGCGTAGGCTAAGCGGGGTGTACTGTTCACGGCGCAGGGCAGGGAACACGCCCGCGTTGAGGAGTGATGTCTTCCCGATGCCGCTCTTGCCGTATAGCGTAACGAGGAAGTTGTCGTCGATGAGTTGCGCTACGTCGTAGGTTGCCTCGTCGCGGCCGCAGAACTTCAGCCGTCGTGCGCTTTTTGCTGGGTCCTCGTAGGAGGAGAGGCCAGCCCAGGGATTCTGTATCGTGTCTGTTGTCTTCATGCTTCAGGGAGTCCAAGGTGTTTCATGATGGATTCCAGTAGTTTGGCGTAGCCCACTTTCTCGGGGCTGAATTTGTCAAGGGGGCGGTGAGTCATGTCGATGCCCGAGGGCTTGTGACCTACGAGTTTTTCGAACACTTGGTTCACAGGACTGCGCAGGTCGTAACCCTCTATGGCGACGGGCAACACCACAAGTTCTTTGTTCTCCGCTGCCCAGCGCCACTCACGGCTGTAGAAGGTGCCTATGACTTCGCCCTCCTTGCGCAGGTCTTCTGCGATGGAAGGCGAGAGGATGGGGATGAACACCTTGGCTTGACGGATAGCAGTATGGATGGTGTTCTCGTATTCGTCACCGCCTTGCAGGCTGGTGTTGTCGAACCACACGTTCAGACCCCGCTCGCGTGCCAGTTTGCAGAACAACTCGTTGGCGGCGAGCACATCGCGGCTCTTGTAGGAGATGAAGATACCACCTTGCCTCCTCTTCTCGAGCACCATCTGCCGGAGTGGACTGTTGTCGTCGGTGGAGGTAAGGAGGGCGTAGATGTGGCGCATGAACTGCCACACGTCGTCGTGCATACACACTCCTCGCCGCTGAAGGTAGTCTTTTAGTTGGCGGTCGGCGGGATTGTCGGGGTCGAACATCGTGGCAAGGTTGTCGCTGGTGAGGAGGTTGCCATCGAGGTCTTTCGACCCCTCACGGTCGGCATCGTTGAAGCCGCGGGTGAGGATATACCAGAAAAAGCGGAAATACCAGTTGTCGAACTTGCAGCCGAGGGCAATCATCCGCTTCTCTTTGAGGAAGGGCACGATATGTTTCGTGTCCACCTCCATCATCCATTTCTCAATCACTTTGATGGCATCGACATCAGTCTCCACGAAGCCACGAGGCTTGGGACGTCCCTCAATCACCTTGCCAAAGACATAGAAGAGGGTGGGTTGTGTGTATTTGTTCACGCGGCATCGTGCCAACGCGTCCTGGAAATCCTTCAACGACAGGTTGTCGGCGATGTTGACAATGCGCAGTTCGTCGCCCCAAATGTCGCGCATCAACGTCTCCACGTAACTGTCGATGGTAGTGGTGAGCACAAATCTGAAGAGGCGGGTGCGCAGGAGTTGCGTCAGTTCGGGTGAAATGTCGGAGAGGGAATACTCGTAGCCATCGGAGAGCAGCGTGTAGATGGGGTCTGCCTCGTCGAGAGGTGTACCCCGGAACACGTCGGTGAAGTTGCGGTGGTCGATGAACCCTGCGCGCTCTTGTCGCCGGTCGTTGTTGATTTCGTCGATGATATACTGGTTGATATCGCCTCCCGAATGGGGAAACTGCTGGGGGTCGAGCACCACGCTGCTGCCCACGACGAGGATATACTCGTCGTTGAACACGCCGTCGGCGAATGCCCTGCTGTCGAACATCCGCTCGGCTGTCCTCGTTCCGCGGGTGGTGTCTTTGGGTTTTCGTGCCATGGTATATAGTCTTTCTGCAAAGATAGTGCAAGGTGAGCGAAAAACAAAATAAATAACGAAGTTTTTATTTTCTTTTCCGAGTCCCCTTCCTTTTCTTTCCTATCCCTTCCTATCGCTTCAGTTCCAAACAAAAGCAAAAATTATTGAAAAAAATGAAATTACAATTTGCATATCTGCCACATTCTTAATATATTTGCAAACAAAAATACTACTCAACTTTCATTAGCGAAGAAAAGACGAGGTAAAGACGGTTTTTTAATAAGTTAGGATTGCATCATTGTCTCCCTTGTATGGGGTACAACGAGAGCAAAACGAGGCTTGTACTAGATTTGCCGAGTGGTGACAAATTTCAACATAGTCGACATGGCAGTTCCGCCGTATATACTTCCCTTCAATCTTCAGTTGGCCGAAGACCGTAATACCCTTCCCTCTATGGACGTTGAGCGAATGCGAAACTCGAAAAATACAAGCCTAT
>CAMKSZ010000243.1 GCA_946415525.1 uncultured Prevotellaceae bacterium | reverse complement strand
TAGTAATGCTTCATGTCTTCTCTTTTTTTCATTTTCAAAGCAATTTCTTAGTCGAACAAGTCCCTATAATCAGAATTTATGTCTAAATTTGCAAATGGAATACAAACCATCGACGAGACACCTTATAAATATATTAGTGATGAAGCATATCAACACACGGAGAACGATAAGGAAATACAAGGCCATCGACGTGGAAGACACCCTTTTACGCCGCTTGCTCAGCGAAGCCTCACGCACCCAGACCATGGGCAACCTTCAACTTTACAGTGTGGTGGTTACCCGCGACATGGAGAAGAAGCGTCAACTCGCCCCCGCCCATTTCAATCAACCCATGGTGACCGAAGCCCCCGTCGTATTGACCATTTGCGCCGATTTTCGCCGCACCACCGACTGGTGCTTGCAGCGAGCCGCCACTCCCGGCTACGACAACTTCCTCTCGTTCATCAATGCCGCCACCGACGCCCTTTTATTTACCCAAACCTTCTGCAACCTCGCCGAAGAAGAAGGCCTCGGCTGCTGCTATCTCGGCACCACCGTCTATATGCCACAACTCATCATCGACACGCTTCAGTTGCCCCAATTGGTGATGCCCGTGGCCACCATCACCCTTGGATGGCCCGACGAAGAGCCACCACTGAGCGACCGCCTCGACCTTGACGCCTTCGTCCATGCCGAGACCTACCAAGACTATACGCCCGAGCGCATCGACGCCCTCTATCAAGAAAAGGAAAGTTTGGAAGAGAACCGTCATTTTGTCCGTATCAACGACAAAGAGACGCTCGCCCAGGTGTTCACCGACTGCCGCTACACCAAGAAAGACAATGAAGCCATGTCCGTCACCCTTCTTGAAGCCCTTCGCCGTCAAGGTTTCCTAAAATAAACACCCCCACCAATTAGTCTATCCTCTTGATACACCTACACAACATCCACAAGACCTACCAAGGAGCACAGCCCCTGCATGTGCTCAAAGGCATCGACCTCGACATAGGCCGAGGCGAGTTTGTCTCCATCATGGGTGCATCAGGCTCAGGCAAATCGACCCTGCTCAACATCCTTGGCATCCTCGACAAATATGACACCGGCGAATACCTGTTGAACGGAACCTTGATCAAGAACCTGTCCGAGAAGCGCGCCGCCACCTACCGCAACCGCATGATAGGTTTCATCTTCCAGTCGTTCAACCTCATCGCTTTCAAGACAGCCGTGGAAAATGTGGAACTGCCCCTCTTCTACCAAGGCGTAGGCCGCCGCAAGCGCCACCAACTTGCCATGGAATACCTCGACCGCCTCGGTCTCGCCCAGTGGGCCGGACACTACCCCAACGAGTTGTCCGGCGGCCAGAAGCAGCGCGTAGCCATCGCCCGTGCCTTGATTACCCATCCCGACATCATCCTCGCCGACGAGCCCACCGGTGCCCTCGACTCCAAGACCAGCGTCGAAGTGATGCAACTCCTCAAGCGCCTGAACACTGACGAAGGAATGACCATCGTTGTGGTCACCCATGAGAGCGGTGTAGCCAACGAGACCAACAAGATAGTACACATCAAGGACGGCCTCATCGGTGAAATCGAAGAAAACCTTGACCACAACGCCTCACCCTTTGGCATCAACGGCATGATGAAATAGCCCATGAGAGACATTATCATAGAAATCTGGAGTACCGCCCGCCGCAACAAGTTGCGCACCACGCTGACAGGATTCGCCGTGGCGTGGGGTATTTTCATGCTCATTTTCCTCTTGGGCTGCGGCAACGGCCTCATCAACGCCCAGATGAAGAATATGAACCGATTTCTCGACAACTCCATGATGGTTGGTGGCGGTCTCACCAGCAAGGCCCACGACGGTCTCTCCGAAGGCCGCCGCATCACGCTCGACAACCGCGACATCTCCGCCACCGAACGAGAATTCAAAGTCCACATCGACGACGTAGGCGCCCAAGTGGAGCGCGAAGGCGTCACCATCAGCAACGGCAGCAACTATTTCAGCGGCGGCCTTGAAGGAGTCTATCCCAACGAGCAGCAAATCAGTAAACTTGAACTTCTCTGCGGCCGCTTCATCAACCAGACCGACCTCGACATGCAACGCAAGAGTCTCGTGCTCGACGACTCCCAGGCCCGTGAGTTATGTCCCCAGGACTACCGTTCTCTCCTCGGGCAATACGTGAAAGTCGGCAGTCTCGCTTTCCGTGTTGTCGGCATCCTCAAGGGCGACAAGAGCCGTTTCAGCAGCAGTGTCTATGTCCCCTTCACCACTCTTCGCACCATGTACAATATTGGCGACAAGGCCGACAACATCGTCTTCACCTTCCACGGCTTACCCACCGAAGAAGCCAACGAGCAGTTTGAGAGCGACTACCGCGGCCGTCTCAACGGCAACCACCGAGCCGCCCCCGATGACGAGAGCGCGATATGGGTGTGGAACAGGTTCACCCAAAACATGCAGATGAACAAAGGCATCTCCTTCATCCACACCGCCCTTTGGATTATCGGCATCTTCACCCTATTAAGCGGCATCGTTGGCGTGAGCAACATCATGCTCATCACGGTGAAGGAGCGCACCCGTGAGTTTGGCATCCGCAAGGCCATCGGTGCCACCCCCGGTTCCATCCTCCGTCTCATCATCGTCGAGAGCGTCATCATCACCACCTTCTTCGGTTACATCGGCATGGTCCTCGGCATCGGCGCCAACCTCTACATGGACTCCACCGTCGGCAACATGAAGGTAGATTCCGGTCTCTTTGAGGCCACCATGTTTGTCGATCCCACCGTAGGCCTTGACGTCTGCATCGAAGCCACCATCGTCATGATACTTGCCGGCACCCTCGCCGGTCTCACCCCCGCCTACAAGGCCGCCCACATCCTTCCCATCGAGGCGTTACGAGCCGAATAGCCCCATCCACGACACGTATGAGAATAGACATAGACAGATACCGCGAAATCCTCGACACGCTGACCAGGAACAAGAGTCGCACGTTCCTGACCGGTTTTGGCGTGTTCTGGGGAGTGTTCATGTTAGTGTCGCTCATCGGCGGCGGTCAAGGTCTGAAAGAACTGCTCAACTCCAATTTCGAGGGGTTCGCCACCAACTCCGCCCTCATCTGGGCACAGCCCACCACCAAGCCCTACGCAGGATTCCGCAAAGGGCGGCAGTGGTGCATGTCCTACCGCGACGTGAAGCGCCTCCAGAGTCAGGTGCCAGGCATCGGCGTCGTCACCCCAATGGTGTCGCGCTGGGGCAATACCGCCGTCCATGGCGACAAGAAATTCTCCTGTTCCCTGAAAGGCCTCTTGCCCGACTACGCCCAAGTAGAAACCCCCAAGTTGCGTTTCGGCCGCTACATCAACGACATGGACGTGAACCTTCGCCGTAAGGTGTGCGTCATTGGCAAGCACGTCTATAAAGACCTATTTCCCAAAGGCGGCGACCCCTGCGGCGCCGTCATCCGCATCGACAAGAGTTATTTCCGTGTCATCGGCGTGGACTACAACTCCGGCAACATCAGCATCAACGGGCGAGCCGAAGACGCCGTCACCGTGCCGCTGACACTCGCCCAGCAAACGTACAATTTAGGCGACAGCGTACATATCATCTGCCTGACAGCCGCCCGTGGCGTGACGATGAGCAGCATCACCCCGAAGTTGCGTGAAGTCATCGCCCGCGCCCACCAAATAGACCCCACCGACGAGAAAGGCGTGATGGTGTTCAACACAGAAGTCATGTTCGGCATGCTTGACAGCCTGTTTAGCGGTGTCAACTTCCTCATTTGGTTAGTAGGCATCGGCACCCTTCTCGCAGGTGCCATCGGTGTGTCGAACATCATGATGGTGACCGTGCGCGAGCGCACCACCGAGATAGGCATCCGGCGTGCCATTGGCGCCACCCCCACCGACATCCTCTCGCAAATCATCTCCGAGAGCGTGGTATTGACCGCCGTTGCCGGCATGAGCGGCATCCTTTTCTCCGTCCTCATTTTGGAGATGATGGAATTGGGCAACACCACCGACGGCATTGTCGAGGCCCATTTCCAAGTCGATTTCTGGACAGCCGTCGGCGCCTTGGCCATGCTCAGCATTCTCGGTATCCTTGCCGGCCTTGCCCCCGCCGCCCGCGCCATGTCGATAAAGCCCGTTGATGCCATGCGAGACGAATAACCCACATTTCAAGCAACAAACAGAACAACGATATGGGAAAGTATTTCAAACTATTCATCGCGGCCCTTGTGCTGCTTGTGTTCATCGGCACCTTTTTCTTCCTTTGGAAAAAATCGCAGCCGCAGCCAGTGACCTACGAAGAGTTCACGCCCGAGATGGGCGACATCAGCAAGACCACGATTGTTACAGGCAAGATAGAGCCCCGCAATGAGGTGAGCGTGAAGCCCCAAATTTCCGGCATCATCACCGAAATTCTGAAAGAAGCCGGCGACCAAGTGACCCAGGGCGAGGTCATCGCCAAGGTGAAGGTCATTCCCGACATGAACCAGTTGAGTTCTGCCGAAGCCCGTGTCCGCCTTGCCCATATCAACGCTGGTCAGGCAAAGACCGACTACGAGCGAGAGAAGGTGCTCTACGACAAGGGCCTTGTCAGTCGTGAGGAATACGAAAAGTCGCTCCAGACCTACAACCAGAGCGCCGAAGAAGTAAAAGCCGCCCAAGACAACCTCGAAGTGGTGCGTGACGGCGTGTCGCGCAGCAATGCCAACGCCAGCAGCACGCTTATCCGCAGCACCATCAGCGGTTTGATTCTCGACATTCCCGTCAAGGTGGGCAACTCCGTCATCCTGAGCAACACGTTCAACGACGGTACCACCATCGCCACGGTGGCCAACATGAACGACTTGATATTCCGAGGCAATATCGACGAGACAGAAGTGGGCCAATTGGTATCCGGCATGCCCATGCGCATTACCATCGGTGCCTTGCAAGACCTAAATTTCAGCGCCCAGTTGGAATACATCTCCCCGAAAGCCGTGGAGAGCAACGGTGCCAACCAGTTTGAAATCAAGGCCGCCGTTCATATTCCCGGCGAGAACCGCATCCGCTCTGGCTACAGTGCCAACGCCGAGATTGTGCTTGCCAGCGCCCCCAATGTCATCACCCTTCCCGAGAGTGCCATCGAATTTGAAGACGGGAAGACCTATGTCTATATCGTGAAAGGCAGTGGTGAAAAGAAGAGTTACGAGCGCCGTGCGGTGAAGACCGGTCTCAGCGACGGACTTAAAATCGAGATGAAAAGCGGTGTCAGTACCAAGGACTTGGTGAGAGGTCCTAAGGTTGTTGACAGCGAGGAATGATGCACTTTTCTCTATAG
>CAMKSZ010000242.1 GCA_946415525.1 uncultured Prevotellaceae bacterium | reverse complement strand
CACCATCGTGGGCGAAGTGGAAATGGGCGACGAATGCTCCATCTGGTTCAACGCCATCGTCCGTGGCGACGTGGCCTACATCCACATCGGCAACCGTGTGAACATCCAGGACGGCGCATGTGTTCATGTCACCAACAAAATCGGCCCCACCATCATCGAGGATGACGTGTCGATCGGCCACAACGCCACCGTGCACGCCTGCACCATCCGCCGCGGCGCCCTCATCGGCATGGGCGCCACCGTGCTCGACAATGCAGAGGTGGGCGAAGGCGCCATCGTCGCAGCCGGTGCCCTCGTACTGCAAGGAACGAAAATCGGCGAACATGAAATATGGGGCGGTGTCCCCGCCAAATTCATCAAGAAAACCCGCCCCGACCAAGCCGAGAGTTTCGCCGCACACTATGTGGGCTACTCTAAATGGTATTTGGAAGAAGAATAAAGGGCATCACGCTGTCGATGAGCGTTTGCTTGCGCTGCTGGAGCGAGAGAATCTGCTCCTCCAAGGTGTGCTCCGACACAAAACGATACACGAAGACCGGGCGCCGCTGTCCGATGCGATGGCTGCGGGCGATGGCTTGCTCCTCTGCCGACTGGTTCCACCAGGGGTCGAGGATGAAAACATAGTCGGCCTCAGTCAAATTGAGTCCCACGCCGCCTGCCTTCAGTGAGATGAGGAAGAACTGACAGTCTCGCGTTTGCTGAAAATGCGCGATCACCTCCTCGCGCCGAAGGGTTTGACCTGTAAGCATGTCGTAGCGCCAGCCACGTTCATCCATTTCCGCCCCTACCCTTTCCAGAAAACTGACATATTCGCTGAACAAAAGCACCTTGTGGTTTGTCCCTTTCAGTTGGTCGAGGAAGTCGAACACCACTTCCATCTTGCCTTCTTCGTTGGCAATCTTCCGCAAGCGCTGAAGGGCGGCCATCATGAGGAACTCTTTCTGCGACGCTTTTTTCGCAGGGTCCATCCATTCGTTGCGCGCACGCGACAGTTCTTCGGCATAGCGACGGGACTGCCCCTCGGTCATGGGGCACAGCACCACCTCGTCCTGCCGTTCGGGCAGGTCGTCGAGCACCTCCTCTTTCGTGCGCTTCAGGAAGAACGGGGCAATCATTTGGCGTAACACCGCCATGCGTTCCTTCTCCCACCGCTGGGCAATGGGATAGACAAAAGTCTTGTGGAAACTACGGATGTCGCCCAACAAAGAGGGATTGAGCACATTCATCAAACTCCACAACTCGCCCAAATGGTTCTCCACAGGCGTGCCGCTCAGTGCCAGATGAAAAATACCCTTGACGCGAACGGCTGCCTTGTGTACCTGCGACAAGGAATTCTTGAATGCCTGACTCTCGTCGAACACCACCACTCCCCACTGTAAATCGGCCAAGAAATCAATGTCGTTGACCAACGTACGATAGGTGGTGATTACCACCTCCCATCGCATCAGCGACTGCCGCATCTCACGTCGCTTGACGGTCGTATCGACATAGACACACGTCGAAAGCGTGGGAGCGAAGCGAGCCAATTCATTGCGCCAGTTGTGGGCCACCGACGCGGGTGCCACAACGAGCGAGGTGTGAAAAGGGAATTTGGATGCTGGCATGTCGGCCGTCTCAGAAACGACGCCACTCATCTCCTCGTCGGTGAAAAGGAAACCGGGCGAAGGTTGGCGGGCAGGCAACTTCGCCACCTCTTTGTATTTCAACAGCAAGGCAATGGTCTGGAGCGTTTTTCCCAATCCCATCTCGTCGGAAAGGCAACATCCCATGCGGGCTTCCATATTATGCCACAGCCATTCATACCCCACTTTCTGGTAGGGGCGCAACTCCGCCTTCAGCAGGCGTGGAACCTCCACCTCGCCCGATGGCAAGACAATGTTGTTTTCGTCGGACGTCTCGGTATTCCCCACCATCTGACTGCGGTGGCGCATGAACACCTTGCCGTGAGGCACTCCTGTCAGCAGCAGACTGCCATACCGTTTCAACCACTCTTCCGGTATCAGAAGCAACTCGCCCGTGGGGAGCATGAAGAGTTGTTCGCCTTGAAGAATGGTGTGGCGCAAGTCGGTAAAAGGCACTCGCAAACGACCATCTTCGAGGACAATGGTGACACGTGTCTGCAACCAGTCGCCCTGCCACTCGTCGCTTTGCTCCACACTCAGCGGACCGACATAATAGACTTTGTCGGACGGTTGCACCACCTCGATGCCCTGTTGGTGAAGCGACGGGCCATAACGCCGCAACCATTCGACCAGTTCGCCCATCGACGAGAAAAAGACAAACCCTTCCTCTGTTAATTTTGCCCCTGTCTTCTCCACGGCGACGACAGCCTCTCGCTCACGAGCGGCATCGCGGAGATGTCGGATGAACTGGAAGCCGCCGTCATCTTTCTCACGCAACAACACTCGTCCGACCTGTCGTCCATCAGGAGGATAGTCCAACGACCCGTAACCAAAGCGTAGCGACAAGAGGGGCTGTCCGCTGATGGACTTCTCGACAACCAAATGGGGACGCGGTGGCTCTGCCACATCATCGATGTCGAAACCTTGGGCGGCGACCTCCACCTTAGCCACATTCTTCAATATGAATTTCCTAAAATAGTCGTTTTCTATCCTTCGGGGTATCACCACCATCGATTTACTTACAAATGGCAACAACAGTTGGGCGCTCACTCCCTCTTCCAAGGCATAGACTTCGCCATCGAGCACAAACAACCCCGGGGTGAAAACCAACACCTGAAGACAATGAGCCGAGGGATTGTCCACGATACGGTTGCCAACACGCAAATGCAGGCGATAGTCGGTGCCTTGGTCATGCCGATGGAAATCCATGACAAGTGCTACAGGCACCTCACGGCGAAACTGCAACCGGTCGCCTGCATAGAGGGTGCCCTTGTCGGTGGTGGAGTAATGAATGGGAATGTCGAGTTCCTCGGCCAACGACATCGCTTTCTCCAACCGCTTGTCGGCCATCGACTTGATGTAACTGCGGAGGGCACGGTCATCGCTTTCCCAGAAATCCGCCTCCCGACGATGCACCTGCTTGTTGGCGAAACGCAGATAGAGGAAGTCGGATGTCAATTCGCTGCAAACCGCCACCAACTGACGTAACTCTTGGGAAGCATCCTCGTCCAGCAATTCCTCACGCACCCGTTTCCCTCGCTCCAAATATTGCCCTGTCGAAGCCACAAACCTCAGTTCGGCCACGACGATGCCCCACTTGCCGAGGGGACTCAAGACTAAAAGCATGGGATGCATCACAAAAGAACTATAAACCGACAGCCTCCAGCACCTTTCCTGTAGCACCTGCCTGGCCCTTGACGAAAGTTCCGGCCTTCACGCCCGAACTGTCGAGGAAGTCGGCATCGCTGGAAAAGCGGTTCATCAATTCATCGAATGCCACCTCTCCATCAATCTCGAAGCCACCGCCAACGGCCAACAGGCCCTGCGCCTCTTGGAAACGTTTGTTGTTGGGTCCGAAAATGACAGGCATGTCCCATACGGCCGCCTCAAGCACATTGTGGATGCCCACGCCGAAACCGCCGCCCACATAGGCCACACAACCATAACGGTAGATGCTCGACAACAGGCCGAAGCAGTTGATAATCAAACATCCCGCTTCAGCGGCTTCCTCGGGCGAAGTCTCGGTATAGCGCACGGCCTGCATTTTCAGTTTCGAGAGGATTTGCGTGAGGTGGTCCTCGCCTATCACATGAGGGGCGATGATAATTTTCCAATCACGATGCTCATTGAAAAAACGGATGAACACCTCCTCGTCGGGCGGCCAACTGGAACCGGCCACGAACACCTTGTGACCTGCCGAAAACGCCTCGGCAATAGGCAACTGCTTCGCAGCCTCCTTGATTTGCAGCACGCGGTCGAACCTCGTGTCGCCCACCACGGTGGCACATGAGATGCCTATGTCGCCCAACAATCGACGGCTTTCTTCATTTTGCACATAGAAATGGGTGAAGCAGCGCAGCACACGGGCATACTGATAGCCATACCACCTGAAAAACACCTGTCCGGGACGGAAAATACTTGAGACGCTATAGACGGGCACCTTGCGGTGGCGCAGGATGTGCAAATAGTTGTACCAAAACTCATACTTGATGAAAAAGGCCATCACGGGCTTTACAAGGCGAAGGAAACGCAACGCGTTAAAAGGCGTGTCGAGTGGCAGGTAGCAGATGATGTCGGCTCCTTCATAGTTTTTCCTCACCTCATAGCCTGAAGGAGAGAAAAACGTGAGGAGAATCTTGTACTCGGGATGGTCGCGGCGCAACTGCTCCATCAAAGGCCTTCCTTGTTCAAACTCACCCAGCGAAGCCGCATGAAACCACACATACTCCGCCTGCTGGTCAACTTTCTCCTTTAGCACGCCAAAAGCAGCACGCTCGCCGCGCCACATCTTGCGCACCTTCTCGTCGAAAAGACTGTAGATGGCGACGCCCAGCAGGTAGAGGTATATGAGGATGTTGTACACCTATATTGTATGCAGAATAAAAAAAATCCCGACTAACCCAAAACAGCGATGGCAGAGCGAAGGCGGCGCAGCGTCTCCTCCTTGCCGAGGAAGGCGGAGATGTCGAACATGCCGGGGCCTTTGCCGATGCCGACGAGTGCCAGGCGGAACGCGTTCATCACGTCGCCCATCTTGTAGCCCTTGGCTTCAACCCATGCACGCACCACGGTCTCCTGATGCTCGACGGAGAAATCGTCGAGAGAAGCGAGCAGGTCGCCCAACTCGCCCATCACTTGCGCAGAGTCGGCTTTCCAGCGCTTCTTCACCGTCTTCTCGTCATACGTGAGGGGCGGAAGGAAGAAGAACGAGCACAAGGGCCACAGTTCCTTGACGAAGTTGACGCGGTCTTTCATCATCGACACCACCTTCGTTATCCGCTCCATGGTCTCATCCACGCCATTGCCGGCGACAATGGGCGCAAAAAGTTTGGCCACTTCTACGTCGCTCTTGGCCAACATATACTCATGGTTGAACCAAATACATTTCTGGTAGTCAAAACGTGCACCTGACTTGGAACACTTGGAGAGGTCGAACACCCCGACAAGTTTGTCGAGCGAGAACATCTCCTGGTCAGTGCCGGGGTTCCAACCCAACAAGGCGAGGAAGTTGATGATTGCCTCGGGGAAATAACCTGCCTCGCGGTAGCCTGCCGACACCTCCCCTGTCTTGGGGTCGTGCCACTCCAAGGGGAAGACCGGGAAACCAAACTTGTCGCCGTCGCGCTTCGACAGTTTTCCCTTCCCTTCCGGCTTGAGCAACAAGGGCAGGTGGGCAAACTGCGGCATGGTGTCTTCCCAACCCAAGGCACGGTAGAGCAGCACATGCAGGGGCGTGCTGGGCACCCATTCCTC
>CAMKSZ010000241.1 GCA_946415525.1 uncultured Prevotellaceae bacterium | reverse complement strand
CGGCAATGTCGTGCAACGAATGGTGGGTGGCGCCCAAAGCGCCGTAGGCGACGCCTCCGCTCACGCCGAGGATGGTGACGGGGTTCTGGCTATAGGCCAAATCCACCTTCACTTGTTCCAGCGAGCGGGCGACATAAAAGCAAGCCGGACCGCAGCAGAACACTTTCTTGCCGCTATGGGCGAGTCCTGCGGAGATGCCCACGGCATCCTGTTCGGCAATGCCGCATTCCACGAACTGCTCGGGCAGTTGGTCGGCGAAGTCGCCGAGTGTGACGGAGCCGCGTGCGTCGGTGGTCACGGCGATGATATCCTTGTCCTGACGGGCCAGTTCGACCAGCGTGTCAGTGAACATTTTTCTACATGCTATCATGATATGGAAGTCTCTGTTTTCAGTTGGTCAATCCTCTTTTCTATCTCATCGACGGCCTGGCGGCACTGCTGCTCGTTGAGCACGCCATGGTGCCACTTGGCAATACCCTCCATGAAACTCACGCCGAAGCCCTTGGTGGTGTCGCTTACGAACAAGTGGGGCTTGCCATTGGAGTAGTCGATACTGTCGAAGGCGCGCAGGATATCGTCCATGTCGTTGCCATTGATGGCCTTCACGTCCCACCCGAAGGCCGTCCAGCGGTCGTGGATGCTTTCGAGCGGCATCACGTCCTCGGTGTTGCCGCTAATCTGCAGGTGGTTGCGGTCGATGACGGCCACCAAGTTGTCGAGGCAATAGCGGTGGGCCGCCATGGCGGCCTCGTAGATGGAGCCCTCGCCCTGTTCGCCGTCGCCCATGAGCACGAAGGTGCGATAGTCGCGGCGATCCATCTTCGCGGCGAGTGCCATGCCGATGCCGATGCTCAGTCCGTGGCCCAACGCGCCGCTGTTCACCTCAATGCCCGGCACCTCGATGGTGGGATGGCCGCTGAGGATGGAACCAAACTGCCCAAGGGTGTCGAGCACTTCGCTTTTGAGGAAGCCCTTGGCCTCCAATGTAACATATAGCGCCTCGACGCAATGCCCCTTGCTCAACACGAACCGGTCGCGCCCAGGGGCCTTGGGGTCGGCGGGGTCGAGTCCGCGCATCACGTTGAAATAGAGAGCCGTCATAACATTGAGGCACGACAAGTCGCCGCCAATGTGTCCGGCTTTGGCTCGATAGACCACCTCTACCAGCCTTTTGCGGTTTTGCTCCGCAATCAGTTTCAGTTCTTTCGCATTCATAGTTTATTCATGTGTTGGGATAGGTTCCCGTCGTTCACATCACCTTGCCTTTCTCGGCCAAGGTGTCATAGTTGTTGTTGAGGTTGCGCCAGTCCACCTTGGCGTTGGTGGGGATGGCGTTGATGTATTTCTCGATGTTGGTATAGCCGTCGCCTGTGCAGTCGCCGTTGGCATCGGTGGGGTCGTTGGGATTGAGCCCGTTGGCGCGCTCCCACTCGTCGGGCATGCCGTCGCCGTCGGTGTCCACCCTCGGTGTCCATGCGCCATACTCGGGATAGCCGCCCATCTGGCGCGGGTCGGTGATGATGCCCTGCTTGTAGGAGTCGTTGGGCAAACGCCTGTACTTGAACAGACCTTGTTCGTTTTTCGACTTTTCGTGCAGTCCCCACATGTTGCCGTAGGGATTGTCCTTCACCTTCTTCTCGTACTTATCGACATAGTAGGCGACGCCCGTGCGCACTTCCTCAGTGATGCGCTGATCGACGATGTCACGGCAGGGCACGGTGGCACCGACATTCTTCAACACCCAGTCGAAGGCACGCTCTGCACCCATGATGGTGACGAATGGCATTTCAAAAGGTTCGTTGGACCGCATGAGGGCAAGTTCGGTCTCGTCCATCGCACCGTCTTTGTCGGCGGTCTGTATGCCGCCATTCCAGTTGTCCTTGTTGATTTCAGGGAATCCTTCCATGATGTTGCCCATGGCATAGATACGCCCGAATTGCTTGAAGGGGAAGAGGTTGACGCTACGGCTCTCCGACTTGATGATGCGGTGCCCCACCGGACTGTCCTTGGGCGTCAGCGGACCGGGCTTGTAGTAGTTGTTGATGAAGTTGGACATGGTGGTGTATTCGCCGCCGTCGGCAGTGCGGTGCACCCAGTTATAGACGACGTTGTTGATGAAGTTGAACACGCCTCCCCACCCTATCGACGGGTTGCGCCCGGTGTTGTCGGCCCACAAGTTACGCATGAAGGTGGTGTTCTCGCCGCCGATGGTCGAGCCGAAGGAGTGGTTCCATGTGTCGAGGGCCTTGGCGGAGATGGTGTTCTGAATGGTCACGTTGACTGTCGGCTCCTTGCGCTTTGCCTTGCCGTCGCCGAGGTCGAACATGTGACGATAGAAGGAGATGTTCTCGTCGAGTCCCCATTCGCAGGAGCAGTGGTCGATCATGATGTTGCCCACGGGGTTGCCGCCGAAGGAGTCCTCTCGGTGCCACACCAAGGTCTCTCCCCTGCGGAAGCGCATGTGGCGGACGATGACATCGTGGGTATCGACTTGGAACGACTCGCCGGCAATGATGACGCCGTCGCCCGGTGCCGTCTGTCCGGCGATGGTGATGTAGGGCGCCCTTACATAGATGGGCGACTTGAGGCGGATGATGCCAGACACGTTGAAGACGACGATACGTGCGCCGCCCTGTTCGCAAGCCCAGCGGAAGGAACCGGGGCCAGCATCGTTGAGGTTGGTGACAGTGAGCACCTTGCCGCCACGCCCGCCGAAGGTGAACATGCCGCCGCCCTCAGCCCCCGGGAAAGCGGGAATCTTGGCCTGGCGCAGGTCGTAGGGACGGGCAGCCCAAGGTACGTAGGGCCTTCCTTCCTTGGCTTCCTTGATGACAATGGGGAATGCCGCCTCCCAAGCAGAGTCGCTATGGGCAGCCCAGCATTTCTCGAGCGAGTCGATGAGGTGCTTGGCCTCGTCCGTGTACTGTGGATACTGGGCGTATGCCGTCGCCGCCACTATGAGCATGGTACATGCTAAAAAGAATCGCTGTTTCATAAATCGGTATGCTATAATTTTAAATAGTGTTCTCCTATAATGACGCGAGACTCGGCAAAATGTAGTCATTCTACGAATGTTTTTTTCCAACTCACCGTGCATGAATTCCATGTTCGTTCTTTTTCTTGGGGAGAAAAAGTGCAATTATTCTGTAAAATCATCCATTTCAACCGATTCTGATTGTTTTTTTTGAAAAATATGTAAAAATATCCGCAATGACATCCGAAAAATAATTATTTTTGCAGTTAATTAAGAGCGGTAAATCGGGATTATCTTAATTCACCCCATCAATGGGCCAGCATACCGACAGGAACATATTTTTCAGTAATAGTATTGAACCCCATGAAACATTATCTGAAGAAACTGGAAGAAACCATCCGTCAGCGGTGGAACCAAAAGGCACTCTGCGATTATGAAGGCGATGCCTTCACCTACTCAGATTTGGCCACAAACATAGAACAGTTCCGTCTATTCCTCAACGAAGCCGGAATCACCAAGCGCAACAAGATTGCCATCTGCGCCCGCAATTCAGCCAGATGGGCGATGTCTTTCTGGAGCATCAACGTCAATGGCTGCGTGGCTGTACCGCTATTGGCGGAGTTTCACCCCAACAGCGTGGCCACCCTCACGCACCATTCCGACAGCGTGATACTTTTCACGGAAGAGGGCATTTGGGAGAAGTTGAACCCCGAGCGCATGCCTGCCCTGAAGGCCGCCATCAATGTGAAAGACGGCCGTTTGCTTTGGCACAGGGACGAGAAAGTGGCCAAGGCCTGGAACAACCGCGAGAAAGCCTTCGCCCTTCGTTATCCCAGTGGAATGTCGCCTGAAAATGTGAAGTTTTCCACGAATAACATGGACAAGTTGGCCATCATCAACTATACGTCAGGAACCACCGGCAACCCCAAGGGAGTGATGCTCACCTATGGTGCCCTCTCGGATACCGACGAATTTGCCAACAGCCATTTCCCCAACCATCCGGGCGAGACCATCGTCTCCATGCTTCCCATGGCACACATGTACGGCCTCGCCATAGAGTTCATCCACCCCAATGTCGATGGCGTGACCGTCTATTTCCTTGGCAAGACGCCATCGCCCACCACGCTGCTCAAAGCGATGAAGGAGGTGAAACCCTACATGGTGGTGACGGTGCCGTTGGTGATGGAGAAAATCTATGCCAAATCCATCCAACCGACACTGGAGAAGATGCATCGGTTGTTTGCCATACCTTTTGCCAAAAACTTGATATACAAGATTGTCCGCAAGAAGTTGCTGTCGGCATTCGGCGGTCAAGTGCGCTGTTTCATCATGGGAGGAGCACCCCTCAAGCCTGAGGTGGAACAATGTTTCTGTGCCATGCGCCTGCCTTTCACTGTGGGATATGGAATGACGGAAGCCTGTCCGCTGCTCGGCTGGGAGTGGTGGACGGAATTTGTGCCTGGCTCGTGTGGAAAGCCCGTCCACGAGATAAGGATTGATTCCGATGACCCAAAGAATGTAGCCGGCGAGATTCAGGCCCGTGGACAAAACATCACCGTGGGCTATTACAAGAATCCCGAAGCCAATGCGGTATCGTTCACCGACGACGGCTGGTTCCGTACCGGCGACTTAGGTACGATGGACGAAGAGGGCAACATCTTCATCCGGGGACGTATCAAATCGATGATTCTCAACTCCTCTGGACAGAACATCTACCCCGAGGAGTTGGAGGCCGTGTTGTCCGGCTGCCCGTATGTGGCAGAACCGCTTGTCGTGGAGCGGAATGGCAAACTTGTAGCCCTCGTCTATCCGGATATTCCCGAGGACCTGGACGAGGAATCAAGGCGAGGCATCCCGGAATTGATTCGCACCACCGCCAACAAATCACTGCCCATCTACAGCAAACTCCAGAAGGTGGAACTGATGGACGTACCTTTCGAGAAGACGCCCAAGATGAGCATCAAGCGCTTCTTGTACAAATAAGACGGGTGGTTTAGTGCCCACTCAATACCCTAATCCTACATAACTGTGGGCGGGTAGTTGCACGTCGAAGACCGTCTGATGGTCTTTGTAACCCACGAAGCGCCAACGGGTATAGGTCACCTGGACGGGCAGCAGTTGCTCGCCGGTGAGGAGGTTGCGCAGCGACTTCACCTTGCTATTGACGACCACGCGGAGGTTCACCGCCTGGTCGTTGAAGTTTTCCACCACCATCGTCTTGTTATCGTAGGGGAACAATGCCACTTTCGACGGCCCCTCGATATACGCCCCCACGTCCTTGCTCATGGCTCCACGGATGATGTTGAGCGCAGGAGCGGGGAAGTCGTAGAGATTGCCGAAGTCATCGGGGATGGTAAGCACGAAGAGGATGCCTTTGGAATAGGTGTCGCGCAGCAGGATGGGATAGCCCGACACACCGCCCGTGAGCGGCCTGCCGGCACTGACCACCTCCCATGCGTCGTTGGTGAAATATTTCACCTGGGGGATGATGAACTCCCGCTCCGACTTGCCTGCCATGCCGAAGTCGTTGACGATGGCCTT
>CAMKSZ010000240.1 GCA_946415525.1 uncultured Prevotellaceae bacterium | reverse complement strand
GAACAATTACATTTGACTTGACTGACGAGAGGAAGGTTTGCGTACAGTCAAGGTTTATGTAATACACTGAGGGGATATGCCGTCATGGCATGTCCCCTTTTTATGCTTTCGCCTGAAAACCGTCAAAGTAAAATCCATTTTGAAATAAGAATAAAAGCATTTGAAAGAATTTGTAAAGTATGAAAGCAAAAAAATGCCTAATTTTGCAAAAAATAACTACAAATACATACAAAATGAAAAGATGGGTTTTGCAATTTGCTTTTTTATTGGTTGCCATGAATTTGATGGCACAGAATCCGTATCTCCCTCTTTGGGAGCATTTGCCTGATGGAGAACCGAGGGTGTTTGAGGATCCCGACAATCCTGGCAAATACAGGGCATATATAATAGGTTCGCACGATGTGACATATTCGGCATATTGTGGCAACGACGTGAGGGCTTGGTCGGCTCCTGTCGAAGACTTGTCGCAATGGCGCGACGAAGGGCCTATCTTCACTCATTATGTCGATGGACAATGGGACACCATGTTCGCGCCCGACCTCGTGGAAGTAAAAGACAAGGCTACGGGAAAGAAGACTTATTACCTTTATCCTCATTCACGGGGATGGCGACGTGTGGCCATGGTTTGTAAGGGCGACAGGCCGGATGGGCCGTTTACTCCAGTGAATCTGACTGAGGACGGGAGAACATGCTTGCCTGGGTCGCTGATTGATTTCGACCCTTCTGTATTCGTGGAGGAAATTACCGACAAGAAGGATCCCGATTTCAACAAGGGCTTTAGGGCTTATGTGTTTTACGGCTTCCGTCATTCCACCGCCTATGAATTGGATCAAGACAATATGTATGCCGTGAGGCCGGGTACGGAAATTCATGATTATTTTATCCCCGCAAGTGAGAGTTATGGGGTGGTGCGCGACCCTCAGGGGACTACCTATCCTGCTCTTTACAAAGACCAAAATCCTGGCGATTTCAACTTCTTCGAGGCTTCATCCATTCGAAAGGTGGGCAATAAATATGTAATGGTATTCTCTGGCTATTCAGGGCCTGACTATGGCTTGGGGTCCACCAATTCTGCGCTGAGGTACGCTTTTGGCGACTCGCCATTGGGTCCTTGGAGGTCGGGGGGCGTCTTGGTTGACTCTCGTGGTGTCGTGCCCAATGAGGATGGGTCAAAACTTGTCACGTCGAATGCCGCTCACAACACGCACGGTTCCTTGCAGGAAATCAATGGACAATGGTATGTGTTCTACCACAGGCCGCCACGTGGCTTTGGCAACGCTCGTCAGGCGATGGTGGCTCCCGTCAAGATTGTTTGCGACAAAAAGTCGGTGGCTGATGGAGGAATTGTGAAGATTACGGCTTACGACCCGTATGCAAAAAACAATGAGTGGGTAGCATCTGCTGCGGATGGCAACTGCTATAGGGGCGCTGAGGTTACTTCAGAGGGATTCCAAATTTTCGGATTGCCTCCTTATAATTTTTATTCTGCTGGCATCGCTTGCTATATGTCGGACAACAACTGCTTGCAGGACAACCATGATAATTGGAACAATGGCATGGACTTGGCTGGAGTGAATAATCGTGGTATCATCGGTTTTAAGTATTTTGGATTTGGAGGATTGGCTAAGAATGCCAAAGGTGTGAAGGCTTTTGAGGGCACAATGAAGGGGGATGGCACCATGCTTAACCTTTTCCTGACTCCCAGCGGAAGAGGGGCTTTCCGCATTCATGTGATGCTCGACGGCCCATATGCCAACAATGTGTGGAAAGGGCGTGAGATTGGTGTGCTTGACGTGCCTGCCGATGCGGCTAAAGAACCTACCAAATTCCAAGTTCCCGTGACTGCTGTCGAGGGATTGAAAGGAAAGCATGCCATTTATTTGGTCGTGGAGGGTCCTGACGTGGAACAACCTCGGTTGGAGCGTCCTCGTTTTGGCGGTCCTATGCAGCCGCAGGCTCCTTTGGGTTTGTTCGACCTCCATGGTATCGGTTTCTCCAAAACAGGGACAACGTGTGAGCGTCCAATAGTGCCAGTGGTGTCCATCTCTGTTGATGGAAAGCAGGTGAAGATGCCGAAAACGCCTCTGAGGGCTTCCAATGCCAATGGCTACACTGATGTCTCTCGTTATCAGGTTTACGCTCCCCTAACTTCGAGTTCTGCCATAAAAGCAGTGGCTACCAACCCTGATGTTAAAATTGAAGTTGGTCCCATAGTGGAGGGAAGAGCCACCGTCAAATGCAAATACCTGGGACAGGAAAAAATTTATTTGATAAATTAGGTTAATAATCGTTGACAATAATCCAAAGCGATTGCAATTAGTTGGTAAAAAGATTGGAAAGGGGGCGAGCCATTTGGCTCGCCCCCTTCTCTATTCTGGATGCAGAGGGCAATAATTATCACATATTCTCGATTTTTTATCCGGATATTTGGTGATGACATGATTATTGTATATTTTTGCATTTAGAACAATGCAATAACTTTTCTATAAACTATGGACCAACATCAACTTTCCATGAATGCCAATCAAGTAGTGGCATTTCTCCAAAAATTTCCTGATGATTTCACCAAGGACGACATTGTTAGATTCATCGCTGACAATGGCATTCGTATGGTGAATTTCATGTACCCTGGCGGTGATGGAAAACTGAAAACCTTGAATTTCGTCATCAACGACGCTTCCTATCTCGATACCATTCTCACATGTGGTGAACGGGTGGATGGTAGCAGCCTTTTCTCTTTTGTCGAGGCGGGTAGCAGCGATTTGTATGTCATTCCGAGATTCTCCACCGCCTTTGTAGATCCCTTTGCCGAGATTCCCACACTGGCTATGCTTTGCTCGTTCTTCGACAAGGATGGTGCCTTGTTGGCAAGTGCGCCGGAACAGACTCTTGCAAAGGCTTGCCGGGCGTTCACCAAGACCACAGGGATGGAATTTCAGGCGATGGGCGAACTCGAGTATTATGTCATTTTCGATGACGATGGCTTTTATCCCGCAGTTGACCAGCATGGCTATCATGAGTCGGCTCCCTATGCCAAGGCGAATGAGTTTCGTGCAAAATGTATGCTTTATATAGCCCAGACGGGTGGGCAAATCAAGTACGGACATTCCGAGGTGGGCAACTTTGTCCTTGATGGGAAGGTTTATGAACAAAATGAAATCGAGTTTTTGCCTGTTAGGGCCGAGTCGGCTGCCGACCAACTGATGCTGGCAAAATGGGTGATTCGCAACTTGGCTTATCAAATGCACCTCAATGTTACGTTTGCTCCCAAAATCACTACCGGCAAAGCGGGGTCGGGCTTGCATATACACATGCGCATGATGAAAGATGGGCGCAACATGATGCTTTCCAATGGACGATTGAGTGATGATGCACGCAGGATGATAGCAGGCATGATGACCCTCGCTCCCAGCATTACGGCTTTCGGCAACAAAAATCCAATGTCGTATTTTCGACTCGTGCCGCACCAGGAAGCGCCTACCAATGTCTGTTGGGGTGACCGCAACCGTTCCGTATTGGTGCGTGTGCCCTTGGGATGGAGCGCCGATGCAGACATGTGTCGCATCGCCAATCCGAAGGAGGGGGCTTCGCAGGTCGATACTTCCATGAAACAGACGGTGGAGATGCGTTCTCCCGACGGGTCTGCCGACCTCTACCAGTTGATGGCTGGCCTTTGTGTGGCGTGCCGACATGGTTTCGAAATGGAAAATGCGTTGGAAGTGGCTGAACGTACCTATGTCAATGTGAATATCCACGACAAAGCCAACGAGGATAAATTGGAACTACTCGACCAGTTGCCAGACAGTTGTGCCGCATCGGCGGATTGCTTGGAGCGCCAACGTGAATTCTATGAGCAGGAAGGTGTCTTCAGCAAGGCAATGGTGGATAGTGTCATCAATCAATTAAGGGCTTTCGATGACAGGAGGCTGAGACAACAACTCACTGGTGACGACGAGGCTATGCAACGGCTGGTCAACCGCTATTTCCATTGTGGTTAACTATTTCGTTGGCACATAAAAGGGGCGCATTTGTGTATGATGCAAATGCGCCCCTTCGCTATAGGACTGTGTTCCGATGCTTCAAACGGACACAGGTTGCCTTATTTCTCAATATAAATGCGGGCATCTACGGCAATCACATTTTCTTCATCGGCAAGCAATGGGTTGATGTCCATTTCCTTTATTTCCGTAGCGAAGCGCAAAAGGGTGGATAGCCTGACTATCACTTCTGCAAAGCGGGCTTCGTTGATTCCGGCTTGTCCACGTGTGCCCTTGATGATCTTGTAGCCACGGAGTGACCTAATCATCGAATAGGCTTCATTATAAGAGAGTGGGGCAAGACCGCTGCTGACGTCTTTCAGCACCTCTACAAAGATACCGCCTAAACCACAGAGCACGATATGGCCAAAGCGTGATTCGTATTTGGCTCCGACAAACAATTCTGTCCCTTTCAGCATCTTCTGAACCATCACGGAGGTGGCGCCTTCGATTTGCATCATTCGCTCAAATTCCAAACGCAAGTGCTTCGCACTCTTGATGTCGAGGGCAACGCCGCCAACATCGCTTTTGTGAACAGGGCCTACAACCTTTGCAACGACGGGATAGCCGATACGTTCGGCAAATACGACCAATTCTTCAGAGGAATTGCTGACCATTTCGGGTACCATGGGAATCTGGGCACATGCCAGCAACTCATGCACAAGGTCGGGGGAAATATAGCCGCTCTCCTTAATGCCTGAGATGATGTCGCGGATGCGGGGCACGTCGATGCCGAAAAGTTCTATCTCCGGCGGGGCGGGGGCGGGTGTGCGCATCACTTGTGTGAGGGCGGTGGCAAGGGTCACCTCGTCGCTGAAGTTCACATGTCCTTTCTTCAAGAATTCATCTACTTCGGGACCGGCTGTGTGCAGACTGGGTAGGATGGGGAAGACGGGCTTCTTGCATTCCAGGATTTTCTGGTGGAGCACGTCATAGGTTTCGTAGAGTTGCACAAGGCCCGGGGTGCCGAAAATCACCATGATGGCATCGATATTGTCAAAACGTTGTTCGCAATAGTCGATGGCTGTGCCCAATTGTTCGGGAGTGCCGGTGGCAAGGATGTCGATGGGGTTGGCGACGGAAGCACCGGGGAAAAGGTGGTCCTTTAGTTCCTCGCCGATTGCAGGGTCGAGTGGGGGAACGTTGAGACCGCCTTTCGAAAGGGCGTCGGTAAGCATTACGCCAGGACCGCCTGCATGGGTGACGATGGCGATGTTGTTGCCCTTGATGCGGGGAAGGGTGAAGATACAACCCACCGTGGTTAACTCCTCGCGTGAAAAGCATCTGACGATGCCGGCCTTGCGGAATAGTGCCTCGACGGCGGAATCGCTGCTGGCAATGGCGCCTGTGTGGGATGAGGCGGCGCGACTGCCGCTTTCACTACTGCCTGCCTTGATGGCAGCAATACGGCAACCCTTGCGGATGAGTGAACTGGCATGGAAGAGCAATTTGTCGGGATTGCTGATATTCTCGATGTAGAGCAATTTCACCTTTGAGTCTGTCTCGGCATCGAAATGCTCGTCCATGTATTGTAACACGTCTTCTATGCCGATTT
>CAMKSZ010000239.1 GCA_946415525.1 uncultured Prevotellaceae bacterium | reverse complement strand
TGCATGTGGCCAGCCACCACTTCTCGCCGGGCAAGAAACAATGGACCTGGGGCAACGGCGACTTCGGAAGAGCCTGGGACCGCAACCTGACCGACGAGGACGGGCCCTATATCGAACTGATGGCGGGTGTCTATACCGAGAACCAGCCCGACTTCACCTGGCTGATGCCCTATGAGGAGAAGCGCTTCACGCAATACTTCATGCCCTACCGCGAGTTGGGCATCGTCAAACAGGCAAGCCGCGACCTGATTATGAACATCGAGGAGGTCGGCGACGGCCATGCCGCACGCCTGCGCATGCAGGCCACCTCATGCCAAGAGGTGCGCATCTGCGTATGCGACGCCGACGGCAAGGCCTATTACGACCAAAAAGTCGCCATCACACCCGAACAGGTGCTCGACGAGACGTTCAGCATCGACGGCACCACCCTCGATGCACTCACACTGACGGTGCTGCCTGTGGGCAAGGCCGTACATGCCCCGCTGCTGACATGGCATGCCGAGCCAGACGAAATCCGCCCCATCCCCAACGCCGCCGAGGCAGCCCTGCCTCCCGTCGAGGTGAAGACCAACGAACAACTGTTTTTCACCGGCCAGCACATAGAGCAATACCGCCATGCCACGTATTCCCCACTCGACTACTACGAGGAGGCGCTACGCCGCGACCCCGACGACGTGCGCTGCCTCAACGCCATGGGACTGTGGCACATCCGCAAAGGGCGCTTCGACAAGGCGGAGAACTTCCTGCGCAGGGCGGTGCGCCTCATCACCCGCCGCAACCCCAACCCCTACGACGGGGAACCTATCTACAACCTGGCACTCGCCTTGAAATACCAGGGACGGTTGCAGGAGGCCTACGAACGATTCTGGAAAGCCACCTGGAACAAAACCTGGGCCGACGCCGGCTATTTCGAGGCGGCTCGCATCTCGGTGGCGCAAGGCCGACTTGAAGATGCCCTCGACGAACTCGACCGTTGCTTGGAGCACAACTGGCACCATCACCAGGCACGCGCCCTGAAAGTCACCGTCATGCGGCTGATGGGCAAAGACCCTTCATCGCTCATCGCTGACTCGCTCCTGCTCGACCCGTTCAACTACGGTTGCCGATACGAGCAATACCTCACGGAACAGGCCTCCCAAGTGCTCAACGACATGACCGAACTGATGCACGGGATGCCCAACAACTACGACGAGATAGCCCTTGACTATCTGGCCGCCGGCCGCAGCGAAGAAGCCATCGCATTGTGGCAACTGGCCATCCGTCAGCAGTCGGCGACTCCCATGACCTACTATTACATGGGTTGGGCACAGATGAAGGCAGGCGATGCCGTGGCTGCCAACGAGGCTTTTGAGCAAGCCGAGAAAATAGCACCCGACTACTGCTTCCCCAACCGTCTGGAGGACATCCTCGCCCTGCGATGCGCCACCGTGGTCAACCCCGACGGCGCCAAGGCGCACTACTACCTGGGATGCCTCTATTACGACAAGCGGCAATATGACTTGGCCATCGACCACTGGCAGCAGTCGGCACAACTCGACCCCGACTTCCCGACGACATGGCGCAACCTCGCCCTCGCGCTGTTCAACAAGTGCGGCGACCAGAAGAAAGCCGTCGCCTATATGGAGCGGGCATTCGCACTCGACACCACCGACGCCCGCATCCTCATGGAACTCGACCAACTCTACCGCCGCTTGCAACGGCCTCATCAGATGAGACTCGACCTGCTCCAGCGCCATGCGGAACTCACCGCCAGTCGTGACGACCTGCTGTTAGAGGAAATCACCCTGCTCAACCAATTAGGACGCTACGAGGAAGCCATGCAGAAACTCGACGCCCACCAGTTCCATCCGTGGGAAGGCGGCGAGGGCAAAGTGCCGGCGCAATACCAGACATGCCGACTCGAACTGGCCAAACAGGCTCTCGCACGCAAAGAGGCGGACACCGCCATCATGCTGTTGCAACAATGCCTGCAATATCCCCACCACTTGGGTGAGGGCAAACTGCATGGCGCCCAAGAGAACGACTTCCACTACTTCCTCGGACTGGCCCACGCCCAAAAGGGCGACAACGACACCGCCCGCCATTATTGGGAAATGGCCGTGGAAGGACCGCAAGAACCGGCAGCCGCCATGTACTACAACGACGCCAAACCCGACAAAATCTTCTACCAGGGCATGGCACTGCGCCAATTGGGCCGCAACGACGAAGCCAATGGCCGCTTCTACAAATTGGTGAACTACGGTAGGCAGCACCTTTTCGAGAAACAGGTGATGGACTATTTCGCCGTGAGCCTGCCCGACCTCCTGATTTGGGAAGGGAGTGGAGAAAACCAGAAATCCGACCTCGACCTCAAGAACGAGATACACTGCAAATACATGCTCGCCCTCGGCTACTACGGACTGGGAGAGACGAAGAAAGCCCAAGCCTATCTCAACGACTTGGCTGCACTCGACATCAACCACCAGGGCGTCCAGGCCCTGCGCTCACTCATCGGATAACCCCACCCATCAACATCAGACAGACTTCCACATGAGACACGCCACACACCTACGCACCGCTATCTTCTCGTTGCTGCTCTGCACCAACGCCATCCATGCCCAGCAGACCATCGACCTCGCGGGGACATGGCGGTTCGGCACGGGCGAGCACCCCACGCTCAATGAGACCATCACCCTGCCTGGCTCCATGCTCACCAACGGCAAGGGCGACGAGGTGACCGCCGCCACGGAATGGACCGGCAGCACCTACGACTCGTCGTATTATTTCAACCCGCACATGGAGAAATACCGCGTGCCAGGACAAGTGAAATATCCTTTCTTCCTCACACCCGAGAAACACTACGTGGGGCATGCTTGGTATGAACGGACGGTCACCGTGCCGAAGTCGTGGAAGAAGCGCCGCGTGACCTTGTTCTTGGAGCGCCCACACATCGAGACAACCGTCTATGTGAACGGCCAGGAGGCCGGGCACCAAATGTCGCTCAGCATCCCCCATCAATACGACATCACCAACTTAGTGAAATTTGGAAAGCCCAACACCATCCGCATCGACATCTACAACGGTATCGAGAACGTCGGCGTGGGCAAGGACTCCCACAGCGTCACCGACCAAACACAAGGCAACTGGAACGGCATCGTGGGGAAGATGGAACTGCGCTCAACACCCATCATTTACCGCAAGCGCGTCGTCACCGACTGGGCGAAAAAGGAAGTACGAATCAACATCAACGAGGCACAATACACCTTGCCCATAGAGAGTGGCATGCAACCCTGGGACGAGTTCCACCCCAACCTCTACACACGGACGGTGGTCTATCACGGCGACAGCATCCCCGTCACTTTCGGCTTGCGCGAGATAGACATCCGCGGACGGCAGTTCTACCTCAACGACCGACCCATCTGGATGAGAGGCACCGTGGAGAACTGCTGCTTCCCGCTGACGGGCTATCCGCCTACCGACGTGGCGTCGTGGCGCCGCATTTTCGAGAAATGCAAGGAATACGGCCTCAACCACATGCGCTTCCACTCCTATTGTCCGCCGGAGGCTGCTTTCGAAGCCGCCGACCAAGTGGGCTTCTACCTTCAACCCGAAGGTCCGTCGTGGCCCAACCACGGCGTGCGGCTGCGCCGAGGACAGGTCATCGACCAATACCTGATGGAAGAATGCAAGGGCATCATCGATGCCTATGGCCATCACCCCTCGCTAACGATGATGGCTGCGGGCAACGAACCTGCCGGCGACTGGGTGAACTGGTGCAACGACTTCGTCAAGGAGATGCGGCAGTACGACCCGTCGCGTGTCTATTGCGGTGCTTCGGTGGGCGGCGGATGGGCTTGGGACAACGGTTCCGACTATCACGTGAAAGGCGGCGCCCGTGGCCTCGACTGGGACAAGCACGCGCCCCACAGCGACGACGACTACTACGACCAACTGCTGTTTCCACGCAACTACAAGGACAGCGTGCCCAACAACACCCCCATCATCGCCCACGAACAAGGACAATGGTGCTCCTTCCCCGACTTCCGTGAAATCAGCCAATATACCGGGGCCTACAAAGCGAAGAATTTCGAAATATTCCGCGACCTGCTCGCGGAAAACGGCATGGAACAACAGGCCTACCGATTCCTTCACTCCAGTCGCGAACTGCAAGACCTGTGCTACAAATACGAGATAGAGCGCAACCTCCGCACCAAGGACTACGCGGGATTCCAATTGTTGGGCCTCAACGACTACAGCGGACAAGGGACGGCATTGGTGGGACCGCTCAACGTGTTCTGGCAGGAGAAGAAAGCCACACGCCACTTGCCCGAATGGCCTAAGTTCTGCGCTCCCATCGTGCCTTTGGCGGAGTTTCCGCGACTGGTGTACGAGGAGGGCGACACTCTCGATATCGGCATCGACATCTACCAAGCCTGGGAACACGACATCGCCGCCAGCGACGTGCGCGTCGGCTACGAACTGCGCGGTTCGGAATATGGCGTCGATGACAAGGGACGGCATTTCGCCACTCCCCGCCTCCGCCTCTCCGGCTCTTTCCCCACAAAGGACATTCCATTGGGCAAGACCAAGGACTATGCTCGGCTGCGCCTCCCACTGAGCGGTTTCCTGCACGACGGAATGCCGCAGAAGGTCAGGCTCACCGTCAGCATCACCGGCAGCGACGGCCGACCCGTCAAAAACTACGGTCGGGCGATTGCCAACAACTGGGACTTCTGGCTCTATCCCGCCAAGGAGACGATGCCATCCACCGAAGGCATCCACATCACCGACTCGCTGGACGACACTGCCGTGGCGGTACTGAAAGGCGGCGGCAAGGTGCTGCTCACTGCGGCAGGCAAGATACGTTTTGGCAACGACGTGAAGCATCATTTCCTGCCTGTTTTCTGGAACACAAGTTGGTTTAAGATGCGTCCCCCTCACACCACCGGGGCATATATCCAGAACACCCACCCCGTGTTTGCCGACTTCCCTACCGACGACTGGCAGGATGTGAATTGGTGGGAACTGGTGAATGGTACGCAGGTGATGAACCTGGCGGAATTCCCGCATGACTACCAACCCATTGTGCAGCCCATCGACACCTGGCACGTCAGCCGCAAGTTGGGCATGCTCGTCGAGGCCAACGTATTGGGAGGCAAACTCCTCATTACGACGATGGACATCACCCACAACCTCGACCGCCGCATTGCCGCCCGACAACTGCGCAAGTCGATATTGCACTACATGCAGGGCGAACGCTTCGCACCCACTCTGCAACTCGACTTGGAGACCGTGCGCCATCTGTTCACCAAAGAAGCCCCACCGGTGAACATGTTCACCAAGGAGTCTCCCGATGAATTGAAGCCAAAGTTGAATGGCTCCAAATAGTTAACGAAGAAAAAAGAATCACGAGGACAATAAGAATTCATCCACATCTCATTTGGGGATGCTTCCCTGCAATGAGATGTGGCTTGTCCACAACAATAAGCGCAAAAGGTCGCCACAAAGGACTTATTGATGCAACAAGCATCTCCGGAATTGACATAAATCAAGTAATTGTACTTTTTACACTTTTTGTCGCAAAAATACTTGCAAGGAAAGAAAAAAACGATTATCTTTGCAACGTGTTTTTCATAGTATTAGATTTAAGGTTAACAAAGGTTGGAGTACA
>CAMKSZ010000238.1 GCA_946415525.1 uncultured Prevotellaceae bacterium | reverse complement strand
GATGTACGCCATGGACAACCTCGTCCACTCCTTCTCCTTCGACCTCAACAGCCGTTTGGCAGAAAATCTCTCCAACCAGTTGCTGGCCACTTACTCCAAACTCGACGACGTGCGTGCTTCCGACTCCTCGGCCTTCCCGTTCATCGACCTTACCTACGATGGCAACAACTACATGGCGCTTGGCTATGAACTCTTCACATGGAACAATGCCGTGCACAACACCATCTGGAACATCAAGGATGACCTTACTTATTATATGGGAACCCACAAAATCATGGGGGGCATCAGTTTCGAGCACCAGATGGCAGACAACATGTATATGCGTAACGGTACGGGCTATTACCGTTTCAACATCACCGACGACATGTTCGACGCTGGCGTGCTCAACCCCGAGCGCGTGTTCAACAGCGCTCCCGAAGTGGTGGCTCTTACCTACGGCTACAACGGAGAGTCCAACCCCGCCGCTCGCGTGCAGTTCAACAAACTGGGCATCTATGCTCAGGATGAGTGGAACGTCAACGAGCGCGTGAAACTCACCTACGGACTCCGCATCGACGGCCTCTTCTTCAACAACAACGACCTGATGACCAACAACGCCATCTATAACCTCGACTACAACGGCAACCACATCGACACGGGCACATGGCCTTCGTCCAAGTTCACCGTCTCGCCTCGCGTGGGCTTCACATGGGACGTCCTTGGCGACAAGTCGCTGAAGGTGCGTGGCGGTACAGGCCTCTTCTCCGGACGCCTCCCCCTCGTGTTCTTCACCAACATGCCCACCAACTCCAACATGGTGCAGTATCGTGGTATTTGGAACGCCACTGGAAGCAACAGCGGTAAGAAGGCTGACATGACACAGTTTGCCGGCACCAACAACCCGCTGATGACGGGCGACAAACTCCGCGACTACGTCATCGCCAACAACCTCGGTCCGGCGAGCATCAGTCCTGAGGAGGGCGAGGCTGGCTCTACCGTCAACGCCGTCAACCCTGACTTCAAGATGCCGCAGGTGTGGAAGAGTTCCATCGCCGTCGATTATCAGTTGCCTGTCTCCTTCCCCTTCACGGTGACTGCCGAGGCTATCTTCAACAAGACCATCAATGCTGTCTGCATCTCCGACTGGAGCATCAAGGACGTGGGTGGCTTCGCTCGCTTCAATGGTGCTGACAACCGTCCGCTCTACCAGGACTTCAAATATACCTACGACGACAAAGGCAAGGTGAAGGGCATGCCCAACGCCTTCGTGCTCGACAACACCAGCAAGGGCTACGGATGGTCGTTCAACTTCTCAATCAACGCCCAGCCTACCGAGTGGATGAGTTTGATGGCTGCCTATACGCACACCGTGTCGAAGGAGAAGACCGGTATGCCTGGCTCCGACGCTTCGTCGGCCTTCACCTACATCCCCACTTCCGAGGGTCCCAACTACGCTCCGCTGCACAACTCGCAGTATGTCATTCCCGACCGCTTCGTGGTCAGCGCCACCTTGCACGACAAGGGCAACAACCACTATAGCATCATCTATGAGTCTTGGCGTGGCGGCAACAACACTTCCTACCTCACCGTCAACGACATGAACGGCGACGGCTATGCCTACGATGCCGCCTATATCCCCACCGATGCCGACGTGGCTGGCAAC
Source organism: uncultured Prevotellaceae bacterium (assembly GCA_946415525.1). Taxonomy (GTDB): domain Bacteria; phylum Bacteroidota; class Bacteroidia; order Bacteroidales; family Bacteroidaceae; genus Prevotella. The sequence continues at coordinate 4,031 of CAMKSZ010000238.1, read as the reverse complement.
TACGATGCCTCGGGCAAGTGGACGGGCAAGGGCAACTTCCGTTTCGTCTCGCAAAAAGACCAAGAGAACTTCATGGCGTTTGTCCATGAGAACAAATACCTCAAGGACCACCAGGGCGAGTATGCCGAGGCTTACAGCCACTATTCTCCGTGGGTGCACCGCATCGACTTCAGTTACAAGCATGACTTCAAGGTCAACGTGGGCAAGACAAAGCACACCTTGCAGGTCGGCTTCGACATGAAGAACGTGCTCAACTTCTTCAACTCGAAGTGGGGCGTCATGAAGGTCGCCAACCAAGACTACAGCACCGCTCCCTCGAGTGGCGTGCAGTATTCGCGCATCCTCAAGTACGAAGGTGTCGATGCCGACGGCTATGCCACCTTCTCTACTCCCGCCGACGTCCACGCAGGTGTGGAAAACTGGAAGCCCTACCATAACATCGGACAGTGCTGGTATGCCTCCATCGGTGTTAAGTATTACTTTAACTAACAAGATGTCATGACGATTATGAAACTTAGATATTTCATCCCTACGATTGCTGCAGCACTCACCATGATGGTGGGATGCTCCGAGGACAATGACCCGCACTACCTCGATGCCGTGCGCGTGTCTTCTTCCTATGTGTCGCTTGATGTCAACGGTGGTTCGACTTCCATCAAGGTGACCGCCAACGGCGACTGGGCTTTCAGCAAGATCTTCGACCAGGTCACAAAGAATGCCGACGGCTCCTCCACCACCACCAAAGTGGAGACTCCCTCTTGGCTGAAGGTTAGTCAACTCTCCGGCGGTGCCGGCGAGACGGAAATCACTTTCACCGCCGACAAGACGCTCGACGGCCGCAACACCTCGCTTCAAATCAACTGCGGAGGCAAGACGCAGGAAATCAACGTCATACAAGGTCTCTCCACCGTTTCCAATGCCACCTGTAAGGAGGTCATCGACGGTCCGGACAGCAAGACCTACCGCGTGACGGGTACCTGTACCGCCATCGCCAACACCAGTTATGGCAACTGGTACCTCACCGACGAGACCGGACAGATCTATATCTACGGCACTCTCGACAAGGCGGGTAAGGAGAAGAACTTCCTCAGCCTGGGCATCGAGGTGGGCGACATCGTCACCGTCGAAGGTCCCAAGACCACCTACGGCACTACCGTGGAATTGGTCAACGTCACCGTCGTCAGCATCCAGAAGTCGCTCATCAAGGTGGACTCCCTGAGCATCAAGGACGGCAAGTTGCCTCTCGAAGGGGGCGACATCGTGGCTTACCTCACCTGCAAGGGCAACGGCGTGTCCGTTGAGGTGCCCGAGGATGCCAAGGACTGGCTCGCCATCTCTTCCATCAAGGGCAACGGCGTGCCCACCGTCACCTTCCATGCCAACCGCAATGAGGGCGGCGACCGCAGCACCACCGTCGTGTTCAAGACCTACAACAACGGTCGTGAATATACCTCCGAGTTGGCCATCTCGCAGGAGGGCGCCATCATCGACGCTACCATCGCCGAGTTCAACGCCGCACAGGTGGGCAACACGCAGTACCGCATCAAGGGCGTTATCTCCAAGGTGGACAATGCTTCGCGCGGACGCTTCCACATCAAGGACTTCAGTGGCGAGACTTATGTCTATAACCTCGCCGACTTCGAGTCCAAGGGGGTGAAAGAGGGCGACATCGTCACCGTCGTCGGCAAGCGCGACCAGTACAATGAGACCATCGAACTCACTTCGGGTGTCATCGAGGATATCACCTTCGTCGAGGAGGTGAGCATCGCCGAGTTCCTCGCCAAACCCGACAGCAAGGACGCTTACTACAAGGTCACCGGCACCGTGAAGGACTTGCTCAGCGACAAGGGCGCCGAAAACGACTACGGCAACCTCCATATCACCGACGGCACCAACGACCTCTATGTCTATGGATGCTATCCGGGCTATGGCGCTACGGGCGACGCTCGCAAGGGCTTCGTCAAGGCTGCCAACATCGAGGTGGGCGACCAACTCACCATGATTGGCTACAAATCGACCTACAACGGACTGATCGAACTTTGTGGCGGCATCTATTTCTCGCACGAGAAGGCAAAATAAGCGTCGCCGCATATCAGAACTTACATCAATCGGATACCGCCAACGCGGTATCCGATTTTTATGTGGCAAAAAATTTTGATTATTGGCTTTCTTTCGCTATTTTTGCGCAAAATTTCAATGACTTAAGATGAGAAAGACTTTTTTGAGAGCCACCGCCAGAATGGCGGCGCTCATGGCAACCATCACGCTCGCTGCTTGTGGAAACGGGAATTTCAAGGTGGAAGGCACCATCACCGAGGCTGCCGACTCCATGCTATACCTCGAAAACTTGGCCCTCGACGGACCGCAGAAGGTGGATTCCACCCGTCTCACGGCAGATGGCAACTTCGCCTTCTCGCATGAGGCTCCCACCGACGCTCCCGAGTTCTACCGCTTGCGCATCGGACAGCAGATAGTCAACTTCGCCGTCGATTCCGTCGCTACCGTCTCCGTCAAGGCGTCGTACCCCACCATGGCTTCCAACTATTCCATCGAGGGGGGCAAGGACAACGACCTCATCCGCGAACTCGCCTATAAGCAGATTCAACTGCAGAGCCTCGCTGGCAAAATCCTGCGGGCTCCCGAACTGAGTGCAAGGGCGGTGGGCGACAGCGTCCTCGCCGTCGTGGCTGACTACAAGAAAGACGTGATGAACAACTATATCTACAAGGATCCGTCAAAGGCTTCGTCGTATTTCGCCCTCTTCCAGGGCATCGCCGTGGGCAATTCCTACATGATGGTCTTCGACCCGCGACGCGACATCGACGATGTGAAGCCTTACTCTGCCGTGGCTACCAGTTGGGATGTCTATCACCCCAATTCGCTGAGGGGAGAGAACTTGCACAACATCGCCATCGAGGCGATGAAGACAAAGCGCATCGTGATGGCTGAGCAGGAGGGACTTAGCGTGGATGCCAGTAAGGTGTCGGTGGCTGAAATCATCGACATCGTACTGGACGACAACAAGAGGGTGACACGCCGGCTCACCGACCTTAAGGGAAAGGTGGTGCTGCTCGACTTCCATGTCTTCGCAGCCGAGGGCAGCATGGAGCGTATCATCCGCCTGCGCGAACTCTACAGCAAATACCACGACCGTGGTTTTGAAATCTATCAGGTGTCGCTCGACGAGGATGAGCATTTCTGGAAGACGCAGACGGCGGCCCTGCCGTGGATATCCGTCCGCGACGACGGTTCTGCCACCCAGGCTTACCTCTATCAGGCGCGGACACTCCCTCTCGACTATATCATCAGCCGCGACAATCAGGTGGTGCTCGGTCCACAGCAAATCAAGGACATGGAGGCCGACATCGCCAAATACCTATAGTAACTACTGTCATGGACAGGAGGGCTGGCTGGCTCGTCGTGCTGCTGTTGGCCTGCGCGGCTTGCGCACGGGCACAACGGTTTACCGTCGAGACGGTCAGTGACTCTTTGTCCTTTCTTGTCTTGACCACCGACTCCACCACCGACCGCCATCGATTGCCTTTTCCCGTCTATCGCTTTTGCACGGGCGATGTCGATGGCGACGGCAGCGAGGATGCCTTGGTGGGCGTGGTGAAGACCACCCGCTTCGACCCTGTCATGGCGAAGCGGCTTTTCATCTTTAAAAACTACCATGGACGCATCCGGGCATTGTGGATGGGTTCGCGGTTGGGGGGCATCCTCGAAGATTTCCGCTTTTCCTCCGACGGCCATGTCGTCACCTTGCAGTCCACCACCGACGGCCGCTATGTCGTCCTTGAGCACGAATGGCGCCGCTTCGGTTTGGGCGCCCTCCGCTTCCTTGCCCGCGGCGTCTCCCTCGAAGACGCCCAAAGCGTCTTCCCCAAAAACTCTATAGACTCTATAGACTCTATAAAATCTATAGAATCTATAAAAATCCCCTCCCCAATAATCTCAAAAAGAAAAAATGCCCCATAATCATTGCACTTTACTTCGTTTTTTGTATTTTTGCGGCGAAAAGCACCTTTGAG
>CAMKSZ010000237.1 GCA_946415525.1 uncultured Prevotellaceae bacterium | reverse complement strand
AAACATACGGACGAGACGCTCAAGGGTGTCTGCACACTGAAAGTGGGCGCCGAGGTGAAACCCACTCCCGAACTCGCTCTCAGGGCTGGATACAACTATGTGTCGCCTGTCTTCTCAAAGATTGGTTTCAAGGATGGCTTGATCCAAAGCAATGGCTCCTATGTGTCGTCGGCTACCGACTTCACCAACTGGAAGGCAACCAATAGGTTCACGCTCGGACTGGGCTACCGACTGGGCAAGACCAACCTCGACGTGGCTTATCAGTATTCCAATACAAAGGGTGATTTCTATCCCTTCGCAAGTTATGAGGACAATGAATTCTACAGTTTCGACAATATCGCAAAGGGCGTGGAGGTGAACAATAAGCGTCACCAAGTGGTTTGCACTATCGGCTATACCTTCTAAGGTTGAAAATTATGCCTGATTCTGCAAAATAGTTGTCAAAACCTCAGAAAATTAGGCAAAAAAGAAAAAATAGTTCAAATAAAATTTGCAAGTTTAGAATTTATCGTTTATCTTTGCAGTATTATTCATGGAATAGAATAAAGATTAGTTTTTTTAGTGGTTAATTTAGTTTTAGTAAGTATGATGGGGGAATGTGTCGTGAGACAGATTCCCCTTTTTCGTGATTAATCAAAAAAATAAGATGGGTCCTATTGGCAGGACCCATCTTCTTTTATTCTAAATGTGGAGGGGCGGCATAACGCCACGAAACCGCACTGATGGTTAGTCTTCGTAGTCGTCGCTGATGTTCTCGGCCTCGAAGTTCAGGTCTTCGGGGTTCGTCTCGAAGGTCGTGCGATAACTCTCTTCGGTCAACTTGTCCTCGTCGAAATCGTCGTCTTCGTCGTCGGGATTGTTGTAGTTGTCCTCAATCTCGGGCAAATCCTCGTCGTCGAGGTCTTCCTCGTCGTCGAAGTCTTCGCTTTCAAGCGACAGGTGCGGACGTTCCATCTCTGGCTTTGCCTTGGCGAAGATGGCTTCCACCCACATGCCTTTCGTGATCTCGAGCACGTCGAAACCGTCTTGCACTTTTTTCTCGTACATCCCGCCGGGTTTGCGCAGGCGGTCCTTCGGCAGCGTCGTCGTGCTGATGTCGAAACCGCTCTCGATGATGTCCTGGATGCTTTGCGACAGACTGTCCCAACCGCCTCCGAAATTGCGGTCGATAACTTCCAGGAGTTTGCTCGTGGAGATGTGGTGGATATTCTCGTAGGTGAGGTCGGTCACACGGAGGATGGGGCGTTTCTTCACCGCCCATTTCACCTTGGTGGATTCGTCCATGCGGAGCATGCCCACCTTGAAGCCGCGGGCCTCGTATTTCTTGATGATTTCTGGCTTGTCCACCTTCACTTCCTCCAGGTCGAACGCGCTCTTCACTATGTCGATATAGTGACGGATGCTGTCCTTCAGGTCGGCGTCTTTCTCGGCGGCTTCCCATAGGCGGAAGATGTCGTTTTCTTGCAAGTCCCAGACGTTGCTCTTGTTGAGCGTCTTCAATGTCAGTGCCTTGTTGTCTCTTTGTTTCATATTGATGTTTTGTGTTTATATGCTTATATGAGGTCCCTGTCGTCGAGCACGCGGAATTTCTCGCGAAAACGAAGCAGGTCGCTGATGTCGATGTCTATACTGACTGTCGATGCCACGTTGTCGTCGCAGGCGGCGAGGACATTGCCCTTGGCGTCGATGACCATGCTGCCTCCGGAATAGTCGCAAACTGCGTCGCGCCCCACTCGGTTCACGGCAACGACATAGCATTGGTTTTCGATGGCGCGGGCGCGAAGGAGCACTTCCCATGCCGTGCGGCGGCTCGAAGGCCAGTTGGCAACGATGATGATGCCGTCGTAGTCGCCCCTGTAACGGCTCCAGACGGGGAAACGGAGGTCGTAGCAGGTCAGGAGTTGCCACCGCCATCCTTTGTATTCTACCACCGTGCGCTGCGTGCCGGCTGTGTAGTGGCGGTCTTCGCCGCCGTAGCCGAAGAGATGGCGCTTGTCATACCATCGCACGTCGCCGTCGGGGAAGACGAAATAGTGGCGGTTGAGGTAGATGTCGCCTGTCGCTGCCGACTGCCGGATGGCGATGCTTCCGCTGATGGCTGCTCGGCTCCGCTGTGCTGCCTGGCGCATCCACTCCAAGGAGCGGTGGTCGGTTTCGGCGATGCCTGAGGGCTGGGTGGCAAATCCCGTGCTCCACATTTCGGGCAGTACATAGAGGTCACTCTGCGCCGACTGTGCCATGAGGCGCTCTGCGTGGGCGGCATTGGCTTCGGGCGAGGCCCATTGGATGTCGGTCTGTAGCAGGGTGATACGCATGGCTCCGTTGTCTGTTTCTCTTTTTGGCGTGGCTTTCCGTTATGTTTGGTTGCAAAAGTAAATACTTTCCTCCTTATTTCCAAATAAATGCTATGGAAATTTTTTCATTCTTTCTCGATGGTCAAGTCTGCCTTTGAAAAAAAATCATTATATTTGCACTCGTTATGAGTGAACCTTTGGCTGAACGTATGCGTCCCCGCACCCTCGACGACTACATCGGGCAGAAACACCTGGTGGGGGAGGGGGCTGTGCTCCGGAAGATGATAGATTCCGGACATATCTCTTCTTTTATCTTGTGGGGACCCCCGGGGGTGGGGAAGACTACGCTCGCGCAAATCATTGCCAACAAACTCGAGACGCCGTTCTACACGCTCAGCGCCGTCACCAGCGGCGTGAAAGACGTGCGCGAGGTCATCGACAGGGCGCAGAAGTCGAGGTTCTTCAATTCGGCGTCGCCTATCCTCTTCATCGACGAAATCCACCGTTTCAGCAAAAGTCAGCAGGACTCGCTCCTCGGGGCGGTGGAGAGGGGCACGGTGACGCTCATCGGTGCCACCACCGAGAACCCTTCGTTCGAGGTGATTCGCCCCTTGCTGTCGAGGTGCCAAATCTATGTGCTCAAACCATTGGAGAAGGATGACTTGCTGCAACTGCTCCACCGCGCTCTCACGCACGACCCGTTGCTGAGTCAGCGAAAAGTGCGGCTGGAACAGACGGGGGCCATCCTGCGCTATAGCGGTGGCGATGCGCGAAAACTTCTCAATATCCTCCAACTGGTGGTGGAGGCGGCGGAGGATGACGACAAGGAGGTGGTGATAACCGATGCCGTGGTGGAGGAAAAACTGCAGCAGAACCCGCTGGCTTACGACAAGGACGGGGAGATGCACTATGACATCATCTCGGCTTTTATCAAGAGCATCAGGGGGAGCGACCCGGATGCCGCGCTCTATTGGATGGCGCGGATGATAGAGGGTGGGGAAGACCCGCAGTTCATCGCTCGCAGGTTGGTCATCAGCGCAGCGGAGGATGTCGGTCTGGCAAACCCCAATGCGCTCTTGCTGGCCAATGCGGCTTTCGATGCCGTGATGAAAATCGGATGGCCGGAGGGGAGGATTCCGCTGGCGGAGGCGGTGGTCTATCTGGCTTCCAGCCCCAAGAGCAACTCGGCGTACCTTGGCATTGGGGCGGCGCAACGACTGGTTAGGGAGACGGGCAACGAACCCGTGCCGCTCCACTTGCGCAATGCTCCTACCCAACTGATGGCGCAACTTGGCTATAGCGACGGTTATAAGTACGCGCATGACTTCCCCGGGCACTTCGTCGTGCAACAGTTCATGCCCGATACGCTCACCGACCGACGGCTGTGGCATCCGCAGCACTCGCCTTCCGAGGAAAAATTATATCAATACATGCTCCGATGCTGGGGCGATAGATTCGAGGAAAAACAATGAAAATAGTAGTTTTGGATGGATATGCCGCCAATCCGGGCGACCTCCCGTGGCTGCCGCTCGAAGAACTCGGGGAGTTGACCGTCTATGAGCGGACGGCTCCAGAGGAGGTGGCGGAACGTGCTCGTGGGGCGGAAATCGTTCTTACCAATAAAGTGGTGCTGGACAGGCGCCAAATCGATGCCTTGCCGTGTCTTAGATACGTCGGCGTGCTCGCTACAGGTTATAATGTGGTGGACTTGCAGGCGGCGACGGAGAGGGGCATCGTCGTCACCAACATCCCTGCCTACAGCACGCAGAGTGTTGCGCAGATGACATTCGCCCACATCCTCAATATCACCAACCGCGTGGAGCATTATGCCATGATGAACGCCGATGGGGCTTGGTGCCGCTCGCGCGACTTCTGCTATTGGGACACGCCGCTGCGCGAACTGGCTGGGATGACTCTCGGCATCGTGGGCTTGGGAAACATAGGAAAGGCGGTGGCGAAAATCGCCGTGGATTTCGGCATGGAGGTCTTTGCCATGACCAGCAAAGGGCCTGCCGACCTTCCGGCTGGCGTGAAGAAGACGACGCTCGACGGTCTTTTGGCTGTCTCCGACATCATATCGCTGCATTGTCCGCTCACTCCGCAGACAAAGGCTATCATCTGCGCTTCCAACATAGCGAAAATGAAAAGGGGGGCCATCGTCATCAACACTGGCCGTGGACCGCTGGTCGATGAACAGGCGGTGGCGGACGCGCTCCATAGCGGGCAACTGGCTGCCTATGGGGCGGACGTGCTGCTCTCCGAACCGCCTGCGGCTGACAATCCGTTGCTCCATGCGCCCAACGCCTTCATCACCCCGCACATCGCATGGGCTACCTTTGAGGCCAGGAGGCGTTTGATGGACATCGCCGTAGCAAATGTTGCCGCATTTATGCAGGGAAGGCCCACCAATGTGGTCAACCGGTAGCCTTTCCTCCCTTCGGATGCCCTAAAAACGACAAATTTCGCTCCTCGCCGAAAAAAATCACCGAAATATTTGGTCGGTTCAAAAAAATGCCCTACCTTTGCACTCGCATTTAAGGAATGGCTCCCTAGCTCAACTGAATAGAGCATCTGACTACGGATCAGAAGGTTGTGGGTTTGAATCCCGCGGGAGTCACTTGAAAATCAAGGAGTTACAGAGATGTAACTCCTTTTTGTTTTTCTAAGGTGAAACGAAAGTGAAACGGTTTTTGAGCTTTAGAAGCCCTTTTGAAGCCTATTGAAAAGAAAGGTGAAACGATTCTTTTCAATTCTTTGCACTATATTTCAAGATTTCCATTTTTTAGTTTTCATCATTTTATTGCTTCCCTGTCTTGTTGTTTTGGCAAAATTATGCCAGGCAAGTATGCATCAAGTCCTTCCTTGAGCATTTGCCCTATCAAAAAATGCTCTATACGCTTACATAAGAAGCGAGTTGTGTAAATGAACGTTTTTGCATTTTACAAATACAGTTTGGATCCTTTTTATCTATATTGATTCTTTTTCGGGGCAAAGTTATAACTCTCTTGCCCCATTTCATGGTACATCTTTCAATTATTTACACGTTTTTGAGAACAAACGCAGTATTTTATATTATTCTATGGTCTTTCTTTTCTATTTCTCCTTTCAACAATCTGCATGAAGGTTGTCAACGACTCGTCGCGCTCATCTCTGTGGAAAACGATAGTGTTACTTTTTACTGTCAGCACTATTTCCCTGCGGGGTTATGGTTCAGCAGCCATGTCATGCTCCTCATGTATATCTGTCTTGTATGCAGTCTCACTTTGCTCGATGTCTCTTGTCCTTATTCCGAAGGCGACGACGAAGAGATACATGGAGGTGAGGACGTTGATGGCGAAGTCGCATTCCTGCTCCGTGGCGGTCGGTGCCTTGTGGGCTTGGTCGTTGCGCCAGTCGC
>CAMKSZ010000236.1 GCA_946415525.1 uncultured Prevotellaceae bacterium | reverse complement strand
TACACGGTGAAGTGCCACGATGTGATGAAACCCAACATGTAAACCCATTGTTCAAACACCAACATACCCATCCATGCCAAAGACGAGCGACAAAACCTCACGGACGAAAGAGACCAAGAAGAAAGCACTCAACTTTGGGGAGTTTGTCTCTTGAGTTGGTTATTCTCACGCTGTAGTCTTTCCACCTCAAGAGACAGTTGTTCGATAGTCTCACGCTGGCTGGTGCGATAGCCGAGTCGGGCAGCAGTCATCCTCTCCCGTATGCCCCCATCAGTGACGAACTCGTCGCTTTTCTTCTGCTGGTACTTCATCATCATCTTGTCCACCATGTGACAGAGAGTGATGCCGATGTTTGCCGCCTCCTCATCAGTCCATTTCTCGAAAAAGGGTTGATAGTCCGATAGATAGTTGTGCTCTCGACAGTATTTTAGCATACCGTCGTAGCGTGGATGGCCCACCAGCCATTTTGTCAAACGGTGCGTAAGCAAATAGTCCTCAAAGTCCTCCAACAGTTCCTGGATGCTCGACCGAGCCACATTGAGCAGTTTCAGTTCCAACTCCATCGACGTCACCCCGTCGGCAGAGCCCTCCACGATGTTCTGCTTCCCCGAGCGAGCAGCCTGCACCATTTGGTCCACCGTGCGATCGCCATAGGCAGGGAAGAATCGCCGCGTGAAGACATAGGTCAGTTGATAGAGCACCACCGCCTTTTGATAAAACCACAAATTATGCCAATTGGTTTGTTTGCGCATCACGGTTTCTACTTTGTGGGCTGGGGCTTGGGGGTTGGTGGGAGTCATGGGGAGTATTTTTTTGAGGGTTATTAAATGGGGATTTTTAGAGAGGCGAGAGGATCTAGATTTTCAAGAGATTCTAGAGGATCTAGAGAATCTAGAGGATCTAGATGATCTAGATATACTAGATAGTGATTATTCTATCATCTTGAGGAAATCTTCTTCGTTGACGATGGGGATGCCGAGTTTCTCGGCTTTTTGGAGTTTTGAGGGGCCCATGTTGTCGCCGGCGAGGATGAAGGAAGTCTTGCCGCTGATGGAACCTACATTCTTGCCGCCGTGACGCTCGATGAGCGCCTTGTACTCGTCGCGGCTGTGATGGACGAACACGCCGCTGATGACGATGCTCTTGCCCGACAAAACATCGCTGGCAGATTGCAACTGCTCCTCAGAGAGACTCATGCACACACCGTAGGAACGCAACCGCTCGACAATCTCTTGGTTGACGGGGTTGCTGAAATAACCGATGACGCTGGCGGCTATCACGTCGCCAATGCCCTCCACCTGCGTGAGTTGCTCCGCCGTTGCCGAAGCCAGGGCATCGATGTTCTTGAAATGCCGAGCCAACAATTTGGCCGACGTCTCGCCCACGAAACGGATGCCGAGAGCGAACACCACCCGTTCGAAGGGCACGTTGACCGAGTCGGCGATGCTCTTGACGATTTTCATCGCCGATTTCTGGCGCGACCCGTCGCCGTTGATATCCTCCACGCGGATGAGGTAGAGGTCGGCGATGTTTCGGATGAGTCCTCGCTGGTAATAGTCATCGACGGTCTCCGGTCCCAAAGAGTCGATGTTCATCGCCTTGCGGGCGATATAATGCTCGATGCGCCCCTTGATTTGCGGCGGACACCCCACGTCATTGGGACAGTAGTGAGCCGCCTCCCCCTCGTAGCGCACCAGAGGCGTCCCACATTCAGGACAGACATTGGCGAAGCGCACAGGCTGAGCATCCTCCGGCCTTCTGGCAGTGTCCACCCCCACAATCTTGGGGATGATTTCGCCCCCCTTTTCCACAAACACATAGTCGCCGATGTGCAAGTCGAATGCGCGGATGAAATCCTCGTTGTTGAGCGTTGCACGCCGCACGGTGGTGCCCGCCAACTGCACCGGTTCCATGTTTGCCACAGGCGTAATGGCCCCCGTGCGCCCCACCTGGTAAGTCACATCCAGCAACCGAGTCGTCACCCGCTCCGCTTTGTATTTATAGGCAATCGCCCATCTCGGGCTCTTGGCAGTAAATCCCAAGGCACGCTGCTGTCGCAAGGAGTTCACCTTGAGCACGATGCCGTCGGTGGCGACAGGCAGGTTGCGCCGCTCGGTGTCCCAATAAGCGATGAAGTCGAGCACCTCGCCGATGGTGTGCACCTTCTTCATGCCCTCGCTGACCTTGAAGCCCCATTTGCGGGCCGCCTCCAAGTTCTCGAAATGGCCATCGCAAGGCAGCGACTCGCCGAGCAGGTAGTAGAGATAGGCATCAAGTTGCCTGCTCGCCACGAGGTCCGACTTCTGGCTCTTTAGTGTGCCGCTGGCCGCATTGCGCGGGTTGGCGAAGAGTTGTTCACCCGCCGCCTCACGCTCAGCATTGAGCCGTTGGAACACGCTCCAAGGCATCAGCACCTCGCCCCGAATCTCGAAAGTGCGGGGGATGGGCGGCACGTCGGAGAAGAGGTCGAGCCCCCCACGCTGCTCCTCCCATCCAGGGAGCACGAGCGGGATGGCCCTGATGGTCTTCACGTTGCCCGTCACGTCGTCGCCGCGCACGCCGTCGCCGCGAGTGACGCCACGCACGAGTCTGCCGTTCTCATAGGTGAGCGAGATGGAGAGGCCGTCGTATTTCAGTTCGCAGCACACCTCGAAGGGTTCGCCCCCCAAGCCACGTTGCACGCTGGCAAACCACTCAGCCACCTCCTGTTCGCTATAGGTGTTGGCGAGCGAGAGCATGGGATAGCGGTGCTCCACCTGTTGGAACTCCTGGTTGAGGTCGCTTCCCACGCGCTGTGTGGGCGAGTTGGGGTCCGCCAGTTCGGGATGTCGAGCCTCCAGGTCTTGCAGTTCGTGCATCATGAAGTCGAAGTCCTGGTCGCTGATGGTCGGTTGGTTGAGCACGTAGTATTTGTAGTTGTGCTCATGCAGTTCCTTTCTTAGTTGTGCGATGCGTTGTTGTTCGGTCATATAGAGTTGATGTGTAGTTATTGTATGGAGTTATATTTCGTTGCCGGTGTAGAGTTGGTAGTATTTGCCCTTGAGAGCCACCAGTTCGTCGTGAGTGCCGCTCTCGATGATGCGCCCCCTTTCGAGCACGATGATGCAGTCGGAGTTGCGCACGGTGGAAAGCCTATGTGCGATGACGAATGTGGTGCGCCCCCTCATGAGCGAGTCCATGCCGTGCTGCACGAGCCGTTCGGTACGTGTATCGATAGACGAGGTCGCCTCGTCGAGGATGAGCACGGGCGGGTCGGCGATGGCGGTGCGGGCGATGGAAAGCAACTGCCGCTCGCCCTGGCTGAGGTTGGACCCCTGACCGTTGATGACGGTGAGGTAACCGTTGGAGAGACGCCTGATGAAGTCGTCGGCCCCTACTAATTTTGCCGCCTCGATGCACTCTTGGTCGGAGGCGTCAAGACGCCCATAGCGGATGTTGTCCATCACGGTACCGGTGAAGAGTTGCGTTTCCTGCAGCACCATGCCGAGGCTTCGGCGCAGGTGTCTCTTTGAGATGTCGTTGATGTCGATGCCGTCGTATTGTATCTTGCCATCCTGAATGTCGTAGAACCGGTTGATGAGGTTGGTGATGGTGGTCTTTCCAGCGCCGGTGCCCCCCACGAAGGCGATTTTCTGATCGGGCATGGCCTTGAGCACGATATCGTATAGCACCTGTTTTTCGGGTACATAACTGAAATCGACCATGTCGAAACTGACACCCCCCTCCACCTTGGTGAGTTGTCCGTCGGGCGTGCGCCAAGCCCAGATGCCGGTACGCGTGTCGGTGGGCAGAAGTTGTCCGTCCGCCCCTTCCGTGGCATTCACGATTTCCACCCGTCCGTTGTCCGCCTCGGGCTGTTCGTCGAGTAAGTCGAAGACACGCTCGGCGCCCGCCGACGCATTGAGCACGCTATTGATTTGCTGGCTGATGTGGGCGATGGGCTGCGAGAAGTTCTTGTTGAGCGTGAGGAAGGCGACGAGCGTGCCGATGGTGAGCGTGTCGGACTGCAGCGCGATGGTGGCGCCGACGACGGCGATGAGCACATAGGCGAGGTTGCCGAGGTTGCCGTTGACAGGCATCACGATGTTGGCAATCTTGTTGGCGTTGTAGGCACTCGAGCGAAGTTCGTCGTTGAGTTGTGCGAACTGCCGCATGGCCTCCTCTTCATGGCAGAACACCTTGACCACCTTCTGTCCGGTCATCATCTCCTCGATGAAGCCATTGACGGCAGCGAGCCGCTGTTGCTGAGCGACGAAGTGCTTCCGCGACATCTTGCCCAAGCGGGTGGTCGCCCAAGCCATGACGGCAGCCATGACGATGGAGACGCCCGTGAGGGGCAGGCTGAGCGCCACCATGCTGGCGAAGGTGATGGCCAGGGTGATGAGCGAACTGAAAGCCGAGGGAAGGCTTGAACTGATGACCTGCCGCAGACTATCGACATCGTTGGTGTAGGTTGACATGACGTCGCCGTGTGCATGGCTGTCGAAATAGCCGATGGGCAGTCGCTGCATGTGGCCGAACATGCTCTTTCGCAGGCGTAGCATCGTACCCTGGCTGATGCCTATCATGATGCGGTTGTAAGCGTAGGAGCAGGCGACTCCCACGACGAGCACGGCACCCAACTTGAGCAGAGCGCCTGCCAAAGGCGAGAAGTCGGGGTCAGCCACCCCTTTTAGCGGTTCGATGTAGTCGTCGATGAGCGTGCGGGTGAAGAGCGTTGACATCAGCGTGGCCACCGACGACACGATGATACAGGCAAAGACCACGATGAAGGAGAACCTATAGTGCTGCATGACGAAGCGCAGCAGTCGAAGCAGCGTGTCCTTGCGGTTGCGGGCCTTCTCGTTCTGGGCATAGACCTGACCCGGCGACGTGCGCATTCCCATTCCCATTCTCATGACTTTTTGTTTTTAGGTGAGCGAGCGTTCTTGCGGTGGCGGTTCTTGTCGGGTTCGTCGAAGTCGCCTCCGTCTTCATTCTGTATGGTATAGATTTCGCGGTAGATGGCATTGGTGCGCAACAGGTTGTCGTGGGTGTCGTAGCCACTCACGCGGCCATTGTCGAGCACGAGGATGCGGTCGCAGTCGCGCACGCTGGAGATGCGCTGTGCGATGATGATTTTGGTGATATCGGGCAAGTCTTCCCGGAAAGCCCGCTGTATGGCAGCGTCGGTGGCAGTGTCGCAGGCCGAGGTGCTATCGTCGAGCACCAGCACTTTGGGATGTTTCAAAAGCGCGCGGGCGATGCAAAGGCGCTGCTTCTGTCCGCCAGAGACGTTGACGCCCCCCTGCTCGATGTGCGTGTCGTAGCCGTCGGGCATCTGCTCGATGAACTCGTCGGCACACGCCATCCGACAAGCCTCCCGACACTCTTCGAGCGTTGCCTCGGCGTTGCCCCAGCGCAGGTTGTCGAGGATGGTACCCGAGAAGAGCACGTTCTTCTGCAGCACCACGGCGACAGCATTCCGCAGGGTGTCGAGGTCGTAGTGCCGCACGTCGCGGCCGCCCACCATGATGGAGCCCTTCGACACGTCGTAAAGGCGACTGACAAGGTTGACGAGCGACGACTTGCCGCTGCCGGTGCCTCCGATGACGCCAATGGTCTCGCCGCTACGCACGGAGAACGATATGTTCTGCACGGCATACTCGCCGCTGCCCGCCTTATAGGCGAAATAGACATGGTGGAAATCGACATCGCCGTTGGG
>CAMKSZ010000235.1 GCA_946415525.1 uncultured Prevotellaceae bacterium | reverse complement strand
AAACACCAACATCAAAGGCGTTATCCAAATCATCAAGGATGAATTGTTTCAACAAGAACAAGAATAAGCAATCAAGAAGAATTATCAATCAGAACAATAAACAATCAGAATAATGAATGCACAATCAAATGCGCAGAATGCAGGAGTAACCACTCCCCTCTCCTCTGGGAGAGGGGCCGGGGGTGAGGCTGTAGTTGTATATTGCGAGATAGAAGGCACCCTGGTGCAAGAAGTGTCCCAGGAATTGCTGACCAAAGGCCGCAAACTGGCCAATGAACTGAATGTGGAGTTGCATGCCGTGGTCATCGGCACGGGCATCAAGGGCAAGGTGGAGGACCAAATCCTCCCCTACGGCGTCGATAAACTGTTTGTCTTCGACGGCGAAGGCCTCTTCCCCTACACCTCGGCCCCACATACCGACATCATGGTGAACCTCTTCAAGGAGGAGCAGCCGCAAATCTGCCTGATGGGCGCCACCGTCATCGGGCGCGACCTCGGTCCCCGCGTGTCGTCGTCGCTCACCAGCGGCCTGACCGCCGACTGCACCGAACTTGAGATAGGAAGTTACGAGGACAAGAAGAGCGGGAAGGTGTACGACCAACTGCTCTACCAGATTCGTCCTGCCTTTGGCGGCAACATCGTCGCCACCATCGTCAATCCCGACCATCGTCCGCAGATGGCCACCGTCCGTTCGGGCGTGATGCAGAAAGCCATCTACGAGGGCGAGTGCAAGAAAGAGGTGGTCTATCCCGAGATTGCCAAATATGTGTCGGCAGAGGCCTTCGTCGTGAAGGTGCTCGACCACCATGTGGAGGCTGCCAAGCACAACCTCAAAGGCGCACAGATTGTTGTCGCCGGTGGTTACGGCATGGGTTCGAAGGAAGGCTTCGACATGCTGTTCGACCTCGCCAAGGTGCTGCACGCCGAAGTCGGCGCCTCACGTGCCGCCGTCGATGCCGGTTTCTGCGACCATGACCGCCAGATCGGACAGACGGGCGTCACCGTCCACCCGAAGGTCTATATCGCCTGCGGCATCTCCGGCCAAATCCAGCACATCGCCGGCATGCAAGACTCCAGCATCATCATCTCGGTGAACAGCGATGCCGACGCTCCCATCAACAAGATTGCCGACTATGTGATTGTAGGAACAGTGGAAGAGGTTGTACCCAAACTGATTAAGTACTACAAGCAGAACTCGAAGTAAGACATGTCCAAGACAAAGAAGAAAGAATAATTATGGCAAACTATTATAGTGACCACCCAGAAATCGCGTTCCATCTCGACCATCCGCTGATGAAGCGCATCGTAGAACTCAAGGAGCGCAACTACGCCGACGCCGCCACCTACGCCGATGCCCCCATCGACTATGAGGACGCCATCGAAAACTACAAGCGCATCCTCGACATCACCGGCGACGTGGCCGCCAACATCCTCGAGCCCAATTCGGAGAGCGTGGACCTCGAAGGCCCGCACCTCGAAAACGGCCGCATGATTTATGCCTCGAAGACCTTCGAGAACATCGACGCCACCCGCAAGGCTGGCCTCCACGGCGTGTCGATGCCCCGTCGCTACGGCGGTTTGAACCTGCCCAACGTGACCTTCTCGATGCTCAGCGAGGTCATCTCGGCCGCCGATGCTGGTTTCCAGAACATCTGGAGTTTGCAGAGTTGCATCGACACCCTCTATGAGTTTGGCTCCGAGGAGCAGCGCCAGAAATACATCCCGCGCGTCTGCGCCGGCGAGACCATGTCGATGGACCTCACCGAGCCCGATGCCGGCAGCGACCTGCAGCGCGTCATGCTGAAGGCCACCTTCGACGAAAAGGAGAACTGCTGGCGCCTGAACGGCGTGAAGCGCTTCATCACCAACGGCGACAGCGACATCCACCTTGTCCTCGCCCGTTCGGAGGAAGGCACCCGCGACGGCCGCGGCCTGTCGATGTTCATCTACGACAAGCGCGATGGCGGCGTCGATGTGCGCCACATCGAGCACAAACTCGGCATCCATGGTTCGCCCACCTGCGAGTTGACCTACAAGAACGCGAAGGCCGAACTCTGCGGCAGCACCCGCCTGGGACTTATCAAGTATGTGATGGCCCTGATGAACGGCGCCCGCCTCGGCATCGCCGCCCAAAGCGTCGGCGTGGAGCAGGAAGCCTACAACGAAGGACTGAAATATGCCAAGGACCGTGCACAGTTCGGCCAGAAGATCATCAACTTCCCCGCCGTCTATGACATGCTCTCGCGCATGAAGGCCAAACTCGACGCCGGCCGCTCGCTGCTCTACCAGACCGCCCGCTACGTGGACATCTACAAAGCCTTGGAGGACATCCAGCGCGACACGAAGAGCCTCACACCCGAGGAGCGCCAGGAACTGAAGAAATACACCCGTCTCGCCGACGCCTTCACGCCGTTGGCCAAGGGCATGAACTCGGAGTACGCCAACCAGAACGCCTACGACGCCATCTCCATCCACGGCGGTTCGGGCTTCATCATGGAATACAAGAGCCAGCGCCTCTTCCGCGACGCCCGCATCTTCTCCATCTACGAGGGAACGACCCAACTGCAGGTGGTGGCGGCATCCCGCTACATCACCAACGGCACCTACCTCAACATCATCCGCGAGATGCAGGACAACGAGGTGTCCGCCGACATGCAACCGCTCAAGGAGCGCGTGGCCGCCATGACAGAGAAGTATGCCGAGGTGCTGGCAGAGGTGAAAGCCGAGGACAACGCCGAAAAGACCGACTTCTTGCTGCGCCGCCTCTATGAGATGACAGCCGACATCATCATGTCGCTGCTCATCCTCGACGACGCTTCACGCGCACCGGAACTGTTTGCCAAGAGTGCCAACGTCTATGTGCGCCATGCAGAGGCCGAGTGCGCCGCCCACTACGCATTCATCAAGAATTTCAAGGCCGACGACCTCGACGCCTATCGCGCATAAGCCGACAACCCCCTATCACACATCGGGCGGACTGCCATTTGCAGTCCGCCCGATGTGTTTTTGCTCCTTTCATTCTTCGGCAATGCTCCAGGGAGAGCCTTTGCTCAACCGGATGGCCGACTGCCCGGGAGAGATGTCGGGCATCTCATCGACAGTAGGGTCGAGTTGGCGGATGTCGTCCACGGAGACGGCATCCAAGTTCTCGTCGTCGATGTCCAAATTGCCAAGGGCTTCCCAGTCGCCCTCTTCATCCAGGGTGATGCAGACGATGTCATCCTCCCCATCCAGTATCTGCTGGGTGGTGATGACGGGTTTCCATGATTCGTCTTCTTTTAATGTCATATCTATCGTAATAAAAGTTGGAAGATCATTGTTGGGCGTCAGCGGCAGAGGGCGTCACAGACCCTGTCTTGGAAAGCACGGCCGTCGGAGGCTTTCAGCACCCCCTGGTTGAGGATGGCGAAACAAAGGTCATGGCCGTTGGCAGCACGGCAGTAGCCCGCCAATGTCGAGACCCCCGACACGGTGCCCGTCTTGGCATGCACGTTGCCGCGGCAGGCGCCCCCTTTCATGCGCGACGACAGCGTGCCATCGACCCCCGCCACAGGCAGCGCCGGGTAGAGGTGGTCGTAGATGTCGCGGGTGTCGTAGGCGTGGCGGAGCAGGCGTACAATCATCTCCGCCGACACATAATTATAAAGCGAGAGTCCGCTGCCATCCGCGATGGTATAGTTGACGGGGTCAAGTCCGAGCCGGTAGAGCAAGCGCTTCACCGCCCCCGACGCATCGCTTGCCTTGCCAGGCTGCTGCGAGTTGGCTTTGGCAATCTGATAGAACATCGATTCGGCATAGAGGTTGTCGCTCTCCTTCATCATGCGCGTGAGCACATTGTCGATGCTGGTGCGGTAACGGCAAATCTCGGTGCATCCCTGCGGCACCTTGCCCTTGGCCAACGTGACGGAGAGGGAGACGCCAGAGGAACGCAACTCGGAGAGGAAGACACTAAGAAACTGGTCTTTCTTATCGACGAGCAGCGGCGTGAGGCGGTAGTTGTCGTCGTCCCAGCACCACCCGCTGCCGTAGGTCAGCGTGTCTTTCATCGTCAGGTCGGCCACGACCATCCCATCGACCCTCGAAATGCCGAAGTTGCGCACATCGGTCGCCATGCGGCGAATGTCCTCACGCGTCACCGTGGGGTCGAAGCCCCCCACGCAATAGAGGTTGCCCATGAGGGTGTCGCCAAACAACGTCCCCTTGTAACAAACGCTGGTATAGTAGCCATAGTCGCCACCGAGCATGTCGAGGGCGGTGATGGAGGTGACGAGTTTCATCACCGAGGCAGGCCGGAGCCGCTGCCGCTCGTTGCGGGAATAGACCACCTCGCCGGCAGTGAGGTCATAGACCATCAGTCCCAACTGGGAGGTCTGCAACAACCCGTCGCCCATCAAGAAGTCGAGCCGTGCCCTCACCTCGCCGAGCCAACCATTGTCCACTTGTTGGTAAAAGCCCATCGAGGGCGTGACGGTCTTCGTATCCGTGAAAACCACTTCCTGGGCCGACAGCGCAAGCGCCGACAGCCACATCAAAATACAAGTTATCTTACGTGTCATTTTTCTTTTTCCAATCTTTTTTGCCGCTTTCGTATTTCGGCGATGAAAGCCTCCTCGTTGTCGGGCTGTACGCTCACCACCCTGTGGGGGCCGTAGGTTATCAATATATAATGTGTGGGGCGCCACCATGCGCCCATCTGCTCCATCTTGAAGATTTCGACCAAGGGGATGGCCGTTTTCGAGGCGAAACGCCCCTTGTCAATCACCAGGTGCCCGTCGGTCGTCAACGTGTAGGTGGTGTGTATCACCCGCTCGATGACCGCCACGTCGAGACAGGCAAGCAGGAACGCGACACCCACCATGTAGCCGGAACGATGCCAGAAGGCCCAAAGCGCCATGGCAGCGATAATCAGGATGCACGCCACCTCCACGGCAGAGACTCGATGCTGGAAAGTGCGCTGCGTCATCATATCTTATGAAGAATCACATCAATGATGGTCATCACGTCGGTCACGTCCACCACCCCATTGCCATCCATGTCGGCGTACCTGACATGGAAATTCGTTTGCTGGATTCTGAGCACCTCCAAGACTGTCTTCATCACGTCGGTGACATCCACGACATGGTCGATGTTGACATCGCCCATCATCGTCACATCCATTTGTATGTCGAAGGTTGCCCTCGGACAGGAGACGCTGAAGCCGTCGTTCCTGCTGAGCGAGATTCCCGTGGCCGCACCGTGATAGGTGCCTTCCGCCATGTCGTCGTCGGCGAGGAGGTAGATGGTGAGCAGCGGTCCGTCGTTGCCCGTGATGACGGTGTTGTTGAAAGAGAAGAACAACAGGCGGTAGTGCCCGTCTCCCTTGTCGGTGATATTCAGATTGGCACGCGAGGTGCTATATCTGTCGGACAACACATACTCCACCTCATCGTCCTTATCGTCCTTAGTGGCCAACGTAAAGCCGTCGGGGAGCCGGAGGTCGAATTGATAGCCGTTGTAGATGTCGTCGCCCGGATTGGAGAGAGAAACTGTCAAGGCGGCTTTCCCCTGCGGGAAGAGGACGTCGGCCTTCACGGTGAGTCGTGGTGCCGGCGTGTCGTCGCCCCATGCCCACAAAGGCATAAAGACAACAAACAAAGATGCGTATAATCTCCACTTCGATGGCATGAACGGGGACAATGGTTGAGCGGTGAGTCAATTTCGGCGGTAAAATTAATCATTTTCTGACAAACCACCAAATTTAGAGCCATTCTTGTCGATTTTGATGGAGATAGAGGGGATAGAGGCTATAGAGACTATAGAG
>CAMKSZ010000234.1 GCA_946415525.1 uncultured Prevotellaceae bacterium | reverse complement strand
TAGTTTTTCTAAAAACATTTATTTTACGATTAACTCACCGCCTTGACAACACTCATTTGATTTCATTTTTGTTGCAAATTTAAAGAAGATTTATGGGACAACAATGGGTGAAGGGTATCAATTTCAAAGTACTGTGTTACAATAAGAAATCGTCGCATTTATCTAATAATCAGTGATTAATATAGTATTTGATAAATAGTTTTTACGCAAAATGTAACGCTTTTAGGAGCCTATCAGTGTTTAAATGGGCATATCTAAAGAATCCATAAGGACGATAAAGCATAGACTACAAGTCAAGTAATATTTTCTATGTGAAGAGATATTCCTTGGGGATGCATAAGATGTTTGCCTACATTTGCTTAGAGTGAGGCAAAGCATTGTCCAAAGAGGGAGTGGAAAAAGCATTTATTGTCTTTGCTTGTCAGTCCTTGTCCTTATTCTTTTTTTTACGTTTCCGTGCCTTCAGTTCGACGATGAGGCTGAAGACGGCGATGACAACGCCCACCATGCCGACAAAGAGGGTGATGAGGTCGTAGTTTTCCTTTGCGAATGTGATGATGTCGTCCATGATTTATTTCGGGTTGGGTGAGGTGAAGAGATTATTTTAGTTGCCACTCGTCCTGCCATTCCACGACGGGGGTGCCGTTGTCGAAATGGATGGGAAGCCAGACATAGCGGGCATCGATGGGGTGCTTGGGGCGCCAGATGTCTGCCATGAAGATGAAGAGGGGGGAAGCACTCCCTGCAGGGGTGGTCTTCAGCACGAAGGTGCCCTGTCCGCCAAAGGTGAGCGAGGCATTGGGACCTTTGCATGGATTGGGGTGCTGTGTCCAAGGTCCCCAGATACTGGGGGCGGAGAACATGCGTGCCTCGTTGGGCGCCCAACCAGTGCAACCAGAGGTAATCATCCAGTAGGTGCCGTCGTGCTTGAAAATCGTCGGTGCCTCGTTGTGCCCTCCGGGAGCCACACGGGTGTAGCGTCCTGTGTGGGAGGTGAACTCATCGTTGAGTTCTGCGATGTGCAGGGTGAGGTTGTCTTCCGAGGAGAAGATATGATAGGCTCGTCCGTCGTCATCGACATAGAGCGTCATGTCGCGTGACATTTGGCCTCCGGCGAGGTCGCGCTTCACAAACAATCCCTTCGTGATGGCGTCGCGCCACGCCGGTGTCCACCATTCCTTATAATGATTGGGCTGGAGCGAATCGAGCACGGCCAGTTCTTTTGTCCCAAATTCCACAGGGTATTTGCCGGGATTGGCCCTTTGCGAATAAAGTAATTGGAAAGGCCCGGTGGGGTGGTCGGCCACGGCCACGGCAAAGCGGGCGGCATCATAGCCGTGTCCTTTCAGTTCCAAATGGAACCACATCACGAATTTCTTTGTCTTTTTGTTGTAGATGACCTTGGGGCGCTCCATGACGCAGCCCTGTTCGATATCGTTGCCTTTCTGGGTGCTTACGGGCAAAGCCACGCCTTCGTAGGTCCAGTCGGTGAGGTTGGCAGAAGAGTAGCAATTGATGCCCACGAGGGCGGCGCTGGTGTGTGCCGACTTGTGCTCGCCATACCAGTAATAAGTGCCTTCATGCAGGAGTACACCGCCACCATGGGCGTTGATGTGCTCGCCCCTGTTGTCGGGCCAAAGGGCGCCAGGGTGAAACAATCGGGTCTGTGCCAACAGCAGGGTGGTTGCCATCAGCATGGGTAGTAAAAACAAACTTCTTTTCATCATGCGTCGTCTTTTTGTGCAAATTTAATGTAAAAATTTGGTTTGGAGTGCAAATGGCACATGAATTCTGCCTGCTGCGGTTGAAAAAGGGCCTTGGGGTGTCTTCCCTCCGAAGAAATGTATTTTTATTTACTCTGTTGGTCAAATAATGAATATTTTTGTCTATATTTGCAGCAAGTTCGTGAGATGCGCTGGTTTTCTGCGACATCTATCACCCGAACAGGAAATACGACATTCTAACTAACAATGCGATTATGAAAAGAATTTTGACGTTTTTTGCGGCCCTGCTGTCGGTTTGGACAGGTTGGGCACAAGAGGTGAAGATTGACTTCGTCACACCGTCTATCGTACATGTGGTCAAGGGGAAACCCACCAAGACCTTGGTGGTGATTGCACGCCCTGAGGAGGTGACTGTGCATCAAAAAGGCAACGCCATATCAAGTTCCGTACTGACGGTTCGCAAGGATGCACAAGGCAACCTAACTTTCCTTGATGTGCACGGCAAGGTACTCTTGCGTGAGAAGAACTGCGACATTGCCGATGTGCGCCAGACCTTCGTGCTCGACAAAGACGAGGCCGTCTATGGACTGGGGACGATCCAAAATGGAAAGATGAACCGCCGTGGCGAGCATAAAAGGATGGAACAGTCGAATCTCGAGGATTTCCAAAGCGTCATACAGTCCATCAAGGGGTGGGGGATTTATTGGGAAAACTATTCTCCCACGCAGTTCGACGATGATGCCAACGGGATGACGCTCAATTCCGAGACAGGGGATGGCATCGACTATTATTTCATGTATGGTGGTTCGGCGGATGGTGTCATTGCCCAGATACGCCATCTCACTGGCGAGGTGCCGATGTTCCCGTTGTGGACCTACGGTTTCTGGCAGTCGAAAGAGCGTTATAAGACTGCTGCCGAGACCGAGAGCATCGTGGACAAATATCGTGAGTTGAAGGTGCCGCTCGACGGCATTATTCAGGACTGGCAGTATTGGGGTTCCAACTACCTGTGGAATGCCATGGATTTCCTCTCGGAGGAGTTTCAGAACGGTCGGAGGATGATAGAGAATGTGCACAAGAAGCATGCGCATTTCATGATTAGCATTTGGGCAAGTTTCGGACCGCAGACGCAGCAATTCCGCGAGTTGAATGAGAAAAACCTGTTGCTGCCCATAGAGACATGGCCGCAGAGCGGACTGTCGCACATCTGGCCGCCACGCATGGACTATCCTTCGGGGGTGAAGGTGTATGACGCCTTCAGTCCTGTGGCGCGCGAGATTTACTGGAAACACCTGAAACGACTCTTCGACTATGGTACGGATGCTTGGTGGATGGATTCCACCGACCCCGATTTCTTCAATCCCAAGGAAAGCGACTACGACCACCCTGTCTATGGCGGCACTTGGCGCTCGCAGCGCAATGCCTTCCCTTTAGAAACAGTGCGTGGCATCTACGAGGCCCAGCGGAAAGTATCGTCCGACAAGCGGGTATTTATCATGACGCGTTCGTCGTTTGCTGGACAGCAGCACTATGGTTCCAACATGTGGAGTGGCGATGTGGCTTCGTCGTGGGACATGCTGCGAAAGCAGGTGCCGGCGGGGTTGAGTTTCTCGCTTACGGGCAATCCCAATTTCAACACGGATATAGGCGGTTTCTTCTGTGGTTCCTACAACACCCGCGGTTCGGGGTCGGCACCTCAAAATCCGCAGTTTCAAGAACTTTATGTGAGATGGATGCAATATGCGCTGTTCTGCCCTGTCTTCAGAAGCCATGGCGCGGATGCACCTCGCGAGATATGGCAGTTTGGGAAAAAGGGCGAACCCGTTTATGATGCCATAGAGAAGGCCATACGGTTGCGCTATCGGTTCTTGCCTTATCTCTACAGCACAGCATGGCAGGTCACTTCTGCCAATGGGAGTTACCTCCGTCCTTTGTTCAGTGATTTCGCTGCCGACAAACGGGTGTGGGACACCACCGACGAGTTCATGTTTGGCAGGAGCATTCTCGCCGCTCCCATCGTCGAAGCGCAATACACCAAGGAACAAATCGTCAAGGAGGATGCCATGACAGGTTGGGACAAGAAAGAAGCCGTGGCGGAGTCGGGTGGCCGGGTCGATTTCTCGGCTGCTGCCAGCATCTCCAAATATCTCCCGAAGGGGGCGCTATGGTATGATTTCTGGACAGGCAAGTCATATAAAGGTGGACAGCGCGTGACGCTACAGACTGCCCTGGACCGCGTGCCGATGTTCGTCCGTGCCGGTTCCATCCTCCCGTTGGGTCCCGAAATGCAGTATGTGGGGGAACAACCATGGAGCCAACTGGAAATTCGTGTCTATCCGGGTGCCGATGGCGACTTCACGCTTTATGAGGACGAGGGCGACAACTATAATTATGAAAAGGGTGCCTATTCCACTATCCAGTTTGGATGGAGCAACCGCTCGCGCACACTCACCATCGGTGAGCGCAAGGGCAGTTTCCCAGGCATGTTGCAGTCGCGCCAGTTTGTCGTTGTCCTTCCCGACGGACGTCAACAGACGATCAACTATGACGGAAAAGGGACATCGATTAGTTTCTGAAACTGTCCACAACACACAAATTGAGCCCGGCTTTTGCCGGGCTCAATGCAACAGATAATAATAAAAACGTTACTATTGGTTAACAATCATAAATCTAATAACCTATAAACTCTTTCTTTTGGTAGAATTAAACGTCTGCGTTTTTTATGTCATAAAGACTATTTCAGAGAGAACTTGTAGCCTACCATGAGTTGTCCACAGACATTGGTGTAGTCTTTATTGCTGTTCAACTTGATGAATCCGGGAGACGAGCGAAGTTCCACCGAAAGACGGCCAAAGTCATAAGAGATGCCTAAGGGGACGCAAATGTCGAAAGCCTTTACTTTATCGTCTTTAGGTTTTACTTCATTCGAACCCATTTCATATTTCTCACGCACCTTGAATGCAGGTTGCACGCCAACTTTCAGTGCCAAACCTTTCCATACATAGAAGTTGGCGAGAATGGGCACGTCAATGTAATCAAGACTGCATGATACTTTTGATCCTTTGATGTTGGTGCCATTTGACAAAATCATGTCCTCCTTGACCTTTGCATCCAAACCTTTCTGTGAGTAGAATGCACCTACGGAGAGGGCGAAGGTCTTAGTCATGCGGTATTCACATTCCACACCAGCGGCGAAGCCTGACTTGTATTTGTTGTCGAATCTATTCTCAAGTTTGTCAAACGAACTAACGTTGAAACTGACTTTGGGTTGGATGTTGATTGAACCAACTTCGTGCTGTGCGAAACTCACTGTGGCGGATGCCATCATAAGGATTGCTAAAACTAATTTTTTCATGTCTTTTAATTTTTTATGTGTTATTTACTTGTTTCGAGGATTTTTCCAAGGGGTTTGTTTCAGAACCCGATGCAAAGGTAGGGCGAGATTACCGTCGGACAATGATTTTCTTGTATTTTCTCAAATTTTGGCTAAGACAACTTCCCTTATTTCTGACAAATGGGAAAATGAGTACGAAAAACTGTCAGAAATGAGATTGTTATATGGTTGTTTGTTTGGTTCCAACTTGATTTATGGCTCACCATATTCTACAATGATTTCAACAATGAGAAGGTTTTGTAAATGATATAAGAATGGACATGGCGGTGAAATGGCGTCATTTACAGCAAAGCACCAAAAATTGTTTCAGACCATCTCCCTCGGCGACCTTTTTCTTGGTTCTGTCAAGGTGTTTGTGAAATTCTAAGTCTCAATCTGAAACCAATCATGCCGCCTTTTGTTCGAACAAAAGGCGGCATGTTGATTATTTTTGATGTATGTATATTATAATGTCACGATATCCTTGGCTGACAGACCTGTGTATTTTTCAATCAATTCCAATGGCATGCCGTCCTGTTTCATTTTCCGAGCAATGTCAAGGTTCTTTGCTTCGGCCTCTTTGCGCTTCGCCTCTTCCTCTTTGCGCTTAGCCTCTTCCTCTTTGCGCTTAGCCTCTGCTTCCTCGACTTTCGCCTCCGCTTCCTCGACTTTCGCCTCTGCTTCCTCGACTTTCGCCTCTGCTTCCTCGACTTTCGCCTCTGCTT
>CAMKSZ010000233.1 GCA_946415525.1 uncultured Prevotellaceae bacterium | reverse complement strand
TGGGCCATCGCCGAGAACATCACCTATCAGACACGCATGTATGGCTTCACCACCTACAAGAACGCGAAGTGGGAGTGGGAGAATACCTTCACCTTCAATTTCAACAAGTATATCTCGACCAAACTCTTCCTCTATCCGAGGTTTGACGACAGCACGGTCCGCGACGAAGACCATGGCTACTTCCAATTCAAGGAGTTCATGTCATTGGGCTTCTCCTATTCGTTCTGATAATTGCTCACAGCGGAATTAGTGGAGACGCCCCAGTGGGGCGTCTCTTTTTATTGGGGAGAAATATAGAGGCTATAGAAACTATAGCATCTATAGAAACTATAGCATCTATAGCATCTATAGAAACAAAAACTCCTTCAACCAAAAGCGGTTGGCATTTTTGATGCCAACCGCCTTTGATGGTGTATGCTATGAAAAACTTGCTATTCTGTCATGTCGCCCTCCACGTAGAGGCGGATCATTTCCGTCAGACCGTTGGTGCGCACGGTGATGCTCTTCTTGAAGTGTCCGGGAATCTTGCCAGTACCGTTATAGGTCACCTCTATCGTACCCTTTTGGCCGGGGGCGATGGGGGACTTCGTGTATTCGGGGATGGTGCAACCACAACTGGCAACAGCCTGGTTGATTATCAATGGGGCGTCACCCACGTTGGTGAAGGTGAAGGTGCATTTCTGCACGGGATTGCTCTCGGCAAACTTACCGAAATTGTGTGTCAACTTGTCGAATTTGATATCGGCTTGTTTCTGGGCGGCTGCATAGTTCAATGTGCAGAACAGCAGCAATGTCATCATAATGATTTTACGCATGGCTATATTCTATTTGTTGTTTAACTTCATTCTTTTGTTATAACTTTTAGATACAAATAATGTACCAAAAGTTTAATTCAAAAATGCTAAAGCCCTGCAAAAATAGTATTTTTGGATGATAATCGGCTCCTTCGGCAAGTTTATTGCAATTATTTAACCTTTTATAAAATTTATTCAAGGAGTTTAGGAGGAGTTTCAAGGAGTTGTTTCAAGGAGTTTGGGAGTTAAGGAGTTTGGGAGTTTAGACATTACTCTTGATTGCTAATCTTTGATAGATGCTATAGATGCTATAGAAACTATAGATGCTATAGATGCTATAGATACTATAGAAGAAAGACCGACGATTTGCAAGAATAATGTCTAAACTCCCAAAAACCTAATTCTCAAAGGAATCAAATATACTTCCTAAACTGCTTCAGCACATCGCATTTCTGCACGTAGTCGGGCAGGGGAGTGTTGTAGCCCTTCACGAAGTTGTTGAGGTTGCTTAATGCGGCGAACTGCCTGCTCTTGCGCAGTGGGGAGATAATGGTACGGTTGTTGACCCAGTCTTCATCCATGGTGCACCACGGTTCGACGGGGATATAGGCGAGGGCGTAGAGGCTGTTGAGCCGCAGGGTGGGGTCGCTGCTCTTCGCACTCTCTTTCAGGTAGTCGATGGCATGGGCCACGAAGTCGGGACGATCGACGCGTGCCGTGTCATAGACGCTTTGTCCATATTGCGTCAGCCACCAGCAGTCGCCCCAATACGAGGCTTGGTAGTAGCGCACGGCCAGGTCGTAGGCTAATTGCGGACGGGTGGCATCGTTGGCGACGGCGTGCTGTCCAAGCAGTTGGATCATCTCACGGCAGAAGGCTTCCTTCTTGTTGCTTCTCACGGCAGGCCCATTGCCTTGGGCGTCGAATTTCATCTCCTGCTTGCCCAACCAGCGAGCCTTGGAGTAGTCGCGCTGTGCCACATAGTCGGCGATGTTCTGTCCCTGGAGGAACGGCAGCGACACCTTGCCCAAATAGTCGAGGGCCTCCTTGAACTGTCCGTTGGCGAGGAATTTGGTGCCCAATACGTCGTTGAGGTAGTTGCCGTCGGTCTTCGTGTATTTTTTGACAAACTGCTCCAACGGGTCGTTGGTCTGGCGGTTGGAGAAAGCGATGAAGTTTTTCAGTTCGCCAGTGGTCATCGAGTCGATGGTGCAGAAGAATTCAGAGGAATACTCGGGCACGCATTCCTTGTGGATGACAGGAGCCTCGGTGGGGTTGCCATGGTCGAGCATCATCACGAACGAGGTGGCGAGGTCTTTTTGTCCCAACTGGTTCAGTCGCGGCACGACGTTGTTATAGACGAGGCGGAGCAGGATGTCGTAGTAATGGTTGTAGAAGTATTGAGGGTCTTCGTCGGCCAATTCCGTAGCCTCTTCGTTGATTTTCCCTTTCAGCCATTCCAATTCTCCCGTGAGCCATTTGTTGTATTCGCCGTCGTACTTGGCTTTCTTCGCCGATACCACCATCCTGATGGCGCGGGCGTTGTCTTTCATGCGCTGGGTGCCGTTCATGCCGACGGCCTTGTTGAGGCTTTCCATCGCCTTGTCGTGCTGGTCGTAGAGGTGCTGCAGTTCGCCGATGGCTGCCATCCACATGGCAGGCGATTTCGTCTTGCCCTCTGCCACCACCTGTTGGGCGTAACTGATGAAGCGGTCCACCTCGTTCTTGAGAATCATGCGCCTGTCGATCTCATCCATCCATTCCTTGTCGCCGGAGTCGAGGGTTTCCTGGGCGTTGTTGACGAAGTCCTGCACGAGGAAGTTCATCGTCGGCGAGTCGGGGTTCTCGTCGTAGATGGTCTTGATGCCGCCGAGGTTGCGCATCTTGCGCATCGCCCATTTGATGCTCACCATGTCGCCCTGCTTGGCATAGATGTCGCAGGCCTTGGTGCGCTGTCCTTGGCGGAGCAGGGCGCCGGCATAGATGTTCTCCATCATGTCGCGATAGACGCTGGCGGGCAGTTTCGAACCTTTCTGCGTCCAGTCGGTGATGTTGGCGGCGTTGTTGCCGAGCACCATGTTGGCACGCATGCGGAGCAACTGCCACTGCGCCTTCAGTCGGCTGCCTTTATAGGCGTTGGCTTTGGCGACGATGCCGTTGAGGCTGACACGGCGCTTCTGCAGTTGGGCCTTGGTGGGGTAGTCCCACGTCTCTCTCAGTTGGTCGCAGATGTCGAGGTAGGTGTTGAGGCTATTCAGGTAGCCGACCATCTCGTTGTCGCCCTTTTTCTTGGCGATGGACATGATTTCCTCTTTCGACCATGTATAGGAGTCCACTTTCCCGTTGGTGTACTCCTTCCAGAAGAGGTTGGTGCGATTGGAGAACAAGTCGCTGTTCATCATCTCGCGGCGGAAGACGCTGAACATGTAGTGGTTGTTCTGGCTCCACTCGCCGCCACAGCCCCATGCGTTGGTGCAGAGGGTGAGTATGACGATGCTAATGATTAAAAACTTTTTCATAGTGCTGTTGTTTGATTCTATCTATGTTTTTGTTGCTGATGTCGAAGAGGATGGTCTCGTCGTTGGCGTCGGGCCTCAGTCGGTCGATGGCCTTTCGCACTATGACGACGGTGTCGGGAACCGCCTCGCGGGTGATGATGGTGTCGCCTGGGAGCACGGGCAAGTCGTCGTCGCCGTGCATGATGCCCACGAAATGGTTGAGCCTGACGAGCAGTTGCCATGCGAACACGGGGTAGGCGGTACTCAGCGGCAGTTGGTAGTCCTTGAGATAGCGCATGTAGGGTGCGGCGTCGTCGATGTCGAGGATGGGGTTCTTGTCAAGTCGGGAGATGTCGCCGGTGTTGTACATCATCAGCACGCCGCGATCGACGGGAGGCACGGGCAGCGAGAGTTGGTGCAGACGGATGGTGGCTGAGAGTTGGATGCCATGCTCATGGGCGGCAGTGCGGAGCCGCTGCAGCATGGCGAAATAGGCCTTTTGGGTGCGCTGCGACCAGTCGCAGTCTATCTGTATCTCCTTGACGCCTGGCACGTCGTGGGTCTCGCTGATTTGCAGGATGCGGCGAAGCAGCAACTGGTCGAGTCGGTCGGTCTCCTTGTCGAAGCAGTCGTTGACGATGAACACGGTGGGGATGTATTCCACGTCGGGGGCGACGGGGGTGGCGAAACGAATAGTGGCGTTGGGCATCACTTCGCCCGAGGGGGTGACGACGACGTCGAAGTATCTGAGGTAGATTTTCCTGATGTCGTTGGCACGGAGAAAGGCTTGTTGGGCAGAGTCGGTCTGCCAAGTGGTGCTCCAGTAGTAGGCGGAATGCAAATCGGCATGCTCCTCGCGTTCCTGGCAGGCAGCGAGGAGAAGGGCGGCTATGAGCGCCAAGTGCCGTAGCGTGCGTGTTATCAATGCGATATGCTTCATTGGCCCGTCCACATTGTCGTTGATGTGGCAAACTTAGGCATTTTCCTTGATATTATTACACTGTCGGGCGTTTTTTTATGTTTTTTTCAAGTTTTTGGGAAGATGCCCTATTGCCTTAGGCTCCAAGCAACGGGATAAACCACCTTTTCCGTTGTTTCCTCGACGTCGTCGGGCAGGTTGCAGAAAAAGTCGATGCCCGTCTTTTGCTCCAGTTCATCGATGCTCACCACATAATTGATGATGTTGTCGCCGGAGCGGTCCTCGTTGAGGTGCTCCACCCAGAAGCCCAGGGCCTTGTAGCCTTGCGAGTTCTTGCAGAGAATCGCCATGAAGAAATAGCGGGGCACAATCAGTCCGTTTTTCATGGTGCCGAGAATCTGACTGGGCTGGTCGATGGTGCCTCCCTTGCAGACATAGAGCGTGTCGCGGAAGGCATTGGTGTTCCATGTGCTGCTCACCATGTTCTCCATCTTGAGCCAAAGGCCGGCGTTGAATTTGTTGCGCTGGGGCTGCATGTTGCTCAGGTAGAAGGTCTGGATGTTGGCCTCACGACTGTTCAACCGGTCGTAGGAGGGGAGGATATGGCCGTGGTCGTAGCCGCTGCCGTAATAGGGGTCGTCGGCAAACATGTATTGCGAGGGGATGTCGGGGTCTTTGGGGTATTGCGACTCGCCCTTGCTGGCATACCACCGGCTGACATTCTTGGGTGAGTTGGCACGGTTGAGCGTATAGCACGACCAGCGCTGCGACTTTTTCATGCAGTCCCACTCTAAGATGTAGTTCACGTCTTTATTGGAGGTGGTGTGCACCACCACCAAGTTGAGGGCGTCCCCTTTGATGTGGGGCATCTCCAGTCGGCTGTATTCGGCGCGGGTGGTGGGGTTGGCATTGTCGTTGCGGATGCCGCTGTGGCTGTTCTCGTAGCCAGTGGGGTCGAAGGTGTTGCTGCCCTCGCTGCAGGCGAAGAGCAGGAGGGATGTGGCGAGCAGCCACAATAGATGTCTTGGGGTGTGCATGGTTGGAATAGGTTTTAAGGTAATAAAAAGATGCCCCCAAGCGCATATGCAACTACGCTACAGAGGCATCTTAGTATGTCGTATCTCCTGTGGGGCAGTGCCTCTTGGGGGACGCTGCCTTGAGGGATGTTGATTACTTCTTGATTTTGCCGTAACGGCTCATGAAACGATCCACGCGACCGGCGGTGTCCACAAGCTTGTTCTTGCCTGTGTAGAACGGGTGCGAGGTGTTCGAAATCTCGATTTTCACCAATGGATAAGTCTCACCTTCAAATTCCACCGTCTCATTCGTCTTGCAAGTGGACTTTGTAAGGAACATATCGCCGTTGGACATATCCTTGAATACGACGGGGCGATAGTTTTCTGGATGGATACCTTTTTTCATTTTTTAATTGACGTTGTTATGTTAATGAATTCTATTCTCACGTTTGGGGTGCAAAGGTACTGCTTTTTTGTCAAACCACCAAATTTTTCTCAAAAGAAATTTGATTTAGAATAATGAATGGCAGCATCATACATGGATGCTGCCATTCATTTACTTTCCGACAATGCTGCCATTGACGGATAATTCCCTGATTATCTCCTGGCCTTACGCTTGGCGGAAGCCTTGGTGCCGATGGCGTTGCCGCCAATCTCGGCGTAGG
>CAMKSZ010000232.1 GCA_946415525.1 uncultured Prevotellaceae bacterium | reverse complement strand
AAAAAAATGCCGGAAAAGGCACCCTTTCCCAACAATTTGTGTAATTTTGCAAACGCAATATGGTTCGCGCCCACGCGATGAAAAAGGGAATCAGGTGAGAGTCCTGGACAGTCCCGCTGCTGTGAGCCGCCCTTTCACCCTGCCAACATCCAGCCACTGGCCCTTCTGCCGGGAAGGCGTTGGCAGCGAGGCGGCAAAGTCAGAAGACCTGCCGTTGCGCCAAGCACTCTCCGCTACGAACGATGGCGAGAGAGTCACCACACGATATGAAGCATCCATTCGCCACATTGTGCCTGAGCGGCATGTGGGCGCTGCTGACCACCACTGTCGCCGCCCAATCGCCCAAGACAGCCACCTCCGACAGCATCCGCCATCTCGACGAGGTGGTGGTGACGTCGAAGTTGACCTTCCGCGAGGTCATCCCCTCGCAGAAACTCAGCGGCAAACAGTTGGAGCGCCTCAACACCCACTCCGTTGCCGATGCGCTGCGCTACTTCTCCGGTCTCCAACTCAAGGACTACGGCGGCGTGGGCGGCATCAAGACCGTCAACATCCGCAGCATGGGCACCAACCACCTCGGCATCTACTACGACGGAGTGGAATTAGGCAATGCGCAGAACGGACAAATCGACCTCGGCCAATACTCGCTCGACAATGTCGATGAGGTGACGATGTACAACGGGCAGAAGAGCGCCATCTTCCAGACCGCCAGCGACTTCGGCAACGCCGGTTCGGTATATATCCGCACCCGCCGACCGTGGTTCTCCTACGGTGAGACGCACCATCTGAAAGCGAGCGTGAAATACGGTTCGAGCGACATGATCAGGCTCTCCGCCCTCTACGAGCAAAAACTCAGCGAGCACCTCAGCGCAGCCGTCAGCGCGGGCTTCGTCAACGCCAGCGGCAAATACAAGTTCCGCTACCGCCGCGTCAACATCGACGGCACCACGGCGTGGGACACCACCGCCGTCAGGCAAAACGGCGACATCCACGCCGAGCGGTTGGAAGCCAACCTCCACGGCGTGCTGCCCGAAGGCTACTGGAGCGTGAAAGGCTATTTCTACAACTCCGAGCGCGGCATCCCAGGCGCCATTGTCAACAACGTGTGGCGGCGCGGCGAACGGCAGTGGGACCTCAACAACTTCTACCAAGCACAATGGCAGAAGAGTTTCACCGACCGCTTCAGCAGTCGCGTCATGGCGAAATACGCCTACTACCGCACCCACTATGTCAACAGCGACTCCACCCAACTGCCCGTCGATAACACCTACTACCAGCAAGAGTTCTACCTCACCACCTCGCACGTCTATGAACTGCTGCCCGCCTGGAGCCTGTCGCTCAGTTACGACCTCCGATGGAACAAACTCAACGCCGACATCTACGACTTCGCCTACCCCACCCGACTGTCGCACCTGATGGCAGCAGCCACCGCCATCGACCTCGCCAAGGTGAAGGTGCAAGCCAGTCTGCTCGCCTCCGTCATCAGCGACCGCACCCGCAGCGGCGGCAGCCAGCCCACCCTCACCCGTTGGACCCCCGCCCTCTTCGCCAGTGTCTATCCCTTCAGGGGGCGCATGCTCTCGCTCAGGGCCTTCGTCAAGAGGAGTTTCCGCATGCCCACGTTCAACGACCTCTACTACACCAACATGGGCAACGCCTACCTCCGTCCCGAGAGCGCCACCCAATACGATGCCGGCCTGGTGCTCAGCAAGTCGTGGGAGCACGGCATGCTGCGGCACGTGGGACTCACCGCCGACGCCTACTACAATACCGTACACGACAAAATCGTCGCCTACCCCAAAGGGCAACAGTTTCGCTGGACCATGCTCAACCTCGGCAAGGTGCACATCAAGGGCATCGACGTAGAGGCGGAGGCCGACCTACAACCCATCGAGGGACTGACGCTGACCGGACGCGTGCAGTACACCTACCAGGACGCACGCGACGTCACCGACCCCGCCACGCCCTACTACCGCGACCAGATACCCTACATCCCCTGGCACAGCGGGTCCGCCATCGTCGGCATCGCCTACCGCGGATGGGACCTGAGTTACAGTTTCATCTACGCCGGCGAGCGCTACAACGAGCAAGAGAACATCATCTACAACCACATGGAACCATGGTACACCAACGACCTGAGCCTGATGTACCACTTCCGTCACCGCAAGACCACCTACAAGGTGACGTTGGAGGTGAACAACCTGCTCAGCCAGGACTACGACGTCATCGTCAACTACCCCATGCCCAAGCGCAACTACGCCCTCGCCCTCCACATAGAATATTGAGAAATGAAAGCGACATCCATACATAAGAAAAGCCCAAGCCTGTGCCCGGCCGCCCTCGCCTGCCTTCTCGTAGCAGCCACCCTCCTTGGTGCCTGTCGCGACGAGGACATCGTGGTCTATCCCACCACCCACGAGACGGGCGACCAAGGCAGCGGCGAATATGCCGGCATGTACGTGCTCAACGAAGGCAACATGGGCGCCAACAAATGCACCCTCGACTACCTCGACCTCGCCACGGGCACCTACACCCGCAACATCTACCCATCGCGCAACCCCAACCAAGTGATGGAACTCGGCGACGTGGGCAACGACATCAAGATTCATGGCAGCAGTCTGTGGATGGTCGTCAACATGTCGAACAAAGTGGAAGTGGCGAACGCCTCCACAGCCGTGAGCCGTGGCCATGTCGATATCCCCAACTGCCGCAACGTGGCTTTCTCCGGCCGATACGCCTATGTCAGTTCGTATGTGGGCAAGGTGAACGGCGAGTCGGTGCTCGGCGGTGTCTATAAGGTGGACACCATCACGCTCCAAGTGGTGGGCAAAGTCACCGTGGGCTACCAGCCCGACGAACTGGCCGTCGCAGGCGGCAAACTCTATGTCGCCAACAGCGGCGGCTACCAAGCCGTGCAAGGCCACGGCTACGACCGCCGAGTGAGCGTCATCGACCTCGCCACCTTCACCCACGAGCGCGACATCGACGTAGCCCCCAACCTCTCGCTCATCCGCGCCGACCGACACGGGCAACTGTGGGTGGCCTCTCGCGGCGACTACAAGAGCCAGCCCTCGCGCCTCTACTGTCTCAGGCCCGATGCCACCGGACAGATGGCAAAGGCCGACTCCATCGACACACCCGTCGGAGGGATGTGCGTCGAGGGCGACTCCATCTACTACTATGCCGCCGACTTCAACACATCCGGCCAACAAGCGAAGGCGTTTGGCATCATCGACATCCCTAAGATGGAAATCGTCAACCGGCACCCCATCCAAGAGCCCGCCGACAACCCCATCCGCACCCCCTACGGACTCCTCGTCCACCCCGTCACCCACGACATCTACGTGATGGATGCCACCAACTACGTTTCGAGCGGAAAACTCTACTGTTTCGCCCGCGACGGCAAATGGAAATGGACCGTGTGGACCGGCGACATCCCCGCCCACGCCGTGTTTGTGCCCCGCGACCTGAAAGCCGCCTACGACCCCACCATCGACCCGCCCGTGACTTATAGCAAGTACATCCAAGCCGTTGACGAATACGTCCCCGCACCCGGGCAGTTTGTCAACACCCTGCCCGAATGCACCGCCGACGACACCCCCGCCACCGTGGCCGCCAAATGCACCGAAGCCATCGGCGGCAACCGCTCCGGACTGGTGACCCTCGGCGCCTACGGCGGCTATGTCACCTTCCACTTCGACCACAGCATCGCCAACGTCGCCGACCAGCGCGACCTCTACATCAAAGGCAACACCTACAACGGCAACAGCGAACCCGGCATCGTGATGGTGGCACAGGACACCAACCACAACGGCATCGCCGACGACACTTGGTACGAACTCGCAGGCAGTGCCGACACCGACAGCGCCGCCAGCATCGTCTATGACTACGCCATCACCTACACCCCCAACCCCATGGGCGACATCCCTTGGACCGACAACCAAGGGCGCAGCGGCACCGTGGAGCGCAACACCTACCACCAGCAGGAGTATTTCCCGCTGTGGCTTGACGGTCCGCTACACTTCAGCGGCACCCTCCTGCCCCGAAACGCCGTCAACCAAGGGCGCGGCACCACCCAATACTGGGTGCTCAACGCCTTCGCCTACGGCTATGCCGACAATGTCGCCAACACCGACACGCTGAACTGCAGTTTCGACATCGGATGGGCCGTCGATAGCCGCCGCCAACCCATACATCTCGACTACATCGACTTCGTGCGTGTCTATAGTGCCGAAAACCAGCAGTGCGGATGGATAGGCGAGACCTCGACCGAGGTGAGCGGAGCCGAAGACCTGCACCTCGAAACCTCCATCGACGCCATGAACCGCCGAAAAGCCATCCGCCGCTCCCCTCTACAGAAAAGGCGATGACGGCAACATACAACCCATGCATAGCAAACAGACATTTTTATTTTCACTAATTTTTTAAACGCTTATGAAAAAAATTTTTACTCTCATGGCCCTTGCCGTTATGGCATTGGGCGCACAGGCCCAGGAGAAGTTCCTCTTCTCCCCTACCGAGACCTACACAGACGGCCAGGTGATTGAAGCCTCCGCCAACGTGACACTGACCATCGGTCCCGACGGCAAGTTGGCGAAGAAGAACTTCACCGCAGGCGAGACAAACGCAGCGTTTGCCCAGACCTACACCAACGCCGACGGCAACGAAACCACCCAGATTGTGTATCTGACCGGTGGCAACAACCCCAAGGACGGCGCTTTGGACGGCACCTCCAGCACAGGCGGCGGCTACAAGCCCGAAAGCAAGAACAACCCGCAGTCGGGCACGTTCTTCGTGCTGAGCACCAAACAAGCCGGAAGCATGACCGCCGGCATCATCCTCAACAGCGGCAAGTCATTCTATGTGACCAAGAGCGACGGAACGGCCCTTGCCACCTCCGAACTGACCCTTGTCACCCCCGAGGGTGAAACGATAGAACTCGACGAGAACAACCAGTCCGCCGACAAGTTCTATGGCTTGGTCAGTTTCCAAGCCGAGGCCGGCGAGTCCTACTATCTCTTCTGCGCTGGTTCGAAGATTAGTTTCTACGGCTACATCTTCACCACATCGTCAGAGGGAGGAAGCGGTCCCGCCACCTTCGAGGAACTCACCCTTGCACCCGAAAGCGCCTACAACGGTGCCGGCGTCGATGGCGAGACAGTGACCGACTCCTGGGGCTCGCAAGTAGTGAAGAGCGCCTTCACCAGCGGCGGCTATCGCTTCACCACGCTCTACAACGCCGCATACGGCTCATGGTCGGGCTTCGCCGTGAGCAACGAGACCTCCACCGAATACGCCACCTACGCCGACCAATACCGCAACTGCGTGGGCACCGGCTACCAAGGTTCTGCCAACTACGCCGTTGTCTATCCTTCCGACATGCATGAGGCAGTGGAAGTCATCGGCGACCCGCAAGTCATCAGCGGCATGTATATCACCAACTCCGCATGGAATGTCAGCGCCTACACCGTCGGCGACGGCATGACCCCCGGCGCCTTCACCACTGGCGACTGGTGCAAACTGACCATCACCGGCAACCATGCCGACGACAGCCAGTCCACCCTCGAAGTCTATCTTGCCGACTACCGTTCCGAGAACGAGGGCAACCACTACTACATCAAGCAATGGCAGTGGGTGGATCTCTCCGCCCTTGGCGAGGTGAAGAGCGTCAACTTCACCATCAGCAGTTCCCGCAACAACGACTGGGGCATGACCACCCCGGGCTATTTCTGCATGGATAATTTCGGCGGCGAACCCGACGAGAGCACCGGCATCTGCCATCCGCTGACCGTCGCACAGGGAGCCACCACTCACTACACGCTCGACGGCAAGCGCCTCGCCACCCCGCAGCGCGGCCTCAACATCGTGCGGATGAGCGACGGCACCGTCCGCAAGGTGATGGTGAAATAAGAGCATTAGAGACCTTAA
>CAMKSZ010000231.1 GCA_946415525.1 uncultured Prevotellaceae bacterium | reverse complement strand
CTCGGTTTGCACTATCTTTGCACAAATCATTAATTTAGCAACGACTTATGGACAACCTCAAGAAAGACTTCGCCCAAAGGCTGCTGGCCATTAAAGCCATCAAATTGCAGCCCAACAACCCGTTCACATGGGCGTCGGGATGGAAATCACCCTTCTATTGCGACAACCGCAAGACTCTTTCCTATCCCGAACTGAGAAACTATGTCAAACTGGAACTCACACATGCCATTTTGGAGCATTTCCCCGACGTGGAGGCTGTGGCCGGCGTTGCCACTGGCGCCATCCCCCAGGGGGCACTCGTTGCCGATGCGCTCCACCTACCCTTTGTCTATGTTCGCAGCAAACCCAAGGACCACGGTCTGGAGAACCTCATCGAAGGGGAACTGAAGCCAGGGGCAAAGGTAGTGGTGGTGGAGGACCTTATCTCGACAGGCGGCAGTAGCCTGAAGGCTGTCGAAGCCATCCGCCGCAATGGCAGCGAGGTTGTCGGCATGGTGGCTTCCTACACCTACGGTTTCCCCGTGGCAAAGAAAGCCTTTGAAGAGGCCGGCGTGACGCTTGTCACCCTCACCGACTACGAGCATGTTGTCGCCATCGCCCGCGAAACGGGATACATCGCCGAGAGCGACATCCAGTTGCTCGACGATTGGCGCAAGGATCCTGCCAACTGGAAAAAATAACCTGTCATTATATACTCAATGGGTGGGAGTGACCCGACCCACCAAAAGCAAACAGACACAATGGACACAAAATTCGAAAGCAGCGTCAGGGAAATCCCCTATCCGCAAGAGGCCGTCTATCATCGCCTCAGCGACCTTAACTTGAGCGAGCAGGTGCGCGACCGACTGCCTGAAGACAAGCGCGAGGACATCGTCTTTGACAGCGACTCCATCACCATGAACGTCCCGCCTGTGGGCAATATCTCCATCCGCATCTGTGAGCGCGAGGAACCCAAGACCATCAAGTATGAGACGGTGAGTTCTCCACTGCCGTTCAACCTTTGGGTGCAGTTGCTCCCTGTCACCGAGACGGTGTGCAAGATGCGGCTCACCATCAAGGCCGACCTCAACCCCTTTGTCAAGGGAATGATATCGAAGCCGCTGCAAGCAGGACTGGAAAAATTGGCCGACGCCATCGCGGCAGGCTCGTATGACGAATAATCCCCCTTAAAACCAACGACAACAAATGGCAAGCAAACTTTGGGAGAAAGACTTTGAAATCAATGCCGAGATAGAACGGTTCACCGTAGGCCGCGACCGTGAGATGGATCTCTACCTCGCCCCCTACGACGTATTAGGCTCCATGGCCCACATCACCATGTTGCAGTCTATCGGACTGCTCGAAGCCGACGAATTGGAGCAGTTGCTCGCTGCCCTCAAGGATATCTACGCCCTCTGCGAGAGAGGGGAGTTCGTCATTGAGGAAGGCGTGGAGGACGTCCACTCACAGGTGGAATTGATGCTGACACGGCGGTTGGGCGAGATGGGCAAGAAAATACATAGCGGGCGGTCGCGCAACGACCAGGTGTTGGTTGACCTGAAACTATTCACACGCAAGAGACTGAAGGATGTCGCCGAGGCGGTGAAAGACCTCTTCGACCAACTCATCGGCAAGAGCCAGCAATACAAGGATGTGCTCATGCCGGGCTACACCCATCTGCAAGTGGCCATGCCCAGTTCGTTTGGCCTGTGGTTTGGCGCATACGCCGAGAGCCTCGCCGACGACATGCTCTTCTTGCAAGCCGCCTACCGCATGACCAACCGCAACCCACTTGGCAGTGCGGCAGGATATGGCAGTTCGTTCCCCCTCGACCGTTCGATGACCACACGGCTGTTGGGCTTCGACTCCATGGACTATAACGTGGTCTATGCCCAGATGGGGCGCGGCAAAATGGAGCGCAACGTGGCGTTCGCCATGGCCACCATCGCCGGCACCATCGCCAAACTGGCTTTCGATGCCTGTCTTTTCAACAGTCAGAACTTCTCCTTCGTCCGCTTGCCCAAGGAGTGCACCACGGGCAGCAGCATCATGCCGCATAAGAAAAATCCCGACGTTTTCGAACTCATCCGGGCGAAGAGCAACAAGTTGCAGGCACTGCCCCAACAGGTGACGCTCATCATGAACAACCTGCCTTGCGGCTATTTCCGCGACCTGCAAATCATCAAGGAGGTATTCCTGCCGGCATTCGACGAACTGCTCGACTGCCTGCGCATGACAGCCTATATCGTCAACCGCATCGAGGTGAACGAGCATATCCTCGACAACCCGATGTACGACCCGATCTTCTCGGTGGAGGAAGTGAATAGGTTGGCGGCTGCGGGAATGCCTTTCCGCGACGCCTACAAGAAAGTGGGTCTTGACATCGAGGCTGGGCGCTTCGTGGCCGACAAGAGCATCCACCACACTCACGAGGGGAGCATCGGCAACTTGTGCAACGAACAGATACAGGGCGTTTTTGATAAAGTCTATCAACAGTTCTCCTTCGAACAGGTGGAACAGGCCGAACGGGCGCTGCTCGGTAGGTGATGCCGGTGCCGAAACTTGGGTAAATAATGTCTTATGAAAAAGAAAATAGTTCTGCTGGCTTTGCTCACGGGTGTGCTCTCCCTGTTTGGTTGTGGCAATACAGAAAATGAGTTCACCGTAGGCACGTGCTACTTCGTGTACGACAACAGCGTACACCAGGATGCCACATTGGCAAGCGCCATGAATCCCAGTGCTCCAGGCATATTCTGCATCGTCACCAGGTCGATGCGAAACGGGGCCAACTATTTCGACTTCACCAGTAGTGCCGGACAGACGAGCAGCAAGATTTTCAACGCTCTCGACGAACGGCGCACGCTGGCATTGGGATACAACGGCAGCATCATCGTCGGCTTCGGGGCCTTGAGCCAGCCAGCGGCGTTCTATGCCTTCGACCGTGAGTGTCCCAACTGTTTCGACCCCAACGCCATCCCCATCAAGAGCCGTCCGCTGTCACTGACGACCACCGGTTTGGCCACCTGCGGCGTCTGTCACCGCAACTACGACCTCAACAACAACGGCTTCATCTCCTCGGGCGACGACGGCAAGCGGCTTACCCGCTACAGGGCAGCCACCACGGGGCCTTTCGGCATTTTGTCGGTGAATTGAACCGTCAAATATAAAAAATGTGCGAATTTTGTTGGAGGTTCCGACAAAACGCTTTATCTTTGCATGCAATATGCGGATACCCCTCGGCACAGCGTAGCACGAGGCCGCAGCACCAGCCGCAATGGTGGAATTGGTAGACACGAGGGACTTAAAATCCCTTGGCCAGGAATGGCCGTGCGGGTTCGAGTCCCGCTCGCGGCACTTTCAATCTTTCCTATGAAGCATTTTCTCTCTGTTTTGTCCATGGCGATGCTCCTCGCGGCATGTGGCGTGGAAAGTGACCGTTTTAAACTTTCCGGACGCTTCCTCAACATGAACCAGGGCGAGTTCTACATCTATAGTCCTGATGGTTTCGTGAGCCATATCGACACCATTCGCGTGATGGGAGGCCGCTTCACCTACGAGCGGCCCTGCGACCGCGAAGCCATGCTTGTCATCGTCTTCCCTAATTTTTCCGAGCAGCCCATCTTCGCCGCCCCGGGGGAAGAGGTGGAAATCAAGGCCGATGCCTCGCACATGAAGGAGATGGAGGTCAAGGGCACCGAGGACAACGAACTGATGACGGCCTTCCGTCGGCAGACTGCCCAACTCTCGCCGCCAGATGTGAAGAAGAAGGCGGAGGAATTCATCGTTCAGCATCCTGCATCGCCTGTAGGCATGTTTCTCTTGAGGAAATTTTTCATCCAGGCCGACATTCCGGACTACGACAAGGCTGCCGACCTCGCCTCGAAGATGCTCAAGGTGCAGCCCAAGAATGGAGCGCTGATTATCCTGCAAAAGCAACTATCGCAGTTGCGTGGAGGGTCGGTGGGGGCGAAGGTGCGCCGCTTCTCCGGTCCGAAATGGGGTGGCGGCACCGTCACCGAAGCCGACCTGGGCGACCAGATAGCCGTCATCAGCGCATGGGCCAGTTGGAACTACGACAGTCAGGAGATGCAGCGGCAGTTGCGCCGCAAGGCGCGTGCCTCGGGCGGTCGCATCAAGTTGGTGAGCATCTGCCTCGATGCCGACAGCAAGGCCTGTGAACGTGTCGTGGAGCGCGACTCGCTATCCGCCTACCCCATTGTCTTCGACGGGCAACTCTTCGAAAGTCCGACGTTTCGCCAGACAGGCCTTGGCGGCATGTGCGACAACATCGTCTTCGACCACGGGAAAGTGGTGGCCCGCGGGCTTAGCACCAACGAACTGAAGTCGAAACTCGACGAACTCTTGGGGAAGCATCCTTCACCTTAATTCCTACCGCCGTGCTTGCAAAAACCTATTGTGCCGCCGTAGTGGGGCTGGAAGCCACCACCATCACCGTAGAGGTGAACATGACGCGTGGGGTGATGTACAACCTCTCGGGCATGGCCGACACTGCCGTGCGCGAGAGTTACGCACGCATCACGGCAGCATTGCCCAACGTGGGCTACCGCCTGTCGCTCGCCTCTCTCACCATCAATCTCTCGCCTGCCGACATCCGCAAGGAGGGCAGCAGTTACGACCTGTCCATCGCCATCGGCATGTTGGCTGCTTATGGCAAAATGCCACTCGACCATCTGGGCGAGTATATGTTGGTGGGTGAATTGGGGCTCGATGGCAAGTTGAAACCGGTGCGGGCGGCCTTGCCTATCGCCATCCGGGCGCGAAAGGAGCATTTCAAGGGATTGGTTGTGCCGAGTGCCAACGTGCGCGAGGCTGCCGTGGTCAACAATCTCGAAGTGTATGGCCTTGACGACATCACGCAGGTGATAGGACTGCTTAGCGGCACCATGCAACTGCAGCCTACGGTGATAGACACCCGCAAGGAGTTCTACGCTCAGCAATATGATTTCGAACTCGACTATTCCGACGTGCGGGGACAGGAGAATGTGAAACGTGCCTTGGAAGTGGCTGCCGCCGGTGGCCACAATGTCATCATGATAGGGCCGCCGGGTTCGGGCAAGTCGATGATGGCCAAGCGCCTGCCGTCGATATTGCCGCCCCTCTCGCTATCTGAAAGTCTGGAGACCACGCAGGTGCATTCCGTGGCGGGCAAACTCAGTCGCGACACGTCGCTCATCTCGCAGCGCCCCTTCCGCGCTCCTCACCACACCATCTCGCAGGTAGGACTTTGCGGCGGCACGTCGAGCGCACAGCCTGGGGAGGTGTCGCTGGCGCACAATGGCGTGCTTTTCCTCGACGAACTGACTGAATTTTCGAAGCAAACTTTGGAGGTGCTGCGCCAACCTTTGGAAGACCGCAAGATTACCATCGCACGAGCCAAATACACGGTGGAATTTCCTTGTTCGTTCATGTTTGTCGCCTCCATGAATCCCTGTCCTTGTGGTTATTACGGCGACCCCACCCACACCTGTGTTTGTACGCCAGGACAGATACAACGTTACATGAGCAAGATTTCTGGGCCTTTGCTCGACCGCATAGACATCCATTGCGAAATCGCTGCCGTGCCGTTTTCAGATTTGTCGAAAATGGAGCCCGGCGAACCGTCGTCTGCCATCCGCGAACGCGTCATCAAGGCGCGGCAGATACAAGACCTTCGTTTCAAGGATTACAAAGGCATCCACTGCAACGCCCAGATGACGGAGCGCATGATTCATCAGTTTGCCGCACCCGACGCTGCCTCCATGCAAATGCTCCGTGTGGCGATGGAGCGCCTGAAACTCTCCGCCCGAGCCTACACCCGCATTCTCAAGGTTGCCCGCACCATCGCCGATCTTGCCGGTTCGGAGAA
This sequence comes from uncultured Prevotellaceae bacterium, assembly GCA_946415525.1. Classification (GTDB taxonomy): domain Bacteria; phylum Bacteroidota; class Bacteroidia; order Bacteroidales; family Bacteroidaceae; genus Prevotella. The sequence goes on along the minus strand of CAMKSZ010000231.1, from coordinate 92 downwards.
GGTACAGTCCATGCACATCGCCGAGGCCATCGGCTATCGCAATCTTGACCGTGGCGACTGGGCGGAGAGGGGAATCTGACCTAAATTAGTAA
>CAMKSZ010000230.1 GCA_946415525.1 uncultured Prevotellaceae bacterium | reverse complement strand
CACCTTGTTCACGCCGATGGAGATGGCACGCTGTGCGCCAGCCTCCTTCTGTTTTTTGTAATTGACCATTGCGGGGGCGTCGGCAGGTGCTTCCTTCGGCAGGAAGAGCCTCTCCGCCTGTTCCGAGGTCAGCAAGAAGATATTTCCGACCACAGGACGCTCCGTGCCCAATGGTTTCAAGTTGCGTAGCGTCTTTCCATTCTGTAATGCAATGGTCGTGGGAATCCCCTTGACCTGCTCCATGTAGATATTCCCGTCGCGCTTCGCTATCAGTTGCGCCGTCGCATAGCGGATGCCATCAATATTGACAGGAAAGATGCACATGGTGCCTGCCGGGACGGTCAGTTTAGGCAGTTTCACGCCACAAGCCACCAACTGCACATTACGTTTTGTAGAAAGGTTTTGCAGTCGCTCGTAGTTGTTGATGAAGACAAAGCCACTGTTGTCCTTTGAGCGGTATGACCAACGGAGGAACGAATCATCGCCTTTAGGAATGTCTTGCCGACAGGGAAAGGAAGCCTCCATGGGAGCCAAAATGTCGCCCCAGTCCTGCATGAACAGATGCAGTTTCCTCAGCATATAGTAATGAGGATTCTTTTGACCGAACTCCCCGAGAGGCGCCTGGAAGTCATATGTTTTCACTGGCATGTCGTTGTAGTTCGTAGCCGGAGTGCGCTGCATCTCGTTGAGCCATGACTTGCCCTCCGGATTCGTACCGCCGTGGTACATATAATAGCCTAAGAGATTGGAGCCGCTGCCGAGTTTCACGATGGCCATCGAGTAAGCATCCTCAGGATAGACAAAAGGCCTTCGGTGGTAGGCCGTCATCATGCCACCACCCAGTTCACAAGTGAAATAAGGATATTGTTCATCACCCTCATTCAACTTTTCCCTCTGCTCCCCCAACTGTTCGGTAGCGATGGCAGTCGAAGAACGGAACGCCTTGAAGTTGAAAGCCTTGTAATAGTTGCCCGCCGTCTCCGCCAACGAGCGTTCCCAAAAGCCGTCGGCATAGTCGCCATAGAGAGGAATCATCTCGCCAAAGGGGACAGGCGAACTCAACTCCGGCCAACCCGTACGAGTGTAGAAAGGCAGGTCGAAGCCAATTTCTTGGGAAATCTTTTTCAGCCGCATCAGATAGGAGCCATGTCCACGATATTCGTTATCGAACTGACATGCGATGACCGGTCCACCGTCTTTCCATTGGAGTCCCTGCACCTGCGTGAAAATTTGCCGGTAAAGCCGTTCCACATACTTGAGGAATCGAGGATCCTCCGAACGCATCTTGCAGCCTTTTTCAAACATCCAGTCAGGTATGCCGCCACAGCGCACCTCACCATGACAGAAAGGCCCTACACGAAGCACCACGGGCAACTGCTCAGTCTGGCACACCTCCAGAAACTGCCGCAAGTTGCGCTGTCCGCTCCAGTCAAAGACGCCCTCCGTTTCCTCGACATGATTCCAAAACACATAGCAGGCGACGACCGTCACCCCACCCTCTTTCATCTTCCGCACTTCATCAGTCCATTCAGCCGCAGGAATACGAGAATAGTGCACCTCACCCATCACAGGACAGACACGCCGCCCGTCCATCATCAGACCATACTTGTCCCATGTAATCGTTGGGACCTGACTGTGCGATGACAGACAGCAACCTATTGTCAGCAACAAAAATAAAAAGCGTCTCATTATTTCTACCAATTTGTCGTTTTTAATCGTCGGCATAAAAGTAATCATTTTTTCTTATTGTCAAGCACTTTATAATGAAAAAAACAACTTTTGTGTATAATTCACCCAAAAATATTTGGCAGTTTGAAAGAAAAGCCCTATTTTTGTGTAAAATTCACACAAATATGGTAAATACATCTAAAAAACATACGAATCATGGAAATAAAGAAAGGTTCATACACCTATGAGTACCCCCGTCCCTCGGTGACGACCGACTGCGTGATATTCGGCTATGATGTCAAGGAAGGGTTGTCCGTGCTGCTGATAGAGCGCGGCATCGAGCCCTACAAAGGGCGCTGGGCGTTTCCCGGCGGATTTATGAGGATGGACGAGACCACGGAGGCATGCGCCCTTCGAGAGTTGAAAGAGGAAACCGAGTTTGACGTGGAAAAAGGATATTTGGAACAGTTGGGCTGTTTCTCCGACGTGGACCGCGACCCCCGCGGAAGAGTCATCACCATCGCCTATTACGCCTTGGTGCAGAAAGGATCCGTCAAGGGCGGCGACGATGCGAGGAACGCGCAATGGTTTCCCATCAACGAAATCCCCCAACTCGCTTTCGACCACGAGAAGATTCTCCGTGTGGCAGTCAAACGCCTGAAGGAGCGGATTCACTTCCAACCCATCGGCTTTGAACTGTTGCCAGAAGTCTTCACCATGCCGCAACTGCAAGCCCTCTACGAAGCCATCTTGGAGGTACACTTCGACCGCAGGAACTTCGCCAACAAGATGCTGAAACTGGGAATTTTAGAGGAGACCGGCGACCGTCCGAAAAATGCCGCAAGGACGGTTCCCATCCACTACAGGTTCAACCCCGACAAATATAAGGAGATGAAGTCGAAAGGCTTCAGACTGGAATTTTGAGTTTCCACTTAAATAAATGGGGTCATTCAAGTTTCGAATGTAAAATATGTTGCGTTATCAACGCAACATACGGAACAACTGTAATGAATTGAAGAAAATATGGTATAAGGCCTAAAGTCTAAAACACTTTTTTCCTTTTTGGAAAACGATTATGCAAATTATTGCAACAATTATTGTATTTTTGCAAACAAAAATCAAATCCAGAAAAAATGACACTGTAAATGAAAAAGATGTTATTGTTGGTTATCACCGTATGTATGACAACTACCTGCCTCCATGCGCAGGAAATCACGAGAATAGGCAGGGCAACGCTGAATGTAAATGCTGCGCCTGAAGACCCATTCGAATATTATGACCAAGGTGCCAACAGGTCGTTTAATATCTGCTGGTTCTCGTTCAACTACCCCTCGACAGGTGGTGACGGACAGCCGGTGACACTCTCTGCATTGGCTTGCATGCCCGACGCAGGGGAAGATGGGGCAGAAATCAACAACGTCATTGCCGCATGCCACCTCACCATCACTTCCAACAAGGATTGCCCCACGCAATTCAATATCTCGGGTAGCATGTTCAGCGATAATTTCTTCAACATGATTCTTGCCAGCAGCAGCCTTGGTGCACAAGATGACCTGGCGCGCCACAACCTCGTCATACTGCCCGACTATGAGGGCTTTGGCATCACAAAGGACGGGACCCACCCCTATCTATGTGGCGAGACCACCGCAAGGCAGGTGGCCGATGCCTTGCGCTATGGCATACAACTCTACAAGAACGACCCTAAGACAGAAGACATCCGTCGTCCTTTCCGACAAGATTGGCGCACCATCTGTACGGGTTACTCACAGGGGGGTGCCGTGGCCATGGCTACACATCGGTTCATCGAGGAGCAAGGCATGAGCGATGAGTTTCACCTTGCCGGTTCGCTCTGTGGCGACGGCCCCTACTCTCCACTTATCACCGTCCTCTATTATTTTGAACAAGACCGTAAAGACGTGGCCATGTCGATGCCCATCGTCTTACCCCTCATGCTGAAGGGTCTGTGCGACTACGACGAGGCCATGGCCAATCACAAGATAGGCGACTACCTGAACGAGCGTTTTTTAGAAACTGGAGTGCTGGACATGATAGCCGAAAAGGAAAAGATCATAGACGAGATAACCGACGTTTGGAAACAACTTTACAAAAACGGCAAGGATGGGGACACCGACTATTACAAGTCGGTGCTGACCGAAAATGGCAAACTGATGCTGAAGAACATCCTGAAGCCAGAAGCATATGCCTATTTCAGTCAACTGCTTGACCAATATCCCAACTATTCCATTTCCAACATCCCATTGCCCGAACAAGGCACAGCGGCAGCCGACCTGCATGTAGCCCTTGAGCACAACAATCTCATCAATGGATGGATGCCCGCCCACCCCGTCTTCCTATACCACAGCACCGGCGATGAAGTGGTGCCATACGACAACTACATAAGCGCAGCAAACTTATTCGGTGAGCAAGCGACACTCTATCCCTCAACCCTCAACGGCAACCATGTGGACACTGGCCAGGAATTCTTCATGCTCAACAGCCGAATAGAAGCCATACGCCTCCTCGCTTCAGCAGGCAACAGCGATGATATCCGTCCCACAGCCACGCAAGATGCCACCCCACAAAAATGGTATGACCTCTCAGGACGCCCCCTCATGGGCCAGCCTACCTCTAAAGGCATCTACATCTCCGGCGGGAAGAAAAGAGTTTTTTAAGTTTTTCAATCCATAGGAATCCATATTTCGCCATTTTTGCTTAATAACCCCGATAAACAGACATCATTATGACTAAAAACCATGTATTTGCGATGTTGGCCATCGCTTGTGTTGCTGTTCTTTTCAGTTGCACTCAGAAGGGGACGGACGTCACCCTTGAAGTAAAAACCCAGTATGGTGTTCTCGAAGGTTTCGAAGAAGACGGTGTGAAGAAGTTCTTGGGTGTGCCTTTTGCCCAGGCCCCTGTAGGCGAACTCCGTTGGAAGGCCCCCCAGCCAGTCCAGGCCTGGGAGGGAGTGCGTTCAGCCAAGCAATTTGGCGACGACCCCATGCAGCCCAATATCTTTGGCGACATGTCATTCAGAGGTCCTGGCCGTAGCGAGGACTGTCTCTATCTGAACATTTGGACTACAGCAGCCACAACGGCAGACGCCCTGCCCGTGCTGATTTATTTCAATGGTGGCGGACTGATGGCAGGTTCTGGCAGTGAGCCCCGTTACGATGGTTCATCCATCGCCAAAGAAGGCGTTATTGGCGTGACCGCCAACTACCGCGAGGGAGTGTTCGGCTTCTTTGCCCATCCCGACCTCACGGCATCTTCCGAGTACAAGGGAAGCGGCAACTACGGTTTCCTCGACCAAGTGGCAGCCATCAAGTGGGTGAAAGAGAACATCTCAGCCTTTGGTGGCGACCCAGACAAGATCACCATTGTAGGCGAATCAGCCGGTTCCTTCTCTGTATCTCTCCTGATGTGCTCCCCCCTCTCCAAGAACCTGATTGCCGGCGCCATGCTTTCTTCTGGAGCCGAGGTGTTGCCATATCAGCCTTCTTCCCAAGCCGATGCCGATGCAGCAGGAGCAGCACTTCTGAAGCAAGCAGGCATCCCAAGTTTGGCAGATGCGATGGCACTAAACGCCGATTCACTCCAAAAACTCCTTCCCCCCAGAGGGATGGCCAACGTGGTGCTCGACGGCTACTTCATGACCGAGAGTGTCGATGATGTGTACGAAAAAGGTCAGCAGGCCCAGGTGCCACTGCTCGCAGGCTGGAACTCACTGGAAGGAACACCCATGCAGGCGCTGAGGGACCAAGCCCCCACCCTTAAAAACTACAAAAACGCGATGAAGTCGCTGTTTGGCGACATGACAGACGAGATTTTCAAGGCTTACGGGCTTGAGACCGATGAAGACGTGCTAAGCCAGAAGGGCCTCGACCTTGCCTCCGACCTTTTCACCGGCTTCCCCACCTGGAAGGCCTGCGACTATCATGCGAAGTCAGGGTTACCCGTCTATCGCTATCATTATATGCACCCCCGTCCTCAGGTGTCGGAGAAGATGGGTGAAAAAGTGGCCGCACTCGCCGGAGGTGTCCGGGATAAGACTGCGGAAGAAAAGAAGTCTGAGGCTCAGAAACCTCCCATTGCACCGGGAGCCGTCCATTCGGCAGATATCGAATACGCCATGGGAACTCTCGACACCAACGAGTATTATGACTGGAATGAAGATGACTACGCCATCTCAAAACTTTTCCTTACCTACTATGCCAACTTCTGCAAGACGGGCAATCCCAATGGCAAAGGCTTGCCCAAGTGGACGGCCATCACCAAGGAAAATCTCGATGCAGCGCCTGTGATGAAGATTGATGTGGAATCCAAGGAAG
>CAMKSZ010000229.1 GCA_946415525.1 uncultured Prevotellaceae bacterium | reverse complement strand
GAGGTGCTCTTCGAGCGCACCTCCGACCGCGACACCGGGCGCGGACTGGCTGCGGACTTCGACCCCTTGTACCGAGGATGTGAATTCACCTATGCCACACAACCCAACACCTTCTCCATCAATGGGAAAGTAATATACGACAGCAACCCTGGCATGAACTTCCGCATCTATTGGGACGGCGACGCCTACGAGGAACTGCTCGACGACGTGAGCATCATCAAGTGGAACAAGAGCGCGACAAACACCCTCGGACTGGGCTTCGGGCGCTTTGCACTGAGAACTTTCGGTAAGCCGGCCTCTTGCAACAGCACGAAGGCGACACCATGCCTCACCGCCGACCTTTTCGGCGACTGGCGCGAGGAGGTTGTCTTTTGGAGCACGAACGACAGTTGCACCATCAACATCTACTCGTCGGGGTATGAGACAAAATACCGCGTGCCCACACTGATGCACGACCATCTCTACCGCATGGGTGTGGCATGGGAGAACGTGGCTTACAACCAACCGCCTCACCTCGGCTATTATTTGGAGGACTACATCGACTCCTTCCAGGGCATCTCCACCACCGGCATCCATCAGGTGGAAAACCGCGAGACCTTTGGCGACGATGCCTGGTACACACTGCAAGGTGTTCGCCTGACAACCCGGCCCTCGCAACCCGGCATCTACATCAACAAGAACAGGAAAATCAGGGTGGAATAATCAACCGCCCTTCCCCAACGAAAAAGGCCGCATGCACCTCCCTTCGGAAGTCCATGCGGCCTTTTCGTTGCAACCGTCGGCCTAATCCTCGCCGACACCATTGTAGGAGTCTTGCAAGTCGCTGTCGCCTCGCTCACCTTGCTCACCCTCCTGCACATCGCGGTTCTTGCGCTTCATGTTGCCGAAATTCCAAGTCAGGGTGAAGTTGACTGTACGGCTCTGCCGCCAATTCTTCTGATGCCGAGTGAAAGTTTCGCTGTTGGTCTCGTTCTCCCATTTGCGTGAGTTGAGCACGTCGCGGCAGTTGATGGCAAGTGTGAACATCTTGTTGAAGAAGTTCTTCCTGATACCCAAATTGATGCCGTAGTTGGGCTTGCGGAATCCCTGTGAGATGACCTGCTTCGAACGGTAGTTGAAGGTGGCCTGCACCGAGAGGTCGTAGGGCAGGCGAAGGCTTGCCTGCATACGGGCGTTCCATGTGAAGTTGGAGTTTTCCTCGCCCGTCACTGTCTGGCCATCGATGACGTAAGTGAAGCCTTCCAACTTATAGTAGTAGAAATTTGCCGTCGTTGAGAGGTCAAGGATTTTGAAGAGTTTGTTCTTTGCGGTAATCTCCAGTCCGCTACTCTTGCTGCTCGCCACGTTCTCCGAGGTGCTGTACATCCTGCCATCCGCCTTGTTCTGCCACACGATGCGCTGCATCACATCAGAGGTAGGCCGGTAGTAGGCGCTCACCAATAGGGAGTGCGCCGTCCAGGTACGGAGGTAGTTGAGCGAGAAGAGGTTGGAGTACTCCGGTGTCAACAGCGGGTTGCCGAACGAAATCATCGACGCATCGCTCGTGTTGCGGAACGAGTTGAGTTGTCCGCCCCATGGTCTGCGCAGACGACGGGTGTAGTTGAGTTGCAACTGGTCGTTGTCGGTTATCTGATATGACAGGAACACGCTGGGGAAGAGTTGGAAATAGTCTTTCTTAAAGGGCTTCTCCCGCTTGGAAGCGTCATGCTCCTGTTCCCAGGTGTAACTCTCGGTGTTCACCTTCCAATATTCTCCGCGCAGACCTGCCATCACTCCCAGTCGGCCCAACTTCCAGTTGAGCGTGGCATAGAGCGCATGGATGTCGTTGCTGTAGATGAATCGGTTGAAATACGTCTTGTCCTCCACGAGGAACCGTCCGTCCCATGTGGTACTGTCGGCATAACTCTCTTGTGGCGTGTTCTCGTGCGACAGCCGCGCGTTGTATCCTGCCTCCAACTTCAGGTTTTCCGTGATGGGGTTCTCGTAGTCGAGTTTGATTTCCCAAGTGCGGTTGTTCATGTCGAGCGGTCTGGAGAGATAGTCGTAAACAGACGGCCTGCTCTGGTCGTAATATACCGTCGAATCCTGGTGGATGTTGTCGTTGTCACCGCCCCAGTGGTCGTATTCCACGATGAGGTCAAGGAAGTGGCGGTCGCTGCCGAAGAGGTGGCGGTAGTTGAACTCCAAATTGCGCATGCCCATATTGCCATGCGAGTAGGAGCGGCGCATCATCATGTAGGAGTCATTAGGAGCCCCGATAGTGCCGTAGTGATAGGGCGTGGTGTTCCAATTCTTGTTGCCTCCCGTCATGAACATACCTGCAAGGGTGAAGTCATCGTTCTTCGTGGCATGAAGCGTGACACCAGCGCGCATAAAAAGGTTGTTGCCCTGGCCATTAGACTTGCCAAAGGCATTCTGGTAGGTATTGTTGGTGAGGTAATTGGTGTGGCTCTCCGACCCGCCCTCATTCCTGCGGTGGCGGTAACCGACATTGGCGTAGGCATCAAGCAGTGGACTGTTGTAATTGAAGTTGACGCTCGTGTGGGCACCGCCACGCGTGTTGGCACCCGCCTGCACCGACCCGTAATAGCCCGCCTTGCGGTCTTTCTTGAGCACGATGTTGATGATGCCGGCACTACCCTCTGCCGAGTATTTCGCCGAAGGGTTGTCGATTACCTCGATGCGCTCGATGCTCTCAGCCGGCAGTTGCTGCAAGATCTCGGCCCGGTTGTCCGACGTTAAGCCAGAGGCCTTGCCATTGATCCACACCTCCACGCTGGAATTGCCGCGCAGCGAGACGTTGCCGTCGTTGTCCACCTCCACAGAGGGGATGTTCTCGAGCACGTCGCTGGCCGACCCGCCAGCGTTGGAAATGTCTTGCGAGACGTCGAACGACTTGCGGTCCACCTCGAGTTTCATGATGGCCCTTTGTCCGGTAATGGTCACCTCGTTGAGTTGACGGGCGTCCTCCGAGAGATAGAGTGCATTGAAATGATGGTGGGGCTTGGCTGCCGTGACAGCAAAGCGCCGGTTAAGGTTCTTGTAACCCACAAAAGAGATGTTGAGTTCGTAGTTGCCGATGGCGAGGTCGGTAATGTTGAAGTTACCCTGTTCGTCGGTGATGGCTCCTTTCACCATCTTGGTTTCTCCGGCCTTGGTCACCACTACGTTGACAAAACCCAACGGCTCGTCGTTAGCCTTGTCGAGCACTTTGCCTCTTACACCTCCCTGCGCCACAGCGCACAGTACTTGGAAGACTAAAATAATTAGTAAAAAGAATCGATTCATAACAGTTCTTTTGACGCATCTGCCATAAAAAGGTTTAATGACGATGCCATTTATCGTCACTAAAGTCCAAAGAGCACAGACCACCCTCTTTTGGGGGTCAAGGGAAAATAAAAAGCAAAAAAATTGGACTTTCGGAAAAATATGCTTACCTTTGCAGCCACTTTGGTCCGATAGTTCAATGGATAGAATAAGTCTCTCCTAAAGATTAGATCCGGGTTCGATTCCCGGTCGGACTACAGCAATCATTTACAAGTCTTTGTTTTTCAAGGGCTTGTATTTTTTTGACACAACAAATTGCTACTCAAATTGACGTTTTTTGCACCAACTACCCAATTATGGAAACATCCATAATAGGACCAATAGCAAACAGCCACACAGCAATAAAACAAGTTTTGACCTTTTTGGTTCATCATTCCTCAATGATGTATTCCGTCATGGCACGCTTCTCCACGGAGAAACCCATGCCCACTTTGACAATGCGGCGACCGTCGGTGGCATAGCGTCTAAACTCCCCCCAAAAGGGGTATCCACCAACCCGTTTTTTGTTGCTCAAAAGCCTTTTTGCGGAAATCATCATCGGACCACAGAGGCAGCACCCTCCCCGCATGGATGTCAGCCAATTCTTTGATGCTGCTCCTTTTCATCCCCTCGACAAGCATCACGGGATGCGACGGACAGACAACCGATTGGCAGAAGATGCCATCTGCCACATCCTCGACAGGAGCCCATGTCACCTCTTTCTGCGCAACCGACTTTGGGCATCCTCCCAAGTCAGCCATCGTTTTCAACAAAGAATGCAGCATATTGGTTTCGGCATTGATGGAGAATTTCCCATCCCCCTCACGAGGAGCCAAATAACCCACCCGAATGATATTGGCCATCAATCCATCTTGCACCATCCGTTCAAGAATGGTCCTTTCCGCCAAGAACTTGGACAAGGAATACTCATCCATCAGTCGCTGATGCATATAGAGCGACGAATTCATCTTGGCAAGGGCATCTCCCGATGGATCAAGTCCGGCAACGCTCAAGGTGGAGACCTGCACCAAACGGGCGTTCTTTTTCAGACACAGTTGTGCCAAATATTCCACCCCATGGGCATTGACCTGCATGATATTGTCGTCCTTCGCAAAATAACGCACGTCGGCAGCACAATTGACAACGACATCAAAATGGATTCCTTCCAACATTTTCAAATCTGACGGTTGAGTCAAATCGCCCAAGACCACATCAAACCTCTCCGTGTCAAGCGGCTTTTGTCTGAAATAGTACGACCATCTCTCCCCCATTCGATGCCAAGCCTCCTGCTGGTCGTGGCCACGCACCAGACCGACCACCTTCCATTTTGGGGATTCAAGAAACCGTGCCAGCACATGAGCCCCAAGGAATCCCGTGACTCCTGTGAGCAACAAGGTTCCACCGTCGGGGAAAGACCTCCCGCAGCACACCGTATCGCTTGCGAGAAGCCGGTTGATGCCGCTATAATCGTAATGGTCGATATCGCGCCGGGCGTCGTTGCCGCCATTGCCTAAGTAGGAGCATAGCAACCTCGGTGTGGGATGCGAGAAGATGTCGGCATACGACAAGAAAAGCCCCATTTTCCTTGCATCCGCCACCATCTGCATGGCACTGAGAGAAGTACCGCCCAGGTCAAAGAAATCGTCATCACGCCCCACCCTTTCCGTTCCTATCACCTGCGCCATCAGTTGGCAGATCACCCATTCGGTTGTGCCGACAGGAGCGGTCTCCACATTGGAAGTCTTTTCGACATGCAGGGCGAGGCGGTCGATTTTCCCGGAAGTGGTGGTGGGCATTTTCTCCAATCGCACCAATTGTCGGGGAACCATCTGTGCAGGCAACGACTCTTTGAGTCTTGTCTTGATTTCATCAATGGAGAGAGGTTCTTTGGAAGTGAAAAAAGCCTGGATTTGAGGTTTGCCGTTCATGTCGCGCGTCACCACAGCCGCCTCTTCCACCCCCTGGATGCCGAGGAGGCTCCGCTCTATTTCCTCCAACGCGATGCGGACGCCATCGATTTTCACCTGATTGTCCATACGTGCCACAAACTCCAATTGCCCGTCGTCGTTCCATCTCACCAAGTCGCCGGTGTGATAGACCGTTCCGTCATAGAAGGAACATGTCGTGAATTTCTCCGACGTCAATTCTGGAGCGTTCCAATACCCCACCGCCACTTGCGGTCCTGCCAACCACAGTTCTCCCACGGCGCCCTGCGGCAACAGACACCCGTAGGGGTCCACCACAAAAGCGTGGCAGTTGTCGAGAGGGCGCCCGATGGGGATATGTTCGTAATGCTTTCCTCTTTCCAATTCAAAATAGGTTGCATCCACGGTGAACTCCGTCGGTCCGTAGGTGTTATACACCCTACCTTGAACTGTAGGATTCGTCATCAACCTCTCGCCTCCAAGACAGAGATAGTCCACCTCCAAGGAATGCCTTTCTGCCATCGCCACCCCAAGGCCCGTGGTGAGGCACCCGCCAGTGACTTTCTTCCTGCGCATAAAAAACGCCAGTTCATCGATATCCACCCTTATCTCTGCGGGGACAATCACGACGCATCCTCCTACGGTCAACACAGGAAAGAGGTCTTCCACCGAAGCATCGAAAGCAAAGGTGGACTGGCAGGCGATGCGGCTATCGCTGTCCAGCGGCCATCGTCTGACACAAAAATGGATGAGGTTGGACAGGGCGGCATGCCC
>CAMKSZ010000228.1 GCA_946415525.1 uncultured Prevotellaceae bacterium | reverse complement strand
CCTCCCATTTTTATCCCCATTCCTTGCCCATTTCGTTTTTTTTCCCTAAATTTGCCCTATGAAACACAAATATGCCTTGTTTTTTGATATCGACGGCACACTCGTCAGTTTTCGTTCCCACGAGATACCTGTGTCCACCATTCAGGCGCTGACGATGGCGAAGGCGAATGGCCACCGCGTATATATTGCTACTGGCCGACCTGTCGGCATCATTACCAACTTAGGGGCGATTGCCCATCTTATCGATGGCTTCATCACTACCAATGGCGCCTACTGCTTCGTGGGCGACGAAGTGGTGTGCTGCCTGCCTATTGCCGACGCCGACGTTCAGGCGGTGCTGTGCGATGCCCGAGAGAGCGACTATTCTTGCATCATCGCCAGCGAGCACCATTTCGTTGTGTTCAACGCTCATGAGGATGTGGAGCGTATCTTTCGCCACGACCTCGCAGTGTCCAACCTCGACCCTCATGCGCCGTGGCAGCCGGCTTTGCAGGAGCGTGTCTTGCAGTTCTCGCCTTTCTTTTCTAAGGAATACGAGGAGCGGTTGATGGCTCGACTCCCTAATTGCGTGTCGGGGCGGTGGCATCCTGAGTTCACCGACATCACGGCGCGTGGTGCCGACAAAGGACAGGCTTTGCGGTTGATGGCACAACATGAGGGGTTTGACGTCGCCCACACCATCGCTTTCGGAGATGGGGGCAACGATGCCACCATGGTGCGCGAGGCGGGTATCGGCGTGGCGATGGGCAATGCCATAGAGGATCTTAAAAGGGATGCCGACTATGTCACCACTTCAGTCGATGACGATGGGGTGGCGCTTGCATTGAGGCATTTTGGTGTCATTTGATTTCGTCCGTTTCCCTTATTCTCACAATATGAAGATATGGCATACACATCGCCCCTTCACGTAGCGAGGTGAAGGTGGCGGGGGGATGTGCTCCACTATGGATTCTCTTTGGGAAAGTTGACTGTTGCTCTATCTGATATAGTCTTTCGTCACCATATCATAATAGAGGGCTTCCAACTCGGGCAGCGTCAATCGCTCCGTGGAGTGCTGGATTATCCGGATGAGTTCTTCTCGTCGGTATTCTTCGTCCATGGCAATCTAAAAATGGTATTCTACAAATGCTTCCATGGCTTCGTAACAGGCGAGGCCGAGGTCGTCGTAAATCTGGGCGGTGGCGCGGTTGCGGTCTTCGGCACGCTGCCAGAAGAGACGCTCGTCGTTGCCGAGGAAGGGGGCGGACTCCATCTGACTTTGGTGCTTGAGGATGGCGTTGCGCTTCTCACGTAGTTCCTCCGGACTCATCGGCACGCACATTTCTATGTCGGCTACGTCCCATTCTGCCCACGCGCCACGATACATCCACACACGACAGTCCTTGAGCCATGTCGCACCGCGCTCTTTCTCTTCGTCGATGGCGGCCAACACGGCATCGGTGCATTTGCGGTGAGTGCCGTGGGGGTCGGCAAGGTCGGCGGCTACGTAAATTTGGTGGGGCTGGATGCGTGCCATCAACTCTTGTACGATGCGTACGTCGGTTTCCGTCATCGGGCGCTTCTCTATCTTGCCTGACTCGTAAAAGGGGAGGTCAAGGAAATGAATATGGCTGTCGTCAATACCGTTGTAGGCACAGGCGAGTTGGGCTTCGCCACGGCGGATAAGGGCCTTGACGGCAAGAACGGGGACCGTCTCGTCAGGGGGCGGCGTGTGAGAGAGGCGGCAATAGCCTTTGAGAAAATGTATGAACCGGTCGTATTCCTCGTCGTTGACGGCGATGTTGCCGCTTGTCTCGTAGGCGACATGCACGTCGTTCTCCTGTTGGATAAGGCGGCGGATGGTGCCGCCCATCGAGATGACGTCGTCGTCGGGATGGGGGGAGAACACAAGCACCCGCTTGGGGAAGGGAAGGGCGCGTTCGGGACGGTTGGTGTCGTCGGCATTGGGCTTGCCGCCAGGCCATCCCGTGATGGTGTGCTGCAACTGGTTGAAAACTTCGATGTTGACGAGTCCTGCCGAACCGAACTCGTTCACCCAGTGCATCATGTTGTGCTCTAAATAGTCTTTGGTGGAGAGTTTTAGGATGGGTTTCCCTGTCGTCCTACAAAGTTGGATGACTTCGCGGCGCAACTTGTGCTCCGGCATGGTGATGGTCGAGGTGAGGTTGAATCGCATGTTGAGGGCTGAAGATTGGGTGACGGTTCGCTGTGCAACTCAGAGCACTCCCTTGGTGGAGGGGAGTTCATAGTGGTAGATGTCTCTTCTCACTGCCATTTTCAGCGCTCGGGCGAGGGCCTTGAAGATGCCTTCAATTTTGTGGTGCTCGTTGGTGCCCTCGGCCTTGATGTTGAGGTTCATCAGGGCGGCGTCGCTGAGGCTCTTGAAGAAGTGGAAGAACATTTCTGTGGGCATGTCGCCGATGTACTCGCGGTGGAATTCAGCATCCCATACCAACCAGGGACGGCCGCCAAAGTCGAGGGCGACACTGGCCAAACAGTCGTCCATGGGCAGGCAGTAGCCGTAGCGCTCGATGCCGCGTTTGTCGCCGAGGGCGCGACGGAGGCACTCTCCTAAGGCGAGGGCGGTGTCCTCGATGGTGTGGTGCTCGTCAACATGCAGGTCGCCATTGACATGCACTTTCAAGTCCATCATCCCGTGCTTGCCGATTTGCTCAAGCATGTGGTCGAAGAACCCCAAGCCGGTGCTGATGTCACAACGGCCGCTGCCGTCAACCAACAGGTCGATTTCAATGTCGGTCTCTCGGGTGGTGCGCCGGACAGTGGCGCGGCGCTCGCCTGCAAAGAGCGTTTCGGCTATGGTGTCCCACGTCACGCCTTCGTCGCCTAACAGGAGGATGCGGCATCCTAATCGGCGGGCCAACTCACGGTCTGTTTCACGGTCGCCGATGACATAACTGCCGGCGAGGTCGTAGGCGGCGTTGTCGATATATTCGGTCAGCATTCCCGTGCCGGGCTTCCGGTCGGGATGGTTGTCCTCGGGGAAGTGGCGGTCGATGTGGATGGCGTCGAAGGTGACACCCTCGCTTTCAAGCGTCTGGAGGATGAAATTGTGAACAGGCCAGAAAGTGTCTTCGGGGAAGGAGGGGGTGCCAAGTCCGTCTTGGTTGCTCACCATCACCAACTTGAAATCGAGGTGCTGGCGGATGAAGGCGAGGTTACGGATGACACCTGGGGTGAATTTCAACTTCTCGAAGGAGTCTATCTGCTCGTCGGCGGGCTCCTCGATGAGGGTGCCGTCACGGTCGATGAACAGGATACGCTGGGGCTTAGCGGATGGGGTGATTGAAGGCTGTGTCATGGGACGGTGTATTGGTGGGTGTTTGGGGGTCGGATGTCTCGTCGGTGGTGCTGCGAAGTGCTGACTGGCGGCGTTCTTCGCGCTGTTGTTCAATGGATCCGTATAAGAACATGTAAACGAGCATCAAATACATGGAGAGATACATCAGTAGCATGGTGGTGAGCCCGAAGGTGGCTCCATGCAGCGTGGCAAAATAGTCGGGCATGCCTGAGGGGTCGCCATTGAGCATGCCGATGGCGGAGAATGTCTGCGAGACCATCAGAATGGTAAAGGGCAGGCAGATGATGCCGCCGATGATGCCACCGATGATGCCGCCGAGGAGCGTGGTCAGGAAGATGAAACCGATGTGGCGGAAACCGGTGCCGTAGGCTTTGGGGAAATCGATGAAATAACTGGCTTCTGACGAGAAGAGATAACGCATGTTGACATAGACGAGTGGCAACATGACGATGAAAGCGACGAGGAGGACGCCTGCTAACACCAACCAGTTGTCGGCGGCAAACTGCATTAGGTTGACTTTAAGGTGACGGGCACATAGGAGGGCGCCGACCACCAGTACGCCGCCGATGATGACCACGATGACAAGGTTGCACAAATATAATAGGAACATGCGGAGGAGGTTCTTGCTGCGGGTCTGCCCGTTGAGCATGCTGAGCAGGCGCGAAGAGGCCCAGAGGCTGCATACTGTCATGCCGATGAGACTCACCGTGTAGATGGTGAGGAATAGGGCTGGATGGTCGGTGCCAAAGGCTTGCACCTCGGGCAGACGGATGTTGGTGGTGATGAATACTCCGCTGAAAATGCCGCACAGCAGCACGGGCAACCATGTGCTTTGCAGGATGCCTTTCATGTTTTCACCCAACAACTTGTAGGCGGCGAGCAGGCAGGAGGAGATACTGCGGTTCTTGAAAATGAATTCCTTTTCCATATTGTTTTTATGTGATAATCATAAGTGGCGCTGGCGGCGTCTGAACTCGGAGCAGCAGATGGCGGTGGCGATGGCGACATTGAGGCTGTCGGCGGTGGCACGGCCAGCGGGGAAGGGAGGGATAAGCAGACGGTGGGTCACCAAGGCCTCTACGGGGGCACTGATGCCGTTGCCTTCGTTGCCCATGACGAGGAGTCCATTGGGGAAAATGTCGGAGGCATAGAGGTCGGTGCCGTCGAGCAAAGTGCCATAGACGGGGGTCTCGGGGGGCAACTGTGTGATGAGATGGGGCAGATCGACGTAGGCAATGCGTACACGGGCGATGCTGCCCATCGTGGCTTGCACCACTTTGGGACTGTAGGCGTCGGCGGTGTCGCCGCTGCAGTAGATGTGCTCGATGCCAAACCAGTCGGCGATGCGGATGATGGTGCCTACATTGCCGGGGTCTTGCACGCCGTCAAGGGCGAGGCACAGTCCTCTGCGAATGTGCTCCACCGATTCTTCGACAGTCTCGCTGTGGTCGGGCAACGGGAAGGTGGCGAGCACCTGTTGAGGATGCTGGAGAAAACTGACACGACGGAGTGTGTCGTCATCGACAACAATGACTTCATCGGCTTCCACTTGCGGGTGGGCGTCATGCCAGGGCATGGTGGCAACGATGGTTCGGGCTCGTCCGACGGCCAGAAGGTCGCCCACTACCTTGGGGCCTTCGGCGACAAACAAGCCTGTCTCGCGACGGTGTTTCTTGCTTTCCAACTGCCGCAGGGCTTTCACCTTGTTCTTGCTTATCATATTGCAAAGGTAATGAAAGTCGAGTGCAGAACAAAAAGAATTTATCCTTTTTTTTCCCAAGACGCATCTTCCCCCCGCTTTTTGGCCAAGCACCCACCCCGCCTAAGGTCGCTAAGGTCTCTAAGGTCGCTAAGGTCTCTAAGGTCGCTAAGGTCCCTAAAGTCCCTATAGTCTTTAAGCCCCCTTTGATCTCCATTCCTTTTTTTCCACCTCTATATGCCCCTGGAATATTCTTTTTTTGTATCTTTGCGCCCAAAACCTACAAAGATGATTCAAACGGATATGCCTGAAATCGTTAAAAAAGTGCGCGAACTTGTGCAGTCGAGGTGGACATTGGGCAGTTTGCACGGTATCAACCATTGGGATAGGGTTTATGGCTATGGGCAACAGTTGCTTACGCCGGATGTCCATCCCTTGGTCGTCGCCTTGTTTGCCTATCTCCATGACTCGTGCAGGGAGGTGGATGGCATGGACTTTGAGCACGGGCCAAGGGCTGCTGAGTGGATGGAATCCTTGAGAGACACCTATCTCAAGGAAATAAGCGACGAGGACTTCCATTTGCTAAAAGAGGCATGCCGCTTACATACCGAGGTGGAAAAGACGGGCAATCCAACCATCGATGCTTGCTTCGATGCCGACCGGCTCGACTTGTGGAGGGCGGACATCGTTCCCGACCCCGAGAGACTTGCCACGGAAAAAGGCAAGCAAATCGCTGCCAATACCGACTACGAGGAGTTGATGGGATTCGCTCCCTAAAAGTCTAATCACAAATAAGGACAAATCTTATATTAAAAAGAAAGAATTTGCTTGATTATTTGTTCGAGACTGTCCTCCTCGCCTTCTGGACCGTGCTCGTGTTTGCCAACGACGATTTGCATTATTTCAAACAAAAAAGCCAGGTGAAAACCTGGCTTTTGTAGGAACAATCGGACTCGAACCGATGACCTCTTCAATGTGACTGAAGCGC
>CAMKSZ010000227.1 GCA_946415525.1 uncultured Prevotellaceae bacterium | reverse complement strand
TTACGATGCTGCTTCAGCGCTTGCTTGGCTTTCTTCATGTCGTTTCTGGGCTTGGCTGACATGCCCGCGATAGACGATGCAGGCAAGGAAGAAATAGGCCAACACCTGCATCCACAAGGCGATGTATTCCACTTGCACCTCCTTGAGAGTCGCACCCATCGAATTGATGCGGACAAAAGCCCGTATGCCAAAGGTGGAGGGTATCAGCCAGGAGACGCCCTGCCAATAACTGGGGATGCCGCTCAGCGGCCAACTGACACCCGAAAGGAAGAGGAAAGGCACGGAGGTGAACACAATCAGCAGGATGATGTTCTCGCGGTAGCGGACTATGCAGGAGAGAAACATGCCGAAGAACACGCAGGCAAGGATGAAGGGAACCATCACGGCAAGAATGGTCAAATGGTTGCCGATGTGGATGAAATTGAACAGCCGTGGCACCACCAACAACTCATAGGCGGCAAGCACGGCATAGACCATCGTGTAACATGCCGACTTGCCCAGGACGATGCGGAAAATGCCGTGGTAATGGGTGCTGACGGGCACCAACGCGCGCTCGCGGTTGGTCTCGCGGGCGGTGCCGGCGGCCATGCCGATGCCCAAAAGAAGTGTCTGTTGAAGGATGAGCACAAGCACGCCGGGGATGATGAAACTGCCATAGCCGCCGGGCTTGTTGAACAATGCCACTTCTTCGTAGGTCATCGGTGCGGTGAGCAATTCGTTCTCGCGGTCTGTCATCTGCCCCGAAACCTTCACTTGGATGTCGGCATTCATGCTGCTGCTCACCGAAACGGCGGTCTGGTAGATGGCTTTGTAGTAGAGCATGAACGACATGCTGGTATAGACGACCACACGGGATTGCTCCATGCGGTTGACCTTCGTGCTGAAGTCGGAGGGGAGATAGACATAGCCATAGACTTCTTGATGGCCTATCAAGGTCTTGGCTTCTTCCATGTTGTTGCAATAACGGGCCACTTTCACGTCGGGGGAAGAGTCGTAGAGGCGGATGAACTCGCGGCTCAGACTGCTGTGGGAGTCGTCGATGACGGCGACAGGCACCTCGCGCACCACCTCATTGTTGTACGCCCAGGAGTAGAGTAGGGGGTAGAGCAGGGGGACGATGATGAAGAATATCACGACGCCTTCGTCCTTGACGAGCGTCTTCATCTCGTTGAGCCACACATGGCCCATGTCGAAGATGCCTTGCCTGATGCGTTGTCTGAGTGATTCTTGTGCTGCCATGTCGATCAGGGGATGTATTCATATTCCAGCATGGCGCGACGGATGTTGCCGACGAAAAACCATGGGAGGACAACAAACAATGCCAGACTGCCAAAGTGCAACAATGCGTAACTCAATGGGAAACCGTTGAGGACGCAAATCTGGTAAATCATGTAATAGTGACGGAGTGGAAAAAGCCAACTGAGGGCTTGGATGGGACTGTCCATCGCCGATAGGGGAAAGGCGGTGCCGGCGATGGTGAAACTTAGCACAGCCCAAAGCGAACAGATGCTCATCGACATGCGCAGAGAGGGGGTCAACCCGAAAGCGAAGATGCCAAAACCCTGTGAGGCGACCACTGCCATGACGGTGTTGAGAAGGATGGAGACGTTGGAGCCTAAGTGATTGAAATGCAGGACGCCGTGAACATAGTATTCGTAGCCGAGCATGATGCTCAGGTAGAGCAGAAACTGGGGGAGAAACTTGCCGGCAAGGGCGATGTAGATGTTGCCGTCGGCCATCGAGAGCCATTCCTTGGAGGTGCCAAACTTCATTTCCGTGCCGAGGGAATAGGCGGTGATGAGGAAGATGAAGAGCATGATGATGCCGGGGACGAGCATGGTGCTGAGGTACATGTTGTAATCGACCCACGGATTGGCGATGGCGTGCAAGTCGATGGCTATGGGCTGTAGGAAAGTCTGGATCTGCTTGGGTGTCAGGCCCTTGGCACTTAGTATGCTGCTGCCGGCTCCTGCCGAACCCAAGGTGGACACTGTCTTGAGGTCGCGGTAGAGCAGACTTCCCGAGGTCAAAGTGGTGTTGGAATAGTAGAACGACAACTTGGGCTGGCGCGACGATTTCAAATCGACGGCAAGGTCTTCGGGGATGAGAAGGAAGGCGTAAATCTCATTGCGCTGCATGGCCTTGCGGGCTTCCGTCACGTTGGGGTAGAGGTTGAGCACACGGGTGCTCTTGAAGGAGTCGAGACGGCGGATGAGGGAGCGGGAGGTCGTCGTGCCGTCAAGATCGACCACACCTACGGGCATCTTTGCTGGTTGCCCGCTTTTCATGATGCTGGTGAAGAAAAAGACAATAGCCAAGGGGAAGAGCACCATGCACCAAAGATAGATGGGGTTCTTGAGCATAATGCCGCATTCACGGGCTGATATCCTTAATATACGAAGCATCAGAAATATACTTTATTTCTTGATAATCAGCGACATTCCTGGACGAAGACCTTCCAAGGTCTCCACGGGGCGGGCTTTCACCTCAAAGGTCTTTAGGTCGTATTGGCCCGATGACTTCGTGGCTTTCCACACGGAGAAACTGCCCAAGTCCTTGATGAAAAACACCTTCATCTTCAACGTCTTGTTGAAGGCGGGGGAATAGGCGGTGAATTCGTCGCCCATCTTCAGGCCGCGGAGCATGTCTTCGCGAACGTTGAAGGTGCCCCACAGGTCGGTCATCACTGCGACACTCATGATGGGGGAACCTGTTCCGACAAGTTCGCCGACTTTGGGATATACCTCGCTCACCTCGCCGTCCATCTGAGCCACTTGGACGGTCTCGTTGATGTAGGAGTTCACTTCCATGATGGCACCGCTGGCTTGGTTCACTTGCGCAGAGGTGGCTTTACGCTCTTCCGCGCGGGCACCGTTGCGGGCCATGTCGTATTGGCTCTGGGCGGCACGCACCTGCGCTGCAGTGGCGTCGAGGGCGGCTTGGGCTTCGTCGCGGCGCTGGGCGGTCACCACGCCTTCGTTGTAAAGGTTGCTGATGCGGTTGAACGTCTTCTCGGCTATGTCATGGGCGGCCTTGGCTTGCTGGAGAAGTTCGAAGGCGCCTTTGATGGTCTCCTCACGGGCGCCGTTGTCGGCCATCTCGTTGACAGCGGCGGCGGCATTGCGCGCACTCTCGGCTTGCACCTTCTTGGCTCTCACCTCGGGGGCGTCGAGGATGGCGAGGGTGTCGCCCTTGTGCACGAAGTCGCCTTCCTTGACGCGTAGTTCAAGGATGCGGCCGGGCACCTTGCTCGACACACGGTACTCCGTCACCTCCACTTGACCTTGGATGATGTTCTCTTCCTTGTCAATGGTGAAATAGCCGATGGTGGCGACGATGGCTATCACTGCAATAAAGCCGATGACGGCCAGCAGGATGTTGTTGTGTTGTTTGTTTGCTGTCATGGTGTTATTTTAATTGTCCAAGGGCTTTCTTCAAGCCGACATGGGAAAGTTGTATTTCTATCAAGGCGTCAATCTCTTGGGTGTGGGCGGATTCCCAGGCGGCCTGAGCGGCTGTCACGTCGGTCAGGCTCATCACGCCTTCCTTGAAACCGACATTGGCGCAGCGGAGGTTCTCGTCGGCACTGGCTACATGCTTGCGGGCGAGTGCCAGACGGCGCTGCGACTCGCTGGTCTTGAAGCGGTTTTGCTCGACTTGAAGGTTGATTTTCTCCATCAGTTCACTGCGCTCCATCTCGGCAATGGTCGTGGTGGCCTTGGCGGCGTGCAACTTATAACGGCCTTCGTTCCAACTCCATAGGGGCATGCGCACCAGTACGCCGATGTTCCAAACACCTGAGAACTTATGCTCAAAACCGTTATAGACGCTGGGGTTGCTGATGAGGTAGCCGCCAGTAAGCGCCACCTGGGGACGGTAGAAGGCGGCGGTGATGAGTTTGCTGCCTTGCTCGGAAAGGTCGATGGCATTTTGGAGCATGCGAAGTTCGGCGCGATTTTCCGCACCGGTGGTGGGGTCCACGTAGGGGAGGGCGAGTTGGTTCAGTTCCTTGCCTTCGTCGGCAAGTGTAATGTCTTGTCCCATCGGGAGACCGCACAATTGGCAGAGCAGCATTTTCGAGAGGGTAAGGTTGTCGTCAACCTTCAACTTGGTCATCTCGGCTTCGTTGACGCGCACTTCAACTTTTAAACCGTCGGCTTGGGTGGCAAGCCCTTCTGCTATCAACTTCTTCACGTCGGAGTCGAGTTTTTGCACCAACGAGAGGAAACTCTCTGCCAACTTTTGCTTCTGGCGGAGTGAAACGACCAGCCAATAGGCGGCTTCTATCTCGTAAAGGGTGTTTTGAAGGGCAAGGTCGTAGGCGTTGGAGGCCAAATCTACGTTGATGTCGGCCATACGGTTCATGGCGGTGATGCTGCCGCCCATGTATAACGGCTGACTGACAAGAACAGAACCGGCCATCATGTTGCGGTTGTTCGTACGAAGGGCTTGGCGGAGCGTTTGACCAAGTTCGTTGCCCATTTGACCGAGCGACGACGACAGACCGCCTAAATGTTGGCCAAGTTTCATGGCCATCTCGGGACTGATGGTGCCGTCTTGGGCCATCGCGGTGAGGGTCTGCCCGAGGCTGGCGCCAAGTTTACCGGAAACGGTGGTGCCTAAGTTGTTGAGGGCGGTCTTGCTGTCTTCGCTGAGGATGGATATCTCCTTGCTGAAGAGTTCATAGCCGGCCATGGCATCGACGCGGGGGAGGTACTTCGTGCGGGCAGAACTGCGCTTGTCGGCTGCCACATCTTGCCCCAATCGGGCAATGCTCAACTGCTTGTTGTTCTGAATGGCGAGTGAGCGGCAATCTTCAAGCGTCAATGTCGATTGGGAATAGGCACACAATGAAGAAAGGCCCAACAGCACCATAAGGATGGTGAACTTCGTTCTTCTCATTATTAATATGTTCTATCTTTTCAACCTGTGTCACTTCCTGTATCGCAGGTTGACTCTAAATTAGTTGCAAAATTAAATAATAATGTTGATTCCTAACAACTTTTGCATCCAAAAAAATATTAAAAATAATGTTGACTTGTATTAATCACACCTTTGAGGGGCTCGTTTTTGTGCATCGACATCGATTCCTTAAAGTATGAGATTTGTAGGATGTATGGCGCTATGTCGTTTTTTTGTTATTTTTTTGGGGCATAATCGTGACAACATTAAAATATTTTCCCTAATTTTGCAAATATAATATCTAAAACATTGTTCCACTTGCCTATGAGAAGGTCTGGCTTTTTCTTTAGGGCTTTCGACTTGTATTACGAGGGCTTCCGAAACATGACTTTGGGGAAGACGCTGTGGGCGGTCATCCTCATCAAAATCTTCGTCATCTTCGTGGTGCTCAAGTGCTTCTTCTTCCCCAACTTCATCAAGGAGCATGCCGAAAAAGGAGATGAGGCGGAGTTCGTGAGCGGGCAGGTGCTGGAGCGCACACCATAACATGACAACTATTTACATTTAAATCTTTATATTTATGCAAAACATCTTATTGGACATCGATGCTTCCATGGTGGATTGGGCAAGGGCGCAATTCGCCATCACGGCCATCTATCACTGGCTCTTTGTCCCACTCACACTGGGACTGGCAGTGATAATGGGAATCATGGAGACATGTTATTACCGTACGAAAAATATCTTCTGGAAGGATGTGGCCAAATTCTGGCAGAAACTCTTTGGCATCAATTTCGCCATGGGAGTGGCAACGGGCATCATCCTGGAGTTTGAGTTCGGCACCAACTGGAGCAATTATTCTTGGTTCGTGGGCGACATCTTCGGGGCTCCACTGGCCATAGAGGGCATCATCGCTTTCTTCTTGGAGTCCACCTTCGTGGCGGTCATGTATTTCGGATGGAAGAAGGTGTCGGCTGGATTCCATCTCGCTTCCACGTGGCTCACGGGAATTGGGGCCACTTTCTCGGCTTGGTGGATTCTCGTGGCCAACTCGTGGATGCAATATCCTGTGGGGTGTGAGTTCAACCCCGACACCATGCGCAACGAGATGGT
>CAMKSZ010000226.1 GCA_946415525.1 uncultured Prevotellaceae bacterium | reverse complement strand
AATACCTTAACTAACGTTCAACTATTTTTTCTCCACTTATGAAAAAACTGTTTTTACCTCTTCTGCTCATGGTAGCAGTGTCTGCGTATTCCGCAGAAAACCCCGTGTTAACAATAGAAGGAGGTCAGGTCCAAGGCGTGTTGGCCGACGACCATCCCGATGTGTTCGTCTATCGCGGCATCCCCTATGCAGCACCCCCCATCAGGGACCTGCGCTGGAAGGAGCCCCAGCCCGTCATCCCTTGGAAGGGCGTGAAGATTTGCGACACCTTTGGCCATCCAAGTTATCAAGCCATTCAATATCCCGGAGGTTATTTCACGGAGTGGGGCTACGGCAAAGAAGCCCCCTACAGCGAGGACTGCCTTTATCTGAACGTATGGACGAAAGCCCCAGGGAAGGTCAACAAGAAACTCCCTGTGGCCTTGTGGATTCATGGAGGCGGTTTTCGTGAAGGTTGGGGCTCCGAACCGGAGTTCGACGGTCAAGAATGGGGCGCCAAGGATGTGGTGCTTGTCTCTATCAACTACCGTCTCGGCGTGTTCGGCTTCCTCGTTCACCCAGCACTGTCGGAGGAGAGTCCACATCATGTATCAGGCAACTATGGCATCCTCGACCAGATAGAGGCTTTGAAATGGATTAAGAAGAATATTGCGCAGTTTGGTGGCGACCCCGACAATGTGACCATCTTCGGGCAGAGTGCCGGTGGTGGCAGCGTGCGCACCCTTTGCGAGAGTCCCCTTGCCCGTGGACTGTTCCACAAGGCAGTGATCATGAGTGCCCAGGGCCTTGCCATTCCCGATGCCAATGGCAACATGATAGGAGCCCGCTACAGTGGCGGCACCTTCGCGGATGCCGAGGCCAACGCCAAGAAAGTCTTCGATTGGGCAGGGCTGACCGATTTGCAGAAGATGCGCCAGGCATCCACAGAGACCATCTTCGCCCTCAACACGCTCTACCATCAAATCAATGATGATGGTCAGGGCGGCGGCATGCCGTTCATGCGCAGGGGCCTGCCATTCATGCCGATGATCGACGGTTATGTCAGCGAGAAGAGTTTCGACGATGCCACCCGTGGCGGTACGCTCGCCGACGTACCCTATATGATTGGTTTCACCCTCAACGACATGGGCAACATGGCTCCCAATATCGCCGAGTTCTGCAAGGTCAGAGAACAAAAGGGCGGCAAGGCATGGGCCTATCAGTTTGCCCGTCCGCTGCCGGATGACGGTTCTCATCCAGAGGTGACGGCACGTCTCAAGGGAGCCTTCCATTCCTCAGACCTGTGGTTTGTCTTCAAGTCACTCAAACATTGTTGGCGTCCTTGGACGAAAGGCGACTGGGATTTGTCCGAAAAGATGTTGACCGCATGGACCAACTTCGTCAAATACAGTGACCCTAACGGTCCCAAAGGCGGCGCATGGGCACCCTGCACCGAGAAGAATCCCAAGTTCATGGTGTTCAAACTCAATGACAAGGATGTGGAAGCCTCTTTCTTCGGCGACCCCGAGAAAGCACCACAGCAAGGCTTTGGCGGTTTTGGAAGGAGGTAAATAACAGAACTTTCCCACCCGCTTAATTATGGCTAATCTATAGAAATAACGTTGTATAAGTCTAAAAGAAAATAAAAAACCGCTTCGCTTAAGAAAAAAGACGAAAAAGGAGGAAAAAGTGCTAAAGCGCTGAAAAAAAGGAATAAAAATTGATTAGTCTTGCGAAGAATAGTTGCATGACAATAACAGAACATATAATTATCATGAATTATCCATGAATTACTGTGCTCAAAAAATTTATGGACAATTCATGGTAATTCGCGTGAAAAAATAAAAGTCAAACAACATAGAACAACAAGAGACAACAAGGGACAACTGGGACAATAGAGCAAAAAATAGTTGTTCTATGTTGTCCTTTGTTGTTTTTGTTGTTTGAATGTGGCGCAACAAAGCAGAGTCAGTCATCGGAAACCGATGACAGACCTTGTATTACCGTTCATACTTATCATCTCAGCCCTGCAGTATCCCTCGATAGCCTCAAGCGACGATTGTTTTCCTGTCAGGATGAAGTCGATGGCCCGCTGGCGTGCGATGTTCTCTATCTGTCCACCTGAGAAGTTGTAGTTCATGGCCAACAGAAGAGCCTCCTCTTCGGTGATACCCTGCAGCATGCTGCTCCACAGTTGTTGTTTCACCGACACCTCCGGCATGTGGAACTCCACCTTGAAGAGGAACCTCCGTTCGAACGCCTTGTCGAGGTTGGAAGTCAGGTTGGTCGTGGCGATGAGTATGCCTTCCAGGTTCTCCAACTCCTGAAGGATGATGTTCTGCATGGCGTTGTCCATCTTGTCCACCGACTTTTCGACGTTCTCCGTACGCTTGTTGAAGATAGCGTCAGCCTCGTTGAAGAAGAGGATGGGCGTCACCTCGCTCCGCTTGCATACCGCGCGGTAGGAGTCGAACACCATCTTGATGTTCTTCTCGCTCTCCCCCACGTATTTGTCGCGCATGCCGGCGATGTCAACCTGCAAGATGTCGCGTCCTGTACGCCGTGCCATCTGCATCACCGTCTCCGTCTTTCCCGTGCCTGGAGCACCGTAGAAGAGGCAGGCGAAGCCCTTGCGCATCCCTTGGTCAGTCAACCGTTGCTGGATGGCAGGAAAGTTCTCCTGGCCCAACAGGTTGGTCAGGCGCTCTATCTGCTGCTGTTCTGCCGCGTTGTAGAACATCGCCTTCTCCTTGATGCTCGTGTGAGCAATCACCCCCCGGGCACGTCGGTTGAAATTCATGTTTCTCTTTCCTTGGGGTACGAAGCCATCGAGCAGTTCTTCCTTGCATCTGCACGTGAGAACGAAGCATTCCGGAATGGCCATCCCGTCCACACAGGCATGTTCTATCAGGTCGTCCTCGAACAGC
This sequence comes from uncultured Prevotellaceae bacterium, assembly GCA_946415525.1. Lineage (GTDB taxonomy): Bacteria > Bacteroidota > Bacteroidia > Bacteroidales > Bacteroidaceae > Prevotella. The sequence continues at coordinate 3,108 of CAMKSZ010000226.1, read as the reverse complement.
CTGTGCGTACCTTGGCATAAAGCGTACTTCATCCTGTCGATAAAGTTATCGTCGGGGAAGACATCGTCCAATTCGGCAAGGTTGAGACCTTCATTATCCGTTCCACCCCATTCGGCATAGTCACTGACGGTCACCATGAAGAACAGCAAGTCGTTGAGGCAGTCTTGGTATTTGAGCGCCTCCTTGCACAACGGCAGGTGGCTGTTGGCCTCGCACATCATCAGCATCCAGTCCTTGTCGTCAGAAAATTCGGAATTCGTACTCTTGACATTTTCTTTGACATATTTCATCACCTTGTTGACAAAGGCATCCAGTTCCAGACCGTCGATTTTCTCCGGCACGAAGGGTTTGTTTTCCCTCAACGCGTCCGCCACCCCTTCAGACAGGCAGAAGCCCTGGTAGCAACTGCTGAACTCGCGTACACTCCTGTGCATCAGCCAGCGTCTCGACACCAAATCCTCAATCTCGTCGGAATACTTCATGATGGAAAGTCGGCTGCACCTAACGCTTTTGGCTATTCCCTTCCATGTCATCGGCTCATCGTTCTCCAAGAGTATCGCCAACAAGACCACCTGTATTCCCGTCATGTTCAGTTCCTTCGTCAGATAATCGATGGGATTCTTGCATTTCTTCCAGAATTTCTTTGTGAGTCGCAACTTCAACACCTCGTTCAGCACACGGTCAAGTGCGGAAATCAGTGTCCATGTCTCGGGTTCTTCATACTCTTCGTCGTAATCGGTAGCGATGTAATCAAAATCTTCGTCAAACATGTTAAATCTGTTAATGTGAATTTGGTTTTATATTTGTTTGATAGTAAGTTAAATACTCCAAAATGGAGTGCGAGAGAAACCTACATGAAGACCGAAGGCCTTCTTGGTTTTACAGGTTTGGAACCTCGATAAGGTGGTTTGTTTTCCTTTAAGAAACCGAAGAGATAGAGAGCGTTGTCTTAGGACAACGGGCGAGAAGGTTTGGCGCAAGGGTTTTTGCCCCCCCCACACAAGTCAATAGCAATAAATAGAAACAGAATGACATAATCATTTTTAATCATGCCTTTAGAGACTTGAAAAGGGTCATTGGCGCCCCCCCGGACACCCCCTTTAAATTTGACAGTGCGAAGGTAGGTAAAAAATCTGAGAATAAAGAATTTTTCGCGTTAAGGATGGTTAACGGAGTGAAAATTATTCGGGTATTCCAAGAGAAATGTTGCGTTATCAACGCAACATACGGAACAACACTAACGAATTGCCCATTATTTTTGGCGCACAGAAATCTATGGCTAATTACTGAAGGAGGGGGAACTGCATGGCGCAGCATTCTTGACCAATCTTTTCATATCGAAGGACATGGAGTGTCTGTCATACATCTACGATTTGAGTAAATATAAGAGGCACCATAGAAATCGTGTGGACGCTGCCGTCGAAGTTGGGCGAGTACCTCGGCGACCCGAAACTGACACGTCAGACGCAGGGCATCTTCAGTCCGCTTTCGTCCGACGAGGTGATATGGGCGTTGGCAGACGCCGGCCATTTCTTCCCCTCGGAATACATGGGGCTGGAAAGCGTGGAAAACATATTCAATGCCAACACCGACATCACGAAATTCGACGACTTCAACAACTTCCAAAAGGTGAAGACCTTGGAAAGCACCTTCAGTTACATGGCCAACCTGAAGTCCATCAAGTTGCCCACCAACATCGAGAGCATCGGCGCCGAAGCCTTCAACGGTTGCACCAGCCTGGAAACCATCTATGTCGGCTGCGACAGCGTGCCGCAACTGGCACAGGACGCCTTTGAGTCGCTGCCAGAAAACTTCAGCATCTTAGTGCCGAACAAATTGTGCAAACTCTATCGAGAGAAATGGGCACAGTATGCCGAGCACATCAACCCCAACAAGATGGAATTCCTCGACGACATCGAGGTCCCCGACGGCATCGACACCATCCACACCATCGACATCGACGGCACGGAGCACTACTACGACCTCAACGGTCGCGAACTGCCCGGCAAGCCGGAGCGTGGCATCTACATCCACAACGGAAAGAAATACATCAGCAAATAATGAAAATAAACATCCTTAGAACAGCATTCCTCGCCCTGCTGCTGGCCTTCTCGGCTGGCAGCGCGAGGGCGTCGGTGAAGGGCGACCTCAACGGTGACAGCGACATCACCGTGGCCGACGTGACAATCTTGGTCAACGCCATCCTTAACGGCGATTACAGTTTCATCCTCGACGACAACAGCGGGGAGGTGACCGACGACCCAGCCATCGGCCCAGCGCAGATGCCAAGAGGCACAAAACCATAGCCTGAGAGAAATCGCCAAGCACTTGAATTTCAAGACTTGGCGATTTTTGAATGTCTTAAACTCCCAGACCTATAATCACAAGCACAATGAATAAAACGAGGATGATGCCTCTCAACCAATTGTAGATATTGATAATCCTATCTGCTTTCTGTTTTTCCATATTGTTACCATTTTTTGTTTTTCCGCTGCAATAGTACGCTTTGGATATTACAAAAGTATTTCCGTAATATGAAGGTGTGATTACTTGAGTGCCTGTAACAGGATTGTAATATTAGCGTAACCGTGTTGCAACAAAAATGTAAAACCTTTGCGGAAAAATTACAGGAAAACAATTTCATGGATTTAATTATCAACATTTTCTCGCTTGTTGGCTCATTGGCACTGTTCCTTTTCGGAATGAAGACGATGTCGGAGGGCCTCGAAAAGTTTGCCGGCGACCGCCTGCGCAGTATTTTGGCCGCAATGACGAAAAACCGTGTGATGGGCGTGCTGACAGGCATCCTCATCACGGCGCTCATCCAATCGTCGAGTGCCACCACGGTGATGGTGGTGAGTTTTGTGAATGCGGGTCTGATGACATTGGTACAGTCAATAGGCGTCATCATGGGTGCCAACATCGGCACAACCGTCACGGCGTGGATTATCTCCGCCGTAGGTTTCAAGGTCAACATTGCAGCCTTTGCCATTCCGCTGTTGGCCATCGGCATGCCGCTGATATTCAGCGGAAAAGGCAACAGAAAGAGCATTGGTGAGTTTATCTTCGGCTTTTCGTTCCTCTTCATGGGCTTGTCGTTCCTTCAGG
>CAMKSZ010000225.1 GCA_946415525.1 uncultured Prevotellaceae bacterium | reverse complement strand
CCCATGGAGCGCAAATGGGGCGTCTCGAATTGGCAGTCGATGATAGAGCCTCCATGCTCGCTCATGAAACGGGCAAGATGGATGAGTGCCAATTTGCTGCCGCTGGGAACCAAGGAGAACATGCTCTCACCGAAAAACGCGGAACCGATGCAGACGCCATAAAGTCCACCTACCAGTTGCTCGCCTTGCCACACCTCCACACTGGCGGCGAAGCCCTGCTCGTAAAGTCGGGTGTAGGCGTCGATTATGTCCTGCCCCAACCATGCCCCTTTCATGTCGAAGCGGCCGTCGGCCTTACTGCAGTTGTGTATCACCCCCTCGAAATCCTCGTTGATGCTGAACCTATAAAGGTTCTTGCGCAAGAGCGTGCGCATGGAATGGGAGACGTGAATCTCGTTGGGGAAAATGACGAAGCGCTGCATCGGACAATACCAGACGGGCTCGTCGGCATCGCGAAAAGAATACCAGGGGAAAATGCCATGGCTATAAGCCAGTAGGAGGCGGTCAATGGAAAGATCGCCCCCTACTGCAAGTAGTCCGTCAGGCTCCCCGTAACGGGGGTCGGGGAACACTAATTGTTTGCCGATGCGGAAAACCAATGGCTTGCGGTTGTTTGTCGTTCTGTCACTTGATGTTGTCCACCATGTTGAAGAGACGGTTCCACCTATATTTCGAACCGAGATTCTCGGGATTGATGGAGAGCCAAATGAAGATGGGCTTGCCCACGACGTGGTCCTCGGGCACGAAGCCCCAGTAGCGGGAGTCGAGGGAATTGTGGCGGTTGTCGCCCATCATCCAATAGTAGTCCATTTTGAACGTATATTCATTGGTCTCCTTCCCGTTGATGAAGATCTTGCCATCCTTCACCTCCAGTTGGTTGCCCTCATAAACACGGATGGGACGGTCATAGACAGCGATGTTGTCGAGGGTGAGTTTCAGGCTCTTTCCCTTGGCGGGAATCCATACCGGACCGTAATTGTCGCGCGTCCATCCCGTATTGGCACTCACGGGATAGGTCTTGCCTTGGTCCATGTTGTCTTCGTCGGTCACCATCTCCACATATTCCACGATGTCGGTGCGCTTGGCAAGTTCGGTGGCGGCACGGTGCGTCATCGGCACCACATAACCTCTGACGCAGACATTGTTGACATCCTCGTAGGTGATGCCCAAGTCAACCATCAGCGCCTCAGGAAGTGTCTGCTTGAACTTGACGAAATAGGTGTATTGCACGTTGTCGGGCTCCTTGTTGGGCTTGCCGTCAAGATAGACAATCTTCTCCTTGATTTGGAGTGTCTGGCCGGGCAGTCCCACGCAGCGCTTCACGTAGTTCTCACGGCGGTCGGTGGGCCGCGACGAGAGCACGCCAAATTCGCCTGGGTTGTCCTTGACAATCTGTCCGCCCACGGCAAGCACCTGTTGGTAGAAGTCCCATTTCTGCTGTGGCGAGAGCGAATCGGGCTCGGCGTTGCCCATGCTCTCCATGCCATACATGTAACTGGTCTGGTAGTAATCCTGTGCTTGGTATTTGTCTGCCATCATCACGCTGTCGCCGGCAGGATAGTTGAAGACGACGATGTCGTTGAGTTCCACATGTCCCAGTCCCTTCACGCGGCGGTAGTCCCAATGGGGCCACTCGATGTACGACTTGGTGTTGAAGATGGGCAGTGTATGCTGTGTGAGCGGCATGGTGAGCGGGGTCTGCGGGATGCGTGGCCCATAACTCAGTTTGCTCACAAAGAGGTAGTCGCCCCGGAGCAGCGACTTCTCGAGCGAACTCGACGGGATGACATAGTTCTGGAAGAAGAAGAGGTTGATGAAATAGACGGCCACGAGTGCGAAGACGATGGCATCGACCCAACTCATGACAAACTTCACCGGCCCTTCGGCGTCTTTCCACCACTGCCAGTTGATTTTTTTCGAGATGTAGGCATCGTAGATGAATGGCACGACGATGAGTCCGAGCCAACTTTTCACCCAGAAAAGGAAAAGGAGATAGAGTGCGAGCACGATAATGAATTTCGTCCACTGCACCTTCATGTTGAGTTTAGCCTTACGCTTGTCTATCATATTCTTATGGGTTGTGGGTTAGAATTGGAAAAGGTCGCTGGTGGTGAGCAGTCCGGAGTGTTGGGCGGTGTACTCGGCGGCGAGCACGGCACCCAATGCGAATCCCTTGCGAGAGTGGGCGTCGTGGGTGATGGTGATGCGGTCGGCCTCGGAGTCGTAACTGACGGTGTGGATGCCCGGCACCTCGCCGCGGCGGATGCTGCTCACGGGCAGTTCGTCGGAGGCATGGCTGCCGTTGCCGATGAGCGAACCGTCGGGAGTGAGAAGGGTGCCCTTCACCCATCTCGACTTGCGGTTGAGTTGGCTGACGATGTCCTCAGCCAGCGTGATGGCGGTGCCCGACGGGGCGTCGAGTTTATGGATATGGTGCACCTCCTCCATCTCTACGTCATATTGTGGGAAACCGTCCATGATGCGTGCCAGGTATTTGTTCACGGCGGCGAAGATGGCCACGCCGATGGAGAAGTTGGAGGCCCAGAAGAGGGTCTGTCCACCCTCTGAACAAAGGCGGCGCACGTCGTCGCCGTGCTCGTCCATCCATCCTGTGGAACCCGACACCACCTTGACGTTCTTGGCGAACGCCTTGAGGTAGTTGCCATAGGCTGCAGTGGGTGAGGTAAACTCAATGGCAACATCGGCGGAGGCGAAGGCTTCCGATTCGAAATCCTCCTGGTTGTCCACATCGATGATGCTCACTATCTGATGGCCACGCGAGAGGGCGATTTGCTCTATCATCTTGCCCATCTTTCCGTAACCGATTAATGCTATCTTCATTGACGTTGTTGGTTTGATTGAAATATTGCAGCAAAGTTATGAATTATCATACACATTTGCTTTGCTTTCTGTCTTAAAAAATCGAAACGGGCGAAAAAAAGTCCCCCACAAGCACTTGTGGCCCGCGGGGGAACTTATCGTTGTGTGAGAAGGTACTTGTATTAAGCCTCGGCCTTCACCTCTAATTCTTCGGTCTCCTTGATCTTGCGTCCCATGGTCAGGTAGGCTGTGGGAGCGGCGATGAAGATGGACGACAGGGTGCCGAAGATGACACCGAGAATCATGGCGAAGGAGAAACTGCGGATGCTCGCACCACCGAAGATGAAGATACAGAGCAACACGATAAGGGTGGAAACCGACGTGTTGATGGTACGTGCCAAAGTCTGGTTGAGCGAGTCGTTGAACAGCGTCTGCAGGTCACGCTTCTTGTAGAGGCGCAGGTTCTCACGCACACGGTCGAAGACCACCACCTTGTCGTTGATGGAGTAACCAATCACGGTAAGGATGGCACCGATGAAGGTCTGGTCGATTTCGAGCGAGAAAGGCACGATGCCCCAGAGTGCGGAGAAGAAGCCCACGACGATGAGGGTATCGAATGCCAGTGCCACGATGGAACCGATGGAGAAGGCCACGTTGCGGAAGCGGAGCAGGATGTAGAGGAAGATGGCGATCAAGGCGACAATCACACTGATGATGGCCTTGTTGGTCACATCGCGAGCGATGGAAGGACCGACCTTGGTGCTGCTGATGATGGAGCCACCCTCGCGCACGTCGGGATCTTTGAAGTCGGAGACGTTCTCCTGGGTGACGATGTTGGCTTTCTTCAGTGCCTCATAGAGTTTGGTCTCTGCCTCGTCGTCAACAGTGGGACTATTCGACTCGATGTTCCAGTTGGTGGACACGCGGACGGTCTTGCCGTCGGTACCGATGGCGATGACGCTGGTGTTGGCCAACTTGCCGTTGTTCTCGCCGATAGTGTTGACGAAGACGCCGTCGAGGGCCTTGCGCACATTCTCCACCTCCACTTGCTTGTCGAGGGCGACGATATAGTTGCGGCCACCGGTGAAGTCGATACTCTTGCTGAGTCCGCGGATGGCGAAGAAGCCGATGAAGATGATGGCGAAGATGCCCCAGATGGTGTACGACTTTCTATAGGCGCTCATGAACTTGTAGTGGACGCCCTGCATGAAGTTGCGCGAGAGCGGTGTGTCGAAGGTGAGGCCGAGCCACTTGTCTTTCTTCATGCGGTTCTCGTAAACGAGGCGTGTGAGGAACACGGCGGTGAAGAACGAGCAGCAGATACCGATGATGAGGGTGACAGCGAAGCCCTTGACAGGACCTGTACCGATGACGGCGAGGATGACACCCGTGATGATGGAGGTGAGGTTGGAGTCGAAGATGGCCGAGAAGGCGTTGCTGTAGCCAGCGGCGAGTGCCTGACGCACATTCTTGCCGGAGCGGAGTTCCTCCTTGGTGCGCTCGTAAATCAGCACGTTGGCGTCAACAGCCATACCGAGGGTAAGCACGATACCGGCGATACCCGGCATGGTGAGTGCCGACTGGAACGAGGCCATGATGCCCATCGTGAAGAAGAGGTTGAGGATAAGGGCGCAGTTGGCAACCATTCCGGGGATGAATCCATACATGAGAATCATGTAAATCATCAGCACGACGAAAGCGACGATGAAGGAGATGATACCCTGCTTGATGGACTGGGCACCGAGCGACGGACCGACGACCTCTTCCTGGACGATGCGGACGGGAGCCTTCATACGTCCCGACTTGAGGGTGTTGGCCAAGTCCTTGGTATCCTCGACGGTGAAACTACCGCTAATCTGCGAGTTGCCACCGGTGATTTCCTGATTGACGTTGGGTGCGCTATAGACAAGGTTGTCGAGCACGATGGCGACAGGCTTGCCGATGTTCTTCTTGGTGAGGTTGGCCCACTCGCGCGCGCCATCCTCATTCATTTGCATGGTCACGACAGGACGGCCGGTGAAGTTGTCGAAGTCGTCCTTGGCGCTCTCGATGACGTCGCCCTCAAGCGGTGCACGGTTGCCGCTGCCAGTCATGCGGAGGCAGTAGAGTTCGTAGATGCGCTTGTTGTTGGCGATGCGGTCGGAGGGCTTGGCACTCCACAGCAACTTGACATCGGTGGGCAGCACCGACTTGGCAAGTTCGGAGTAGATGTAGGCATTGATGGCGGCGGTATCGGCAACGTTGGCCATACCGACGATGCACGACTGGTCGCCACTGACCATCAACTTCGAGAGCAGCGGATGCTCTGCGGCGGCTGCCTCGGCGGCTTTCTTGGCGTCGTCCTTGGCAGTGGCTTTCTTGTCGCCGTCCTTGTTGTCGCCCAAGGTCAGGCCCTTGTCGGCTGCCTTGGCAGCGGTGGTGTCGGCAGGCTCTGCGGCTGCCACGCTGTCGGTGCTGTTCTCACCTCCGGCGAGACGGTTGTCGAGTTGCTGCAGGTAGGGGGCGATTTCCTGGGCGGTATAGGTCTCCCAGAACTCCAAGTTGGCGCTACCCTGCAAGAGTTTACGCATACGCTCGGGGTCTTTCACACCAGGCATTTCCACCATGATGCGGCCTTCCTGGCCTTCGAGCATCTGGATGTTGGGCTGCACCACGCCGAATTGGTCGATACGGTTGGTGATGACGTTCTTGGCATCGGCCACGGTCTCCGAGAGGCGCTTGCGGAGAATGCTCTCCACCTCGCTGTCGGAACTATTGGTCTTCACCTCGGGCAACTGCTGTGTGGCGAACACCTCGGCCAGGCTGTGGCCCGGTGCATTGGCTTTATAGTGCTTGATAAACAATGAGATGAAATCACCCTGTGTGGTTTCTTCTTCTGCCCTGGCGGCCTTCATCGTCTTGACGAAGGCGGGGTCCTTCTTGTAGCCTGCAAGATTCTCTACCAAGTCGGGAACCGACACCTCGAGGATGACGTTCATACCACCCTTGAGGTCGAGGCCAAGTCCCACCTGTGTCTCAAGACACTTCTGATAGGAGTAAACCCCCAGGTATTTCACCGAGTCCTTATAGTCCTGCTGGGCTATCGGATCCTCAATCTCGGCAGCCTTCTTGTCGTAATAGGCAGAGGCTGCGGAAAAGGACAAATAGAAGATACTTGCCAGGGTCAACAAGACCGCTGTAACAATTACAATTCCTTTGTTTTGCATTT
>CAMKSZ010000224.1 GCA_946415525.1 uncultured Prevotellaceae bacterium | reverse complement strand
ACGGCTGTTGAGGTCGAAGGAGAAGGAGTGGACGAGGTTGTCCATGGCGTACATCGAGTTGGCGAAGGACATCGACGATTTCGACATACGGGCGTCGGACATACGAGTGCCGCCGTCCATCGACGAAGCGTTGGGCGAACTCCAATAGCGGTTTTTGGTGTAGTTGTAGCGGAGTGCGAGGTGGTGCTTGTCGGTGATGTTCCAATCGATGCGAGCCAAGATTTTATAGTTGTTCTCGTCGGCGGGGAAACTGGTGTAACTGCCTGTGTCGTAGCCATATTTCTGGCGCACATAGTCGGAGACAGCCTGCAAGTCGGCAGTAGTGGTGCGCGAGACATACTTGTCGGCATCTGGGGGATTCTGGATGTCAGAGCCACGCCAGCGGTTGACCACCGTGGGGATTTTCGACATTTCGCCGTTGACGAAGAAGAAGAGTTTGTCTTTGATGATGGGGCCACCGAGCGTGAAGCCGTAAGTGGTGTTTTGGTCCTTCTCGCGTGCACCGGCAATTGCTTCGCGATAGATGGCGTCGCCACGCAAGTTCTCGTTGCGGTGATAGACGTAAGCGCTGCCGCGGAAGGTGTTGGTACCCGACTTGGTGATGGCGTTGACACCACCGCCGATGAAGTTGGTCTGGCGCACGTCATAGGGCGAGATGACCACTTGCAATTCCTCGATGGCGTCGATGGAGATGGGGTTGCCGCCACCCGGGAGGCTTGAACTCAAGCCGAAGTTGTTGTTGAAGTTGGCACCGTCAACGGTGAAGTTGGCAGTACGTCCGTCAGCACCTGCGAAACTCATGCCGTTGCCGCCGTAGGGAGAAAGACGTGTGACATCGGTGATGCTACGCGTCACAGAAGGCAGGTTGGCAATCTGCGCGTTGGTGATGTTGGTGGAGGCACCTGTCTTCTCGATGGAGAATTTGGAGGCCTTTCCACTGACGACCACCTCGCTCAGTTCATTGGCGTCCTCGTCGAGCCAAACCTCGAGGTTGTAGGTTTCGCCGAGTTGCAGGATGATGCCAGTAAGTGTCTTGGTTTGGAAGCCAATGTACGACACCGTCACTTTGTAGGGGCCGCCGCTACGCATACCTTGTATGTTGTAGCGTCCGTCAACGTTGGTCACAGCAGCATAGCGTGTGCCCGAAGGCTCGTGAACGGCCTGCACGGTGGCGCCGATCACGGTCTCGCCGCTCTCTTTTAACGTCACGAGTCCACTGAGTGCGGACGTAGTGACCTGGGCCACCATGCTTGTAGCGACTACCAGCAGGAGCGACACCAGAAAGAAAAGTCTTTTCTGCATAATTGAATGAAATGTAAAAAATAATTAATGAACGCAGGGCAAAAGCGCCCGAATCTTCTATTTGGGTGCAAAATTAAGTAAAAAGCACCGTATAATTATAAAAAAAACAAAAAAAATGGGGCTTTCGGTGCAAATTGACATCTTCTCTTAATCCATGTCAAGAGCGAGCCTTCATCCAAGTCAACAGCAAGGGGAAAAATCACCTCGTTTCCCTATTCATACGCTCACGATATTCCTTGGGAGAACATCCATAAATGGCCTTAAAATATCGGTAGAGCGACACACTGCTGGCGAAGCCCGACTTCATCCCTACTTCCGACAGAAGCATCTCGGCGTTCTCGTGCATGAGTCGGACAGCATGCTCAGCTCGAAGTCTGTTGACATATTCGGCGAACGACATGCCCATTTCCACATTGATTGCCTGATAGACATAATTGCGGTTGGAGCCCAACCGTTGGACGAGGTCGTTGAGTTTGAACTGGGGATTAAGATAGAGAGCCTCCTCGTGCATGATTTGCTCAATCCGCTCACGCAAAGCGGAGAATTCCGTGTCGGCCGACGATTCCTGACCATCAGACGGCACTACCACCCGACGACGCCTACAAGCCAGGAAACCCACTCCCCCAAAAGCCGCCACACCAAGGGCGACAACGAACCAAATCCAACCCTTCCACACTTCCTTTTTGGTGTGTTGCCGCCCCAAGCGCAACAGGTAGGCGGCCGCCGAAGGCGTGAAATTGTCGCAGATGAGGCTTCCGTTACCCCTTTTGATACTGCCACCCGCCAATACAAGGTCGCCAACGTCGGTGAGCACAGGGACACACCACACGGGGTCGGATTGCGGACGGGAACAGTAGAGAGTCAATGATGCCTTGGCAGTCGTATCCCGCAATGCACGGGCATAATCGATTCTAAGGACATACAACCTATAGTCGATGTCTGTCCCCACGACATACCCCCGTCGGGCGACGCTGTCGACCACAACGGAACTAAAAAAGGTAATGTCCTTTCCCCATGGACTTTTCTTGGGGATAGGGCACGTCGTGGGCAGGAGGGAGAACTCAACCCCATGCACCAGTCCGATGGCCAAACTATCGTCCTTGTCGTGCATGAGCAACAGATAGGCATAGTCCTCCTTGTCCTTGTCGCCAACGAAACTATGGTCGATATGTCGGTCGAATGTGAAAGGCACCGGCTGCCATCGCTCCAACAAAGGCACGGTGAAAGGCTCTCCCCGCCACCGAGTGACCACCGGACTGAAGATAATGTTGCCCTTGGGGTCGAAACCACCCAGCACCAACACATCGTCGGACGATGCTCGAAGGAGATAGGGTCCGGCACGCTCCACGTCCGTTTCCTTGACGAAAGAAAAGGTTTTCCTACCATCGAACAACTCTATGCCGTCCTTAGCATACCAATTGCCCGAAACGAGCACACGGCCGCTGTCCACCTCCACCCCCTCAGCCATGACCCTTTTGCTGTCCAAGCACCCAAACACCTCAAACCGATGTGTGGCGGGGTCGTAAAACTCGGCCTCGAATGACTGGCCTATGCCTAAATTGTCCTTATGTCCACCTGCGATGAGCACTTTGCCTGACGACAACGGAACAGAAAACCCATGGTCGTGGGGATAGAACATCTGCATTTCATGCCATTCGCCGTCGCGGAGATACTCTGCCGTGGGCGTGGGGATGAACCCCGTGGTATGACCACCTGCCGCCACCACCTCTCCATTGGCATAAAAAAAGGAATGCTCGGAGCGGGCGACATGCATATCGGGCAGCCGCTCCACTTCAAGTTCGACGCAAGGCGGCATATCCTTCTGCCCTCCTTTCTGCGCCATCAATGGCAGGGAGAACAAAAGACAACAGAGAAGCAACCAACTATGGATTTGTCGAATCATTGTTGCAAAATTACACACTTTTTTCTAATTTCGACAGCAACGGGCATAACAAATCCTCATTTTTTGCAAAAATGGAACAAAGTTCTGCAAATGTGAAATACGAGTTTGGGCACATACCGTTTACCTTTGTCGCTATTGTAACGCACCCAGCCAGCACCCCATCAAAGAAATGAAATCAACAAAAATAGAAACATGAAAACTATCCATCGTCCTTGCGACCGCCTGTGTCGCCTGTTGCCGTTGCTCATGGCAGCCGCATTGTTTTCGTCCATTCTCCTCTCATGCGAAGAAGAAGAGGACAACAACAAAACACCTTCCAATCCCACTACCCCCACCACACCCACCACCCCACCGAAAGGAGACTGGATTGACGTGCCAGCCAAAGGCGGCACCATCAACAAAGGCGACTTGACCATCAAATTCCCCTCCGGCACCTTTGACGGAGCCACACAAGTGGCTGTCACCGAAGTGTCGGCAAGCGGCGTCACCGAGGGAGCCGTTTCCAAATTCTACCAAGTGAAGTTGAAGGGCAACTCACTGAAAGAGTTCGACGTGACAGTGACCTGTCCCACCGACGAACAGACACGCATGGTGATACAGACCGAAGGCTTCAGCATCCATGACGCGACGACAGGGAAGTTCTCCTGCCCCGTAGAAACCAGTTTAGCCGCCGGCTTCGCCACCACCACCATCCCCGTGCTGACCGGAGGCGACGGCCAATACCCGGAATTCGTGGTGGGAGCCGCCAAAATGGCCATCTCCGAGGACAACACCTCTGCTGGCAGCAACAACGGCATGATGATGATGCCCCGCATCTTGGAGAAAGGCGTGAAGGTGACCTGGCCCGGACACGACGACGAACAGTCGAAGAAGATGGTGGAACTCATCAAACAAAAAGCCGAAACAGCCAACCAACAATTGATAGCTTTGGGATTCAATCGCCCTTCAGGGAAAATCCCCTATGTGCTGGAAACCTACAATGAGCGTACATGGGGCGACCACGTCCAATCCAAATATTGCGATGCTTGGAACCACATTCGGCTTAACGTCATATTGTTCAAAAACATCCTCACGGCCAAACAGGAAGACATCAACGAATGCGAACAAACCCTCGTCCATGAAACCAGCCACTACTACGATAGCAAAATGTATGACCTACGCATTGCATTCGCCAAAAACGGCCTGGGACTATTGGGCGACGAATGGGCCATGTTCTCGGAGGCTGTGGGATGCTGGGTGGAGAAAATGGCCGGCGAAAAGAGAATAGGCATGAACGCCACCGTCAACGCCAAGCATTTTCTGAAAAATTTCTACCCTCTCGACATGAAAACCGAATGGCAGCAAGTCGGCTACGGCATGGCCCTCTTCTTGGAACACATGGCGCGCCTCAAGGGCGACAAAGAAATCGTAAAGATGTTGGAATACCACCGCAACGGCCTTTCCCTCACCCCCACCACTGAAAGGGCCAGTACATTGGACGAAGCCTATCGGTTGTGGTTCAAGAACCACGATGTCGACCTACACGAATACAAAGCCTACAAGGACTTCATCTTTGAGGTGTTGAGCGGCACTTTCGACAGCCGTGCCGACTATACCAACATAGGCGAAATCAAAACCATCACCAGCGAAGACCCCATCCGCTTCCAAGGAGACATCCAACCTTTGGGTTGCATGGTGAATTACATCGTCTTCAACAAAAATGGATTTGTGGATGCAAACGGCAACAAGTCGCTGGTCGACAAGCAGTTGAACATCATCCAAAACGGCGAAGAAGGCGTCTATTCCGACGTGTTCGTCATCGACAACAATGGGAAAGCCCAATGGTACAGTTTCTCGGAGAAAGACGTTGCATGCTCCTTCGACATCGACAGAACAAGAGGCTGCTACATCGTGACGACCTGTACGTCGAGAACCTCAGCCTGCAAAGGCGACTTGACGGTGCAAGTGGGCGACAGGTCCCAACTGACCGTGAATCCCGAGGAATTGACCTTCGGTCCCGAAGGAGGCATACAAACGCTGACGGTGACCACCGACCAGCCACGCTTCGCCGTGAGGGCCAATGACGACTGGCTCGACGTGGAAGCCTTTGATGGCGGAGTGGTGGAAGTCTATGCAAAACCCAACTCCACCGACAACCAGCGCGAAGGGAGCATCACCGTCTTCGCCCGCGACAAAAACGGCGTCAACCTGACGCAGCGCGAGGTGAAGGTGACGCAGACGGGCTCCTCACAGATACAAGCATGCAGCGTGGTCTTTGAATTATACCTTGACTACGAACGTATCACCTACAACGGCCAAACCGAGCCAGAAAAGGGCACCTACAAGGATAAGTATCATTATGAATTCGACCAACGTGAAGTGACCTACAGCGGCACAGGCGTCACCGTGCACGGCCATTACGAAACCGACCGTTACACGCAAGACATCGACGTTATCATCCCTTACCTCACGGGCGAGGTGTCCAGCATCGCACTCAAAAGGGTAGTTGAATGGGAGGATATCAATGGTGACAAAACCCGGAAGTACGAAAGCCATGGAGGCTTAATCATCTCCGCCAAGAATCTCAACCACACGAACGGTCTCATATGGTCCAGCAACAGCGACGATGACGACAACTTCGACCTCGACTTCCAAGAAACGAGTGAAAGTTGGTTTACGACCCTGGAGACCGGCAAAAAGGACAACTACCGCTACTCCAACTTGGAAATCAACAAAAGCCGCCCCTTCAGAGCCACCATCAACCTCGAATACAACATGTATTGAAAGCCATGCCACCCAAAGGAACAGGCATCGCCATGATTACGGCGATGCCTGTTCCCTCATGCCAATCGACCTTGAATCATGCCCCTATCCATCCACCTCAGGCCCATCCAACCAAAGAGCCTGACGATGG
>CAMKSZ010000223.1 GCA_946415525.1 uncultured Prevotellaceae bacterium | reverse complement strand
TGTAGAGCGTGGTGGCATACACCTTGCTTGGCTGCTCGCCCTCCTTGTTCATGAAACGGAAGAAGGTGGTCTCCATGCCGTAGGTGAGCAGGATGATGAGCAGCGAGACATAGGCATAGACGTTGGTGATGATGCCGTATTCTCCGCCCGCCGCGTTGAATTTCTGAGTCTGGATGGGTACCAGCCAATAGTTGATGAACCGGGCGACGATGCTGCTCAGTCCATAGATGGCGGTGTCTTTTACGAGTGATTTCAGATTTGCCATGACAAGGATTTAGTTGTTGAAAAACAGGTAGGCGATGGCGATGGCCGCGAGGATGCCGGCGAGGTCGGCCAATAGGCCGCAGGCGACGGCGTGCCGGGTCTTGCGGATGCCCACGCTGCCGAAATAGACGGCGAGGATATAGAAAGTGGTGTCGGTGGAGCCTTGGAAGATGCAACTGAGTCGGCCGACGAAGGAGTCGGCGCCATATTGCGTCATGGCATCGACCATCATGCCGCGGGCGCCGCTGCCCGAGAGGGGCTTCATCAGCGCAGTGGGCAAGGCACCCACGAAGTCGGCATTGCCGCCGCAGGCCTTCACCGTCGCCTCTATGCCGCCAATGAGCATGTCCATCGCTCCCGAGGCGCGGAAGATGCCGATGGCAACGAGGATGGCGACGAGGTAGGGGATGATGCGTACGGCGGTGGTGAATCCCTCCTTGGCGCCCTCGATGAAGGCATCATAGACATTGACGCGCTTGAGTGCGCCGGCCACGATGAAACCCACGATAATGGTCATCAGCAACGTGTTGGCCACCGTCGTGCTCACCGTGTTCATCTGGTCCTTGTCCATGCGGCTGAACCCCCAGATGACGGCGGCCACGGCAAGACAGAGTCCGCCGAGGGTGAGCAGCATGGTGCGGTTGAACAGGTTGATGCGCTGGTAGAGCGACGTGACGACGAGGCCCGCCAAGGTGGAGAAGAAGGTGGCGAGGAGGATGGGGATGAACACGTCGGTAGGTTGGGCGGCACCCAACTGCGCCCTATAGACCAATACACCGATGGGGATGATGGTCAGGCCCGAGGTGTTGAGCACCAAAAACATAATCATCGGGTTGGAGGCTGTGTCCTTCTTCGGGTTGAGTTCCTGCAACTGCTCCATGGCTTTCAGTCCCAACGGCGTGGCGGCATTGTCGAGTCCCAGCATGTTGGCGGCGATATTCATGAATATCGAGCCGGTGACGGGATGCCCCTTGGGGATGTCGGGGAAAAGTTTGGCAAACACAGGACTTAACACGCGCGCGAAGGCGGACACTACGCCACCCTGTTCGCCCACTTTCATGATGCCCATCCACAGCGAGAGCACGCCCGTGAGACCTAAGGAAATCTCAAAGGCGGTCTTCGACGACTCGAATGTGGAATCCATCATGGCGGGGAACACGGAACTGTCGCCCATGAACAGCAACCTCACCACTGCGATGAGGAACGAGATGACGAAAAAGGCTATCCAAATATAATTCAATACCATAGTGGATGCAAAAGTAAAACAAAAAATTCATATTCCGACATGGAATGGCATCAAAATAAAAGCAGACGGGGTACTATAAAACAAGGAGGATGGGTCCAAAACGCCCATCCTCCTTGTAATGAATTGTTTGTTACTGCTTTCCCAAATGGCGGATTCGCCTCGCAGCGATTACTTGTTCAAATATTTACGTCCCTTGTAGATGACAAGGCCTTTCGTCGATTTGTCGATGCGCTGGCCCATCATGTTGTAAACGGGAGCATCGACACTATACATCGTCGAGGGCGTGGCCTCACGATGCCCGTCGGCACTGATGGTCTCGATGCCGGTGCTTTTCAAAATCATTTTCAGGCCTGCCAGACAGTCAATCTTGCCGAAGCCGGCTTGTGTCTTGTTGCCAGAAGGAATCATCGCTGGGTTGGTGGTGAAGTCGTCGTTGACACAGGTGGCCTTCAGCACCTCAATAATCTCGTTGGTGGTCATCTCTGGCTTGGCTTGTAGCCACAGGGTGATGATGCCCGAAGCGACAGGCGCGGCCATCGAAGTGCCCCGTTCGAGGCTGAACCAATTTTTCCTGCCAAATTTTTCTACATAAGGCATTATTTTATAGGGTGAATCGGCATTGCTTGGCTCGCCTTGCTGGTTGAAAAAATTAATATCATAACTGTTTGCAGCCGACACCAAAGCGTGCCCCGGAGCAATCAGTGTGGGGCGCGCCCCGCCATTGTCGTCAATACAGTAGGATGAGAAATCGCTAATCTCACCCGGTTGCTGTATTTTGCCTGTAACTTCCGATTCAAGGTAGTGGTAGTCTTTTCCTTCATAGTTTACCCAAGCGTTGCGGGTGACATACGATCCGACACTGATGACGGCATTATTGCAAATATAACTGCTACATGCAAAGTCGCTGTTACCTTTCGTGTATCCTGCATTCTTGAAATTGAAGATTTGACCCTCTTCAACCGGTGCGTCAAAGCAAGGCTCGCCATTCCCGTCTCCATCGTTGATCATTTTGATGGTCTGTCCATCGTGCCCGGCCTTGACCAACAGCACCAAGCGATAATTCGGCGCGTCCAAGAAGAGTGTGTCTTCACTAAAGTCCAATGTTTGGACAGTCGCTTTCTCGCCTTTTAGCGTTGGAACAGAGGAGTCTTTTATGATAGTAGGCGTGTATGGTTTACCGTCGCTGTGGAACAAATGCCCATCGAAAGGTTCGAAATTTCCTGTTAGCAAATCTACCAATTTCAATTCTACCACGAAGTCCTTGTAGTCATCTGCATAAAGGTATGATGTTGAATCGTAACTGACATTGACCTTTGGACTTGTCGTGGAGGGGTAAGTCGCTGCACCCAATACCGTCTTCAACTGCCAGCCGTCGGCATCGGCATCGGCAGCGTGCAGTGTCTTGACAATCGATTGCCATTTGGCGGCAGAATTGCCAGAACTAATGACTACGGCACGGCCGGGCTTGGTGCCGTTTTCCGTCAGGAAGCCAACGGCTTTGGCCACATCGTTGCTACCGTCATGTAACCCTAACGTGGCCCCAATGCTGATGCTAACCACGGCGGGCTTGCCTACCTGGTCGGCATACTCAAAGATTCGCTGGATACATTGGGCAATATAACTATTGTAGGTGTTTGTCCCAAGGCCTACCAGTACGAGTTCGGCCTCTGGTGCCATGCCTTGTCTTCCGTTTCCCAAGTCGGAGCCACCAGCCGTGTTCGATGTGTGAGTGCCATGCGAAGTCAAGGTGTAGTCGGTGGTCAATGCCTTGATTTGTTCCTCGGTCGTGTACTCGTTCAGCGTCTTCCCGTCGTCAGATGTCATGAATGCCTTCTTGATGCGCGTTGTGCCGTCGGCATTGCGGAAGGCGGCATGGTTGAAGTCTATACCCCTGTCGATGATGCCTAATACGATGCCTTTTCCCGTGTATGCCTGGGGCAGTCCCTCGGCGGTTGCGGCTGCGGCGGTGTTTATCTTGTCCACGCCGATGGCCTTGCGGGCCTCATCGTTCATGATGTGGCAATACTCGTCGGCCCTCACGAAACTGAATTCCTCCACGTCCTCCAAAAGGTGCAATTTGTCGGCGGGGATGAAGAGAGCCACCATGTCGCCAATGACATACCGCACTTGGATGCCCATCTTTTCCAACCGCTCGGTGGGGCACGTCGCGCCCTCCTTCAGGGTGGCGATGGTCGACATCGAACTTACCGTGCCGTCGGCGTTGAAAAAGACGGCTATCTGTCTTTTCACGGCTTGGGGCTTTACAGACCTTTGTCCTTGGACAAGGCGCTTGCCCGATTGTTCCACCAGGCGGGTCAGCCGCTGGTCCACTTTCTGGGCATAGGCTCCGGTCACCATCATCGTCAGTGCCAGTACCCATCCCATGCACAAAACATACTTTTTCATATCTTCTTGTTGATTTTAGTAGTGTATTACAAATTTTATGAAAAGATAGTGCAAACCAAATAGAAACCAAAGCAAAACACGATTATTTCGCTTTCTTTTCCCCAAAGTGTTGCCTATTTTTTCCGTAGGGACAATTGTGCTTGCTCCAATCCAGACAAGTGGAATCACTTTTCGCCATCGAAAAGGCCTTGGGATATTAATCGGCAACAAATGGCATTGCATGGAAGGCCAATTGAAGGCAGTGAACCGCGGATAATCCATCCGAAAATAAATTCATTTGGAAAATGTTTGGTTTTGCTGAATATTATTTATATCTTTGCCTTTTGTTTATTGAGTATGCGGGTAATGCCATTCTCTGAAATATGGGAAATTGTTGCCCGACATGCAGATTCAGATGCGGCACTATGTGACTGGTAAGAAATGACGACTAAGGCCGAATGGATCGAAAAAACGCAAGATGAAGATGATACTAAAAAGCAGGAAAAAGACTTTCTGGCTGCTGCTGGCACTCTGCTGCCTCACGCTGCTCCCCTTTCTGGGCCTCTCGCAATATCATACAAAAGGAGAGCCCCGCGAGTCCATCGTCGCCTATTCGATGCTCGCCACCGACAACTGGACGCTGCCCCGCAACAACGGTGGCGAGATGGCCTACAAACCACCATTTTTCCATTGGTGCGTGGCAGCCGTTTCCGCCATCAAGGGCGAGGTGACCGAGGGAACGTCGCGATGGCCCTCTGCCTTGGCGCTCATTGCCATGACGGTGGGCGGCTTCCTGTTCTATGCCCGTCGCAAGGGTGTCCTCGCTGGTCTGCTGACGGCCATGGTGGCGTGGACGACCTTCGAACTGCATCGAGCGGGAGGGAACTGCCGTGTCGATATGGTGCTCACCGCCGCCACCGTGGGGGCGTTCTATAGTTTGTATATCTGGACCGAGCGTGGGAAGCGCTGCAACATCTGGTTGGGTGTCGCCATCGCGCTGATGGCCATCGGCACCCTCACCAAAGGTCCTGTGGGGACCCTCATCCCTTGCCTGGTGACGGGATGCTACTTGTTGCTCCGTGGGAAACCTTTCTTCAGGTCATTCTTCCTGATGGTGCTCATCGGTTTGGCCTCCCTCATCCCCTACGCCATTTGGTTCTATGCCGCATGGCAGAAAGGCGGTCAGGAATTCCTCGACCTGATGTACGAGGAGAACATCGGTCGCATGACCAGCACGATGGGGTATGAGTCGTGTGTGCAACCGTGGTATTACAACTTCTTCACCGTGTTCGCCGGTTTCGTGCCCTGGACGCTGCTGATGGTCATCTCCCTCTTCTTCCTCCGCTGGCGCCGCCTCCGCCTCTCGCCAAAGAGTTGGCGCGACACCGCCGTGGGATGGATGAGGCCCGACCCTGTGGAGATGTTCACCTTCACGGCCATCATCGTCACTTTCGTGTTCTACTGCATCCCCCAGAGCAAGCGCTCGGTCTATCTGATGCCCATTTATCCCTTCATCTCCTATTTCATCGCCAAATTCATCCGGTGGATGGGCTACCATGCCACTGGCGCCCTCCGCATCTACGGCAGCATACTGTCGGTGCTCTGCCTGTTGCTGCCCGTCTGCCTCGTCGCGTTGAAGATGGGTGCCGTCCCCGACAGCATCTTCCATGGTCGTCATGCCGCCGACAATGTGGCCATGATTCATGCCTTGGCCGGCATTGGCACGTGGTGGCAGTGGCTTCTCATAGCCGCCACCACCCTGATAGGGCTCTCGTGGTGGTGGACTTACAAGGAGCATCACATCGGCGGCAACAAGCACCTTGCCTTCTCCATCATCGCCATCACCATCGGACTATACCTCTCGCTCGACGGCGTTTATACGCCTACCGTGCTCAACACCAAGTCGGTACGCGACGTGTCGGCGGAAATCGACCTCGCCGCTCCCGCTTCCGAGGGCACGCTCTATGAGTTCATGGAGGCCGGCATGTTGGCGAAGGGCGACCCCCTGCATTTCTTCGAGGTGAACTTCTACCTCCACAACCGCATCGAGAACTTCCTCAAGCAAAAGCCTGTCGAGGGGTTCCTGCTCATCAGCAAGACCGATGCCGAAAACTATTTCGGACAGTTCAAGAAGGAGGGGTATCACTTCAACTTGCGCTACGAGACGCCCAAGCGCGAGATGCAAGTCTATGCCTTTGACAAAGACAAGCAGGTGCAGGAATGATTGTTTGATTT
>CAMKSZ010000222.1 GCA_946415525.1 uncultured Prevotellaceae bacterium | reverse complement strand
TGGCTTCGCCGAAGTTACTGTCGCTCGGAAATGAAAAGAAAAACAAGTTTTCCTTTTGCATTTCACTCGCTTATTCGTAACTTTGCACTTTCAAATGGAACAATCCTCATAGGGATTAGTATTTTAAGGTAAAAGCCTTCGGCCCATTGGCTGACAGGCAGTTTTATGCAAATTTATAAAAAGATGAAAGCATTTGTTTTTCCCGGACAGGGAGCACAGTTTGTAGGAATGGGCAAGGATCTCTACGAGAGCAACGACCTTGCCAAACAACTCTTCGAGAAAGCCAACGAGATTCTTGGCTATAGGATTACTGACATCATGTTCGACGGCACCGACGAGGAACTCCGCCAAACCAAGGTGACACAGCCCGCTGTGTTCCTTCATAGTGTGATTCGCGCCCTTTGCCTCGGCGACGACTTCCAACCCCAGATGACCGCTGGTCATTCGTTGGGCGAGTTTTCCGCCCTTGTCGCCGCTGGAGCATTGTCGTTCGAAGACGGCCTGCGCTTGGTTTACGCTCGTGCCATGGCCATGCAGAAAGCCTGCGAGATGGCTCCTTCGACGATGGCCGCCATCATTGGCATCGACGATGCCAAGGTGGAGGAAATCTGCAATGAGGTGAGTCAAGAGGGTATGGGTGTGGTAGTGCCCGCCAACTACAACTGCCCCGGTCAGTTGGTCATTTCTGGTAATGTGGAGGCTATCAAAGAGGCTTGTGCCCGTATCAAGGCCGCTGGTGCCAAGCGTGCATTGCCCCTTAAGGTGGGTGGTGCATTCCATTCGCCACTGATGCAACCCGCCAAGGATGAACTGCAACAGGCCATCGAAAAAACTGAATTTAGCACCCCGAAGTGCCCGGTTTACCAGAATGTCGATGGAAAGCCCCATACAGACCCGCAGGAGATAAAGGCCAACCTCATCGCCCAGTTGACCAGCAGCGTGAGGTGGACCCAGTGTGTGCAAAGCATGATAGCCGACGGTGCCGACGATTTCACCGAGTGTGGTCCCGGAAAGGCATTGCAGGGCATGATTTCGCGCATTAGCAAGGAAGTGGCCATCCAAGGTATTCAATAACCGACTAATAATGTGGAACCAAGACGTGCATGGCATGCTGGTTCCACATTTTTCATCATTTCACACCGACATACTATGAGGCAGAAACCAGTCATCTATCAGATATTCACAAGACTCTTCGGCAATCGTCAGACACAAAACAAGCCCCATGGCACCCTGGCCGAGAATGGCTGCGGCAAGATGGCCGACATCGACGACAACACCCTGCGGCGAATTCGCCAGTTGGGCGTCACTCATGTTTGGTACACAGGCATCATCCGCCATGCCACCACCACCGACTATACCGCCTACGGCATACCTCGGCAGACACCGATGGTGGTGAAGGGCAAGGCCGGGTCGCCCTACGCCATAGCCGACTACTATGATGTGGACCCTGACTTGGCTGTGGATGTCAACCGGCGAATGGAGGAGTTTGAGGCATTGGTGGCTCGCACCCATGCCGCTGGAATGAAGGTGGTGATTGATTTCGTGCCCAACCATGTGGCTCGTGAGTATCGTTCGGTTTGCAAACCCGACATGGAGAGCGACTTAGGCGAAAAGGACAACAAGGAGATGCATTTCTCCACCGCCAACAATTTCTACTATTGTTGGGGATTGCCGCTCGACACCTCCCACCTGCCGCAAGGGGAGGGTGCGCCGTATGAAGAGTGCCCCGCCAGGGCGACGGGTAATGACCATTTCGACAATAGTCCCGGGGCTTCCGATTGGTATGAGACGGTGAAACTCAACTACGGCATCGACTACTGCGATGCCGGCGGTCGCTCGGAGCACTTCAGTCCTATTCCCGACACATGGAGCAAGATGACCAATATCCTCCTTTTCTGGGCGGGGAAGAAGGTGGATGCTTTCCGGTGCGACATGGCTGAGATGGTGCCGGCTGCCTTCTGGCACTGGGCCACCGACAAGGTGAAGTATGTCGCTCACCAAGACGTGGATTTCATCGGCGAGGTGTACGATCCCTCGCAATACCGCAATTACATCGCCGCTGGTTTCGATTATCTCTACGACAAGGTGGGTATGTACGACTGTGTGCGTGACGTGATGTGCGGAAACCGATGGGCTGCCGACATAACACGCCAATGGCAGGTCTGCGACGACATCCTGCCCCACATGCTCTATTTCCTCGAAAACCATGACGAACAACGTATCGCCAGCGACTTCTTTGCTGCCGATGCCAAGAAGGGTGTCCCGGGAATGATGGTCAGCGCTTGGCTGCACTCGTCTCCGGTGATGGTGTATGCCGGTCAGGAGTTGGGCGAACCGGGTATGGAGGCTGAGGGATTCAGCGGCCGTGACGGACGGACGACGATATTCGACTATTGGTGTGTCGATACCATTCGCAGGGGGTATTACGACCTCCGACGGTTGAAAAAGGACGAGCGTGCACTGCGTGATGCCTATGCAAAAATCCTGAATTTGGCCAACGAGGAGGACGCCTTGCGCGAAGGGGCCTTCTACGACCTCATGTACGTCAACCAACAGTTGGCTAAACGGCAATTCGCATTCATGCGTAAGTATGATAAACAGGTGGTGGTGGTTGTGGTCAACTTCTCTAATGAGATGGTTGACTGCGAGGTGAGGCTCCCGCGTCATCTCTTTGAATATTGGCAGATGAGCGAAACGACTCTTGCCGCTACAGACTTGCTGACCGGTCGTGTCGGCGACATGACATTGCGCGCCGAACATCCCATCCGGTTGCAACTGCCTGCCCTTGGCGGTGTCGCCTACAAAATGGTGCTCGAATAGTGACTTATCATTCAATACATACATTATGAGCGAGGATTTATTCTTCAACGAACATAATAAGGACGAGTTCCCACCCGCACACACGGCCGAACATTTGCTCAACCAGACCATGATGCGGATGTTCGGATGCGAGCGCTCCAGCAACGCTCATGTGGAGCGGAAAAAGAGCAAGATTACCTACGTGCTGCAACAAAAACCCGACCGCAAGCAAGAGAAGGAAATAGAGCGGCGCATGAATGAACTGATTGAGGCCGACCTGCCCGTCACTTTCGAGACGGTTGACCGCAATCATCTGCCTGAGGGTGTCGATCCTTCGCGCCTGCCCGACGATGCCTCCCGGAATATCCGTATCGTGCGCATCGGCGATTATGACGTGTGTGCTTGTATCGGCAAGCATGTCAGGTCCACGGCGCAGATTGGACGCTTTGAACTTTTAGGCACCAATTGGGACGAGCATGCCCGCACTTTTCGCATTCGTTTCAAGGTGATTGTATGATTAGGCCTACTCAGCCTATGATGAAGGCACGACGCGTCTTATGGCTGTTGGGCTTGATGGCGGTCGCATTGGTGGTCAATGCGGCACCACGCAGTCGGATGCTGATGAAGCAGGAGGCGGAAAAGGCTATCTTTACCATTTGCAAGCCTCTTCCTTCCAGTGCTGACCAGTTGAAACAACTCGACAAGAAACAGGGAATGACGATTTGGGGCTACCAAGGTGGCGGTTTCGCCGTGATAGCCGACGATGACAGGCATCCTGCTGTCTTGGGCTATTCTGCCAAGCCATACCGAAAAGACACCTCGAATCCTGGGTTCAAATGGTGGTTGCAGGCGATGGAAACCGTACTTGCACGGGAATCCGGCATCGATGCTGGCGGCAAGGTGGCCAAGTCGTCGGAATACCCCATAATGGTGGCGCCTTTGCTTACCACGGCTTGGGGACAAGATCAACCTTACAACAACTTTTGTCCGTCACACTGCCCCACGGGGTGTGTCAGCACCGCCACTTGTCAGGTGCTGAAGTTTTTCTCTTGGCCCAAGAGGGGGAAAGGGACAGCGTTCACTTACCTACCGTTTGGCGACCATGTAGATGGCATACGCATGGAGGAGGTGCTTGATGACGTGGAATACCGTTACGACCTGATGACCGACAGTTACGGCCTTTTTTCCACGGATGCTCAACAGTCGGCTGTCGCACAGTTGATGTATCATGTGGGGCTTTCCATTAAGTCCATTTATGAACGGAATGGAACGGGGGCATATAATGAGACGCTCTGTCATGGACTGCGCACCCATTTGGGCTATCCCTACGCCGTCACCATCGACAGGGTTGACTATACACAGGAGGAGTGGATGGACATTATCTACACACATCTGAGTGCCGGCATCCCTTTGATTTATGGAGGAGCAGATGATGACTATGCAGGGCATGAGTTCGTTCTCGATGGCTACGATGCCAAAGGGGCCGTCCATATCAACTGGGGATGGTATGGCGACATGGACGGCTATTTCAATTTGGAAGGGTTGACAGTGTCGCATTACTACGACTTCTCTCTCTACCAAGACATGGTGCTGGGTTGCAGTCCGGAAAGGACGGTAGCCAATGTGGTGTCGGTCGAAATGCGTGCCCCGGGCACATTGGGCGAGATGCTCGACGAGGCGGGGCGCGATACGATTGTCTGTCTTTCGGTGAAAGGTGGCATCAATGGCTCCGACCTGAAAGTGTTGCGTGCCATGGCGGGGCGCGACGAACGAGGGCATGGCACCATGGGTCGCCTCTCCGTGCTCGACTTGAGTGAGGCGGTGATAGTGGAGGGTGGAGATGCCTATTTGACGGACGATGGCGTGGCATTTTTCACCCACGACGACGAGATGCCGTGGAAGGCTTTTGCCAATTGCAACTTACTCATCGACGTAAGGCTTCCCCGCCGCCTGCAAACCTATTCAGGGGCTGTTTTCGCGGGTTGCAACAATTTGGAATCTGTGGAGTTGGTTCCGATGGAGGGGGCAGACTTTCTGATGGACCACGGCTACGTCTTGACGACCGACAGACTTCATTTAATTGAGTATCTGCCCGACGGTGGTGGGGAGATAGAGTGTTATGTGCCTGATGGCGTGACGTCCATTGGCGATTATGCTTTTGCCGGCCGCTATCTATATGAGTGGATGTGGATTCCGGCTTCCGTGAAGCGAATAGGGAAATATGCCTTTAACCGTTGTTTTAACCTTTCGCGCACATACGTGGCTTCCCCTTTGCCGCCTGAAATAGACCCTACTGCCATCGACATGCTCGACTTGTCGCTTCGTAGGCTTTATGTACCCAAGGGTAGTGCGGTAAGGTACAAGTTGGCGGAAGGGTGGGGGAACTACTCCTCCCGCATCAAGGAGTTCAACTTCACCGAAGGAATTGTGAAAACGCCGGCTAATAAGAGACTGTCGCGAACAGGCTCCTACGACGTCGGTGGCCGGTTTTGGGGAAATGCCGACCGCCCTCATGGCATACAAGTCATCGACGGGGTGAAGATACTTGTCAAGTGAATGCAAAAAAGGCACTCCGCATCGCGCGGGGTGCCCCTTTTCATTTCGTCTCTATTTCCTCTTTCATGTCGATGTATTCCTTTTTTGCATCATAAAATTCATATTGCAAAAAAGCCATCTTTTGAGAGGAAATAACATGCACGCCAAATCCATATTTGAATTGCCATTTTCGTTTGAGGGAAATGATTCCCTGGTTGATGTAGGCTGCCACATAGGGATGTACGTGCAAGTAGAAGGTCTTGACACCTATCTTGTTGACAAGGTGGTCAATCTTACTCTCTAATTGGTCGGTGAAGAGGATGCTCGACTTGATCTTACCCCTTCCAAAGCAGGTGGGACAAGTCTCCTCTACGCTGACATCCATCGCAGGCCTCACACGCTGTCGTGTGATTTGCATGAGCCCAAACTTGCTCAGCGGCAGGATGTTGTGACGGGCACGGTCTTTCTGCATGTTCTTGCACATCCGCTCATACAGCATCTGCCTGTCCTCGGCGAGGTTCATGTCGATAAAGTCAACGATGATGATGCCGCCCATGTCGCGGAGACGTAACTGCCGGGCCAGTTCATCGGCGGCTCCGAGGTTCACGTCGAGTGCATTTGCCTCTTGCCCGTTGCCCGAACGTGTGCGGTTGCCGCTGTTGACATCCACTACATGCATGGCCTCTGTGTGCTCAATAATCAAGTACGCACCGTGCTTGTAGTTCACTGTCTTGCCAAAACTCGACTTGATTTGCTTCGTGATGTTGAAATTGTCGAAAATTGGCACCTGTCCGGTGTAAAGTTTCACTATGCCCGCCTTTTCAGGGGCTATTAGAGTGACATAGTGCTTCACTTCCTG
>CAMKSZ010000221.1 GCA_946415525.1 uncultured Prevotellaceae bacterium | reverse complement strand
GGATGTTCACCGAATGTTTGATCATGTCGTAGGCGGGGATGCGCTTGCCTTTGTATTTCGGATGGGGCAGGCGGGTGTAGGGATAGGCAAACGAGCGGTCCACTTCCTCGGTGGTCATCGGGGGGTAGGGTGGGTTCACCACGGTGTATTGCCTGCCGGTCTGCTGCAACAGGCGACAGGCGTGCATCTTGTTCGACTCTTCTTCGATGTGACGGTAGTTCTCGGCTTCGGCTCGCTTGTCGTTAAGACAGGTCTCGTGGCTGTGCAGCACGATGTCGTCGGGCGTGATGCCGCCGGGGATGGCGTCCTTGGCGAGCACGAAGACAGTCTGGGGCTGCGTGTGGGCGTCGGCGAGGGTGCCGCCGGAAGACAGCAGGTGGCAGAGTTCCACAATGCCGCGCTCGCCCATGCCGTAGATAATCATGTCGGCGCCGGAGTCGTAGAGGATGCACCGCCGCAGGCGGTCTTGCCAGTAGTCGTAGTGGGTGAGGCGGCGCATCGAGGCTTCGATGCCGCCGAGCACCACGGGGATGTCGGGGTAGAGTTGCTTGAGGATTTGGGTATAGACCACGGTGGGGTATTCGGGACGGCAGTCGTGGCGCCCGTTGGGACTGTAGGCATCTTCGGAGCGGAGGCGGCGGTTGGCGGTGTATTTGTTCACCATCGAGTCCATGCAACCGGGGGAGATGCCGAAGAAAAGGCGGGGACGGCCCAATTTCTTGAAGTCGCGGAAATCGCCGTGCCAGTCGGGTTGGGGGACGATGGCGACACGGTAGCCGGCGGCCTCGATGGCACGGCCGATGACGGCGGCGCCGAACGAGGGGTGGTCAACGTAGGCGTCGCCAGAGAAGAGGATGACGTCGAGTTCGTCCCATCCTCGCAGTTCCACTTCTTTCTTCGTCGTCGGAAGCCAGTCGCTCAGTCTGCGCTCTGCCATGGCTCCTTATTCTGCAGGGGTGTCGGCGACGGCCGAGGCACGCTGGGCCTCCCAGGTGTTGTAAAGGTCGATGAGGCGTGTCAGGCCGAGGGCTTTCATGTTGTTGTGGTAGATGACGTCGAAGCAGAGGTCGAACAACTGTTTGTCGCTGCCGCCGTTGCTGGAGAGCAGGGAGCGGACGGTCAGTTTCAACTTATCGACGACGGCTTCGTCAACGATGCCGTTGCTGTCCACCAAGTTGTCAAGCAGGTGGTATCTTTCGATGGTTTCCAGGTGGGTGTCGCTCACTTGGATGGTGCGCGTTCCCGATTGGTTGGTCACGATGGTATGCATGTTCTTTGGGTTTTGTTGTTGCTGTATGGATGGCGCCGATGGCCTATTTCATCAGATAGTTGAGGATGCCCTTCATGATGGCGTTGCGGGCGCGGGGGTCTTTGATGCACTCGATGGGGAAGCCCATGGTGAAACAGCGGTAGTCCCTGCCGCTGTAGGCGACGGCGGCATTGCGCCCGTCGGAGTAGCGCATCACGCAGTAGGAGGTGGAGAGCGGACTGATGATGTCGGGGGCGGTGGCGGCATAGTGCGTCTCGTTGAGGGCGCGGTAGGTGTCGAAGGTCATGCCAAGGCCTTGTACGTTGCCGTTGCGGTTCTGGCGGTCGGTTCCTTCGTAGCGGAGTTTCAGCACGTTGGCGAGGAAATTGCGCTCGGCGTTGGAGGTCATGTCGCTGCCGACGTAGGAGCCGCTCACCAACAGGCTGCCGTGGTTGCGGCAGAACGATTCCAGTTGCTGACGCATGTTGGCGGAGAAGGTCTTGTAGAGCAAGAGGGAATGCCCGTCGTCTTTCTCCAAGCCTAACAGCAGGTCGATGCAATCTATTTTCTTGGTCTTCACCTTGTCGCTCTCGAAGGCTTCGCTCGAACAACTGATGATATTGTACTTGCCGGCACTGTGGATGGCTTCGGCATGCTCGCGCACGTAGTTGAAGTCGTTGCCGGCTATCAACTTGCCCATCAGTTCCTCGCCGCAGTGGCCCAAGGAACCGGCGCCTTCGCCGCCGCGCTTGTTGTTGTCGAAGGTCTTCTGGTATCCGCTCCAGCCTGCCATGCGGCCGTAGGTCACGCCGGGGTCAAGGTCGAGGTCGAAGCCTTTGTTGTTGCCGTCGTCGATGACGGCGGGGGAGGAGACACGGTGGAAACCGTTGACAATCATCACGGTCTTGGTGGCACCGGGCACGTATTCTGCGGAGAGGACCTCGGTGGGGAAACTCTGCCCGCCCTTGTTGGCGGCGGTCACGCGGAAATGGTAGAGGGTGTTGGGCTCGATGCTCACCGAGCAGGAGGTGCCTTTCACTACCGTGCCGTTGTCGAAGTCGAGGTTGCCGATGGCGGTATAGACGATATACTCGCTTGGGTCGGCGGTGGGCTCCTGTGGGTCTTTCACGGGGTTCCAACTGAGTTTCAACTTGTTCTTGGAGCCAAACTCAATCCTGAAATTGCGGGGGGCGAGGGGCTGCACCACGTATTTGGTGTCGTGCATCTCGTTGACGTAGCGGAGCAGGGTCTTGTAGATGGAGCGGGCGAGCGTGAAACGGAAGTTGGGGTCGAGGCCGTAGCGCATGTCGCCGAAATTCTGGTGGGAGAGGGTTTCGAGGATGGCGGACGGGACGGCGGGCTCGCGGGTTTCGTTGTAGTTGCGGTCATACACCACGCGGCGCTTCCAGTTGCCGTATTTTGACTTGATGTCGGCCCAGGCGTTGTAGATAAGGGCCTCGGCGAGGTCGTGGGAGGCGAGGCGGGAGATGCCGGCGGCGACC
This sequence comes from uncultured Prevotellaceae bacterium, assembly GCA_946415525.1. GTDB lineage: Bacteria > Bacteroidota > Bacteroidia > Bacteroidales > Bacteroidaceae > Prevotella. The sequence goes on along the minus strand of CAMKSZ010000221.1, from coordinate 3,444 downwards.
TTGCCGTTGTAGAAGTCGGTGGAGCAGATGCCCAACGTGCCCACCAGTTCGTTGCCGCCGGTCTTGTCGTAACCGGCGTCGCTGTGCACGGAGAGCATCAGTTCGATGGGCACGCGCTGGCCGCCACGGTCGGGCACGAACACGGAACCGCCGGAGAGCCAGTTGCTGAAACGGGAGCGGGCGTTGAGGTCGTCGTTGTAGTCGTTGGTGTTGTTGAACCGGTTGTAAACGGTGTCGGGGGCGCCGCCCCACTGGGCGGAATAGCGGGTGCCTTCCAAACAGCGGGGCAGACCGCTGGTCCTGCCGCCCCTCGCGATGTTGCCCATGCCGCCGCCGAATCTCACGGCGTCGGCGGTCACCACGCCATGGGTCTTGCTGTAGTTGCTCACTACCACCATGTTGTTGCGGCTGCTGCCCTTGTCGAACTCGAAGGTGCCGAGATACACCCAAGTGCCGCCGCCCATGCGCTGGTTGACCTTGAACACGGTCTTGCGGCCCTTGTGCCACACCGTGTATTGGGCGTCGTCAACCGACTGGGCGAGGGTCTGGTAACTCACGTACACGGCGTAGCGGCCAGACTCGGGGATGTTGGGTTGATAGACTATCTGGCTCAGGCTCTTGCTCGTCGTGCTCTCTGCCATGCGGGTAGTGCCGGCGCGGAAGGGGTTCTCGCCATTGTTGTAGTTGCCGCTGTGCCAGGCAAAGCCGCGCGAGGGACAGTTGCTCCAGGGGTTCTTGCCGTTGCCTTCGGCGTAGCACAGGCGGCGGTTGGGGTCGTCGTTATCCACAATCACCTCGTTGCGCTGCCAGTCGCGCTCGCGGGGTGACCACACGATGGCGCCGGCGTTCTCAAGCATCGGCATGAGGTAGGGCACGACGATGGTCTGCGTGAAGAGGTCTTCGGTGGTGCAGAACAGGTTGGGGCGCTGCCATTTCCAACCGCCGGTCTTCTGCTCGTAGTAGCGGCCGTGGCTCGCGGCGATGGTCAGGTGGCGGCCCTGGAGGCCGTGCTTGATGTCGTTGGGACGGGAGAGGTTGGTCACCCAGGGATTGCCCCTGTAGTCGATGTCGTGCCACTTCCTACGGGTGTCTTGGTGTCCTTTCAGGCGGTTGGGCACCAGGTCGTCGATGAGTTGGTGGTTGGTATAGACCTTGACGTTATAGCCTTGGTAGGCCTTGGGGAGCATCGACTTTATCTTGGAGTAGATGTTCTTCACTATCTCGGGCGTGAACTCTTGTTCGCTGAAACGCTCCGTGGCGGTGACGGTGATGGTCTTGTTGTCGGGATTGACGCTCACTGAACTCAAACCGCCGCTAACGGGGAAACCCGAATAGCCATTGCCATAGGTTTTGAAATAACTGCGGAGAGACTGCTCCAACTGGGAACGGTCGTAAGAGGATTGGGCATGGGCGATGGGAACTGAGGTTGCAAGCAGCAGCATTCCCATTGTTAGGATTCTTCTCATTTTCATTTTTTATACATTTCCATTTGTGGCAGGGACAGGCCTCCGGGGCATGCCCTCCGTTGGGGTTGACCTGTGTTAATAGGCGAATTTTTCTGGATGCTTGCCGTTGTAGTGCTTGAAATATTCCTTGATTTGGGCCAAGTCGCCATCGATGTCGTCACTGGCGAACACCGTTTGTGTGCACTCTATCAACTTTTTCTCGTAATCGACACCGTAGAGCAGGATGGGGAGGCCGGCTTTCTTGCCGATGACCAAGAAGCCGCGCTTCCAGTCGGCATTCGCCGAACGGGTGCCCTCGGGGGTGATGCAGAGTTTGAAAGAGCGGGCCTTGCGGGCCTCTGCGGCAAGTTGGTCGGTGAGGCTCGTGCGCTTTGAACGATAGACGGGAATGCCGCCAAGACGGCGGAATAAAATGCCCAAGGGCCAGAAAAACCATTCTTTCTTCATCAGAAAATTGATTCTCCAGCCTTCGGCGCCTGAATAGAGTTGTCCCAGCACGAAATCCCAATTGCTCGTGTGGGGGGCAAGGCAGATGATGTATTTGTCGGGATGGTCCACGGTCACGTTCTTGCGCCATCCCATTCGTTTATACAAAAGCCAGTTGCAAAACTTCTTCCACATGGTTGTCGGTTGCTTTTAGTGGATGGTAAATGATTCTTGACTTGCAGGATGATTATTGCTCTCCCTTATTCACTCAGGTTGCAGATGTGGTCGATGATTTCGGATATCTGCTCCGAGAAATTGGCGGCAAGGTGGTCGTAGTAGGCTTTCTTGCTCATTCCTGGCTCGGGATGGGAGATGCGACTGATAAAATCGTCACGGGTGGCTAAAATGGAGGCAAGAAGGGCGTTGACGTTCGATTCTTCGGCCTTGCCATGATAGAGCGACACGGCCACGCATTCGGCGAGAACGGCGCTGCAAATGGCGTTGATTGACTTTTTTAAATCTTTCCTGTTGGGCATATCGCTAATTTGATTGATGATTGCTGAAGGCAAAGATAACAAAAATAATCGAAACCAACCCCTTATTTTGTAAAAATCTAAAAGAAATAATTGTTTTATGTGGGTTTTCGCATGGGAGACAATAAATCTATTGCGATGATTTCTGCATTTTGCCCCCTTCGTTTTGGCTGTTTTTCATTTTTTTTGCTTACCTTTGCAACGCTATAGGCATAACGATATTTCAGTAGCATCTTTTTATTATTTTTGATATCTTAATAGTATATGGAAAAAAGCGTATTGCAGCAGGCAAGGGCTGCCTACAAGCCCAAATTGCCAGTGGCTCTTCAGGGAGCCGTAAAGGTGAAAGAGGGTGAACCCACACAAAGCGTTGACGACCAAGAGGAAATCAAGGCTCGTTTCCCCAACACCTATGGAATGCCTCTCGTAGAGTTCGTTCCGGGAGAGGTCGCCAACAACAAGAAAATGAATGTCGGCATCATCCTCAGTGGAGGACAGGCTCCTGGTGGGCACAACGTCATTTGTGGACTTTTCGACACCGTCAAGAAACTCAACCCGGAGAACAAACTCTATGGCTTCCTCATGGGACCGGGCGGACTCGTGGACCACAACTACATCGAAATCACTGCCGAATATGTTGACAACTACCGCAACACGGGCGGATTCGACATGATTGGCAGCGGCCGTACCAAACTCGAGGAGAACGAGCAGTTTGAGAAAGGCATGGAAATCATCAGGGAACTCGACATCCAGGCCATCGTCATCATCGGTGGCGACGACTCCAACACCAACGCTTGCGTCCTCGCTGAATATTATGCTGCCAAAAACTATGGCGTGCAGGTCATCGGATGCCCCAAGACCATCGATGGCGACTTGAAGAACGACCAAATCGAGACCAGTTTCGGATTCGACACCGCCACCAAGACATATTCCGAACTTATCGGCAACATCGAGCGCGACTGCAACTCGGCTCGCAAATACTGGCATTTCATCAAACTCATGGGACGCTCGGCAAGCCA
>CAMKSZ010000220.1 GCA_946415525.1 uncultured Prevotellaceae bacterium | reverse complement strand
ATAGAGTTGACAATGAGAGAAAAGGCACTTATTTTGATATTGGCAGTCGTCGCGACGATGACAGCATTGGCCGCACCCATAGGCAAGGAGGACGCAGAACGCAAGGCGAAAGCCTTCTGGCAGGCGAAACGCCCAGGACGCCAACCTGCCCTTGCCATCGCCCCACAAGGACGCCGGAAGGCACGCGGGCAGACGGCCACCGATACCTATTTTTATGTGTTCAACAATGGTCAGGACGAGGGATTTGTCGTCATGGCTGCCGACGACTGCGCCCATGAGGTGCTCGGCTATGCCGACAGCGGCAGCATCGACATGGACAACTTGCCTGAAAACCTACAGGCGTGGCTCGACGGCTATGCCGAGGAGATAGCGAAGGTACGTTCAACAGAGAACGCCAACCTCGCAGCCACATCCCAGGCGTCTCAGGCTACCAATAGCAACGAGGAACCGCAGTATGCCAAGAAAGTGGTGGCGCCGATGCTCACTACCAAATGGGACCAAGTTGCTCCCTACAACCAACAATGCTTCACTAATGATGGAGCGCAAGCCTCCGCCGGTTGCGTGGCGGTGGCATTGGCGCAATTGATGTATTACCACAAATGGCCCCGGAATGCAACCAAAGAGATACCCGCCTACAGCATCACGGAAAACAACACTACCGTGGCTTCCTATGGCAAGTTGGCTGCCACCACCTTTGCATGGGACAAGATGAGGGATGTCTATTCGAGTAATGATGATGCCACCGACGAATCGGTGGCTGCCGTCTCAAAACTGATGCTCTATTGCGGCCATGCCGTCAAGATGAATTATGGCATAAACAGTTCGGGGGCAGTGGTTTCCGATTGCTGCGATGCCCTTGGCAGTTATTTTGGCTATTCAAGCAAAGGGTACGTGGTGAATAGAAATTGCTTTGGCGATGCCGAATGGGAGAACATCATCCACAACGAATTGTGCCACGGGCGCCCCGTGATTTATTCCGGACGGACATTAAAAGACAAAGGCCATTCGTTTATCATCGACGGTTACGACGGCGAAGGACTTTACCATGTCAACTGGGGATGGGGCGGTCTTGCCAATGGCTATTTCCGTCTCCAGGTCGTCAACCCTTCGACCAAAAGCATCGGCTCCTCTGTCACCGTCGGCTATTCTATCGATCAGTCGGCATTGGTGGGCATGAGTCCTACGGCAACGGAGAACAACAGTCTTTTGGGAGCCGACAATACCGGCCGTTTGCAGGTGACACAGTTTACTCTCGCCAAAGGTGCCGCCAGCGTCTATAATTACACCAGCACCTCCACCTTCTCGAATGTGAAGGTGAGCCTTTACTACAAGTCGCCCATCGACGGGAAATATGACTTGGGCTTTGGCCTTTTCAAAGACGGTGAATTGAAGGAGGTGCGCACCATCGCTTCGCGCACTGTCTTGGCGAGTTCTACCTATACTTATGGATCTACCGCATTGGGCAGCATCGGCGGCAAACTTGCCGACGGCACCTATCAGGTGAAATGCGTTAGCCGCCTGACTGGCTCCACACAATGGTTGGTCGATGTCGATGGCGACAAGCGCTTTCTCGAAGTCGTCATCGCCAATGGCAAGGCCACCTTCACTCCGAAAGTCATACAACCCAAATTGGCTTTCGTCTCTTTGCAACAACTTTACGGAGGTGCTGCCACCCGCCGACTTTTCAGGGTGACGGCACGCAACACCGGCGATGCACAATTCAACGACCAACTGGTGCTTTATGTCGGAGGGACGCTGTATGGCAAGGAAAACCTCAGCCTCGGCGTTGGCAAGGAGGACTATGTCGATTTTGTCTTCACCTATTCTGCGGCCAACATCGACGTGAAGGTGACTGTCGATGATACGGGGGAGGTGCTCTATGAGAACAATTCGTTTAGCATCAAGAATATTGAGCCCGGAGCCATCGATATGGTGAGTAGCAACATGATGTGTGTTGACAACACCAACATGAAAATGTTGGGAACGATGGCGGAGACTGTCGTTGACTTGAAGAACAACTCCAACAAGGAGACGGTGGACCGTGTGAAACTGTTCGTTTACTATTACACCGACGATACCAACTATACCTATACCCAGACGACGGAGAACGTGTGCCTGGCTCCTGGTGAATCACAGACGGTGCGTCTTTGCTACCGACCGCTCACCGTGGGGCAGCGCGTGTGGTTCGTGGTGCAGACCACCAAGGCCTCGAAGTCTTTTGGCAGTCGAACGAAACCTTACACCGTGGTGTCGGCCTACCAGGAATGGGACGGCAGCGGCCAGCGCACCGCGAAGGAAATGTCCAGCACCGTGAAGGTGTCGGCATCGGCTGCCGCCGTCAGTTTCGAGGGAACCAGTCTGACTGGCGTCACCATCACCGCCAATTCCAATCCCAACACGCTCTATTATCTTGATGCCGACGCCACCACACCCTCCCGGCTGTCGGGAAAGAATGTGGTGAAGGGTTTCAAGGCTGCCAGCATCTCGCTTAGCGATGGCTATAACTTCTATGTGCCTAAAGCCTTCGAAGTAGAGGGTACGGCATCCTATAGCCGCACTGCTGCCTCGGCTTGCGATGGACGGACGGGGTGGCAGACCATCGTGCTGCCCTTTGCCGTGGCAAAAGTGACGGCTGGGGGCACGGCGGTTTCGTTAGGTGGCGGTAATGGCGGCTTGTGGTTGAGAAAGTGGAGCAGCGTCAGTGGCGACTTGCTCGCTTGCGACGACGAGACCGACTGGAAGCCCAACATGCCTTATCTCATGGGAACGCCGGCAGGAATGGTAGGGAAGAAAATGGTCTTCTCGGCTACTGCGGTCAAGATACATCCAACAGTGTCGTCTGTTGTTCGCTACGCTGATTATGACTTCATTGGTACGACTGCCAAGCAGACTTTGACGAAAGCCTATGTGCTCAATAGTGCGGGGGATGCGTTCACGCTCACCTCCAATGCCGTGGTGAATGCCTTCAGGACTTGTTTCGTGGCTCATGCGCTCACTAACGGCAGCCCTGCGGCATTGCGACTCAATGCCAACTTGCGCGGCGATGTCAACGGCGATGGAATGCTGAGTGTTTCCGACGTGATGCTGTTGGCCACTTATGTCACGAATGGAAGCGCCACAGGAATCGTCTTGGCGAATGCGGATGTCAATGGCGATGGTGATTACACCGTGGCAGATATCATGCAACTGGTGAACATCATCGTCAAGGGAGGCTAAAAAATTGCAAACTCCCAAACTCCTCAAAGACTAATTATTTGCTGACAAGCAGGCGACGGGCGGTCTCGATAACGGTGTCGAGGCCGCGTGTGAAATCGGCATCGGTGAGACCGACGGCATAGTCGGGGGCGATGCCGAATTCTGTGCATTGCTTGTCGCGGTCATACATCGGACAGGCAGAGAAGCGGATGCTCCAGCCGTTGGGCAACTGACTGGAAAATGGCACGCCGGCTCCACCGCCCGTGCGGTCGCCTACAATGATGACGTTCGGGAAGCACTTCATGTATTTCACAAACTCGTTGGCGGCGCTGAACACTCCCCGGTTGGTGAGCACGGCAACCTTTTTTTGCCATCTTACGTCACTGGATGGCTTGAGCCGCTGCTCCTGCATTTCCGAGAAGTCGTTGCGGCCTTTTCCTGTCTTGTGCTGGATGTAGCCGACGAGTCGTTCCTCATTGGTGAACCGTGCCGCGAATTTCTCCGCCGACGTGATGAGGCCGCCGCCGTTGCTCCGGATGTCGATGATGAGGGCGCGGCAGGGAGCGAGCGAGGTCAACATGTCGTCGAGGTTGCCGGTGCCAATCTCGTTGGCAAAACTGGCATAGCGCACATAGCCGATGTTGTCGTCGAGCACACGGTAACTCATCCCGTTGCTCATGCGGTAGTCGGTGCCGAGATAGCGGCGCAGCAACGTGTCGCTCACGTTGCTGGGATAGTCTTCGTGCCAACTCCATTCGCGCGCGAGATTAAAAGAGGTGTAGATGTTGACGTGTCCGTCGCGCAGTTCGGAGAGCATGTTGCGCATCACTTCGAAGAGTTGGATGTCGGTCATGCCGTCGTGCACTTGCGGGGAATAGCGTGCGTGCACCTCGTCCCAGTCGAGACCGATGGCCTTTTGCTTGTAGTCGAGAAAACAATAGCGCTCGTCGATGATGCGCCACAGGGCCTCCAGGTTGCCGGAGGGTGTGTCGGGCATCTCCTCTTCGTCGATACATGCCGTTGTCGTGGCGGCGATGCAGAGGCAGGCCAGCAACAGGCCGGCCCAGTGATGGAATGTCTTTGTCATGCCTCTATGGGGTTGTGGGTCGTTCAAGATTGTCAATGCCATATTTTCAACTGCTTTACGAATCCGATGAGCAGCGCATGGGTGTACCAGTGCTGCTTGAGATGGTTGACCTCGGCTTGCTGGATGTCGCCCAGATAACCGATGCGGAGCGTGGCTCCCCAGATTTTCGTGTCGATGGTGAGCATATGTCGCAGTGAGGGGGCCGAGAAGGGAGTGGTGGGCACGGCGTTGTGGTCGTAATCGCCCAGGGTGAAGATTTCGTAGTAGGACTGCCCGTAATTGGGACTGAACATCAGTCCAAACAGTGGCACCGAGAGTTCGTAGCCGGCATGCATCTGTCGCCCGAACAGGCGGAAGGGGCATTCGGCAGAGGCGGTGGGTCCTATCTGCATCGAGAGGCGCATTTGGGAAGGGTTGTTTTGGTTGCGCGAGTTGTAGAGGCCGCCGATGTTGAAATCGACCATGCCGCCGACCCTGATGAGTAGGCGGCCGTCGGCGAGGTCGTAGCGGCGCAGCCAGGCGAGGTCGAGGGTGTAGAGGCCGCCCAACAGGCTTCCTTGGTCGTTGCGGTCGTTGGCAAAGGAGACATTGGCTTGGTGGACGATGCGCTGGGCCCAGTGCTTGCCCGGCTTGTTGCGCAGGGTGTGCGAGATATAGCGTATGTCGGCACCCTTGTATTTCTCTGGCGAGAGGTAGGTGTCGAGGATGTTGGTGGCGCCAATGCCCAGCATATGGGCGTTGGTTATCTCCTTGGTGCAGGTCATCGCATCTTGTGCTGCTGACTTGTGGGGGGAGGAGAGTGCCAGGGCTGCCAAGGCAAATGTGAGTAGCAGCCGGATGGGGGAGTGCTTACATGTCGTCATCGTCGAAAAGAAATAGTTGACCGGTGAGTTCGGTGATGATTTGCTGTTGGGTCTTGCCCTTGTCGGGGTCAAGGTTTTCGGGTTCTTGCTCGTCTTGGTCCTGCGGCTCTTCCTCAATCTCCTCGTTCACCTTGGTGGGCTCCAGTTGCTCCACAGAGGCCACCTCGAAGGTGGTGATGCGCTTGCCGCGGGCTTTGAAACCCTTCACGCCGACAAACTCGTCGGCTTCGACGACGAGGGGCTCGCGGCCGGCGTCGGCACCGCCGAAATTGACCTGCAGCCGTGGGTAGGCCTGGTCGGTGAGCAGCACCTCGCGGTTGGCTGGGTTGTCGCCCAGGTAGTTCTGCTGACGCTTGGTGGCTTCCATCTTGAATCTCTTCAGGTAGAGATAGCCCTGCTGGTCGGCGTCGTAGAGCACGGCGGTCCACACCTTTTCGGGTTTCCATTTCTCCACCATCCTCACGTTGTCTTCGTAGTGGTTGTTGCTGTCGAACGAACTGATGTAGAAGTTGCCGTTGTCGAGGATGACGAGGATGGAGTCGCTTTCGTTGAACTCGCCTAATAATTGTCCGTGCTCGTCGTAGTTGAGGCGGTTGACGTCGGGGTCCCACCACACTTTCCTTCCGCCAAGGGTGCTGTGCCCGTGGCTCTTCAGGGCAATGCGGTGGATGGAATATTTAGAAAGCAGGTTGCCCTTGCTGCCGCGCCCTTTGATGAGAATCTCGGAGAAGTCGCGCTCGATGAAGATTTTCTTGATTTTCGGGTTGGGGTCGAGGGTTACCTTGATGACCTCTGCCTCGCCGTTGGGGTTGCAGGTGAAATAGACCACCCGCGAGCCTGGCGTGCCTTGCGTGAGGTCGTATTCCTTGTCGCGGGCAAGGCTCGTCACGTTGAACCGTTTCATGTAATAACTGCCTCGCTTGCCGTCGCGATAGACGACGTTGTAGGTGGTGCGCGTGTCGTTTTTCTTGAACACCTGCACGTGGAGGATGTTCTTGCCCACGAAGATTTTCTCGGCCACCTTCACCACTTTGTATTTGCCGTCGCGGTAGAAGACGATGAT
>CAMKSZ010000219.1 GCA_946415525.1 uncultured Prevotellaceae bacterium | reverse complement strand
AAAGGCTTTGCTGACCAATAGAGGGACACCGCCACAGATGAAATAATAGAAAAGGGAATGTTCTCCCGTCCATTGTATCATTGGCAATGTCGGCAAATGCCTGCAAATGCCAGTGAAGAGAATTGAACCCAACAACCCGTCTGCCAAAAGGACGAAGAACGAATCCACATGAATGGGTTCCATGGTGAGCATCCACCCACTTTTCAATATCATGTATTTATAAAAAACAAAGAATATCAATAAAAACAATAAGTATGATGGGCGGTGGAAACGGTGGAAAAACTCCCCACTCTGCCGACAAACATGACCGAAATAGATGAAAATGAGGTTGATGCAGGCATTTTGCCAGCACCACAGATTCCACGCCTCTCTTGTTGAACTGTCGAAAAAATGGCAGAAAAATGCCATCGACAAATAGGAAAGGGCACAAATGACACCCAAAGGCACTATTTTTCCACGACAGGCACGCAACAAAAGACAAAAAATCAATTCAGCCGTGATCAAGGCAGCGATAAACCACGAAGCATGTCCCGTCAGGATAAGCGAGAGCGTGTCCGACAAGGAAGTGTCGTCGTGAACAAGGGCTTTTGGAAACGCTATAACCGTCGTAAAAAGAAAATAGGGTATCACCATACCTTTCGCCACTGAAACGAGTTTGTGGCGCAAGGAAAAGGGCTTTTCGGGGTGATAAAACAAATAGCCGGAGATGAAAAAGAAGACAACGACGGCATTATCGACATAAAGAGGGTAGGGAATTATTTCCTCGCCGGCATAGTATTTCTCGGAATGAAACAGCAGGATGGCCATCATGGCGATGCCTCTTGCCGTGTCCACCCATGCGATTCGTCTCCCTGCCTCCATTTTTTCGGGATTAGTTGACGATGGCAATTTTGCAGACGGTTCCTTTCTTTCCGTCACTGGTGGCGGTCATCACCATATAGACACCCGATGCCACCCGGTCGCCGTTCAGGTCGCGACCGTCCCAGGTGAAGGTGCCGCCGTTGCTGGTGCCCTGTGCCACCAAAGCCCCGTTGGCGGTGACGATTTTCACATCGGCGTTCATCGAGAGTCCTACCACGGTGATAAGACCCGTATAGTCGGGTCGGACGGGGTTGGGATAGGCATAGACATTGTCCTTCGTCATCGTCTCGTTGGTGGCGGTGGCGTCGCTCATATAGGAGCAAAGGCCATTGTCGGTACTGATAAACACCTCGCCGGTTTGGTCGTTGATGGCGATGGACTCGATATTGTCGGAAAGCAATTTACTGTTGGTCGAAAGGAAGTGCTGCACCTGAGTCATGTTGTCGGAACTGATGAGATAGATGCCGTTGCCATTCGTGCCAAACCATTTTCGGTTGCCGCCATCGACGGCGATGCAGGTGACATCGACGCCGCTCAACAGGTAGTCGGCGAAGTTGGTTCCGTCGTTGCGGGGCACCTTCACTTGTTGCAGCACAGGGTTGGAACCTTTTGAGATGTCTTCTTTCGGCAAAAGCAGCGGACCGATGTTCGTGCCCACCCACATGTTGCCTTCCTTGTCCTCGGCGATGCATCTCGCACCGGTGATGGTCAGCGTCGCCCCGTCTTCGTTGATGAACGTCGTGTAGTGGTTCATGGCCTGGGTGGACGGGTCGAAGCAATAGAACGAAGGCACCGACCAGTGGTTGTTGACAAACCAGAAAAGTCCTCTGCTGTCGAGAGTCATGCATTTCATGTTGGGCAGACTGCGCCCGTTGTCGTCCATGAGGGTTTTGGTGTGGTGGCTCTCCCAAGTGCCGTCGGTCTTGAGTTCGAGAATGGAGGCATCCTTTGCCAAACTGTTAAGGCACCATAGGTTGCCTTGTTTGTCGTATTTCAGTCCGAGGGTGAGGATGTAATTGGGACTGTTGTCGTCGAGCGCATACATGAGTGGACTGTTTTCAGGATGGTAGTGCTTGACGAATTTGCCATCCTTGTACTCGTACAGTCCAGCACGGCCGCCCACGAAGACGTGCTTTGGATTTTTCGGGTCAACGTCCATGCAGGTGAGGTCTTGGTATAGCCTATTGGTTTTTTCGCCCAAGTTGTCTTCATACACTTCCCAGGTATTGTCGGCCAGCGTCTGCACCGTGCCTTCCCTGAACAGTTCGGCGAAGGAGTCGAATCCACCGCCGCAGGTGTAGAGCATGTTGTTGTAATACCGCATGAAACCGAAATAGTTGTATTTGGGTCCGTCGGGACAAAGGTCGGCATTTTTCACTGCGAATTGTTTTTCCACGATGGTCATCGACTGTAACTTCTGGTCGGGTTGGTTGGCCCAGTAGCAGTTGTTGGAGTCGTCATAGGCGATGGCGAGGAATTGCGCATCGGGGTCGGTGATGACGACGGGGTCGGTGGCGGTAGTGAAAATCATGGCCGTGTGTTGGTCGCAGAAAATGAGTTGCCCATTGGTCATGCTGCAGTATTTGAACGCCTGGTTGTAGGCATGTTCCCAGTTTCCGTTGACCTTGCGGTAGATGGAGCCATCGGCGGCTGCCATTAGTTGATTGTCGATGCTGAAGATGTGCTGGGCGAGGAAGTTGGCCTCGGTGCTCCAGTTGCCCTTGTCGAGCAGGTTGTTGCCCATGTTGCCCTTAAGGATGCCGTTGGGGGTGGTGGCATAGATGTAGTTGCCCAAGACAGTAGATGACAGCACGTTTTGTCCGAGAGGGTAGGTGGCGGTGATTTCGCCGTCGGCGACATTAATCTTGAGGATGCCGAAATGGGTGGACAAATAAGCCGACGTTCCGATGACTTTTACCTCGTTGACGGTTTTGTCCTCGGTCATCGACTTGTTGTAGTAGTCGGAGATGTTCACCACATCACCGTTGTTGTCAAGCAAGTCGATGTTTTGGTTTTCATATACGATGACCAGTCGCTTGGCAGCCTTGCAGTATGCGATGTGGCTGATGTTGCAATCGCTGAGAGCGTTCATCTTGTCGTACGTCTGGATGCTGTTGTCGGCGGTGTTGTAGGAGAACAGGCCCTTGGAACTGAGCACATACACCAACTTCCCGGCGGGTTGGATGTCGGTGATGGAACTGTAGGCCAGGTAACTGTTCCATGAACCGATGGCCGCGGCGGCGACCGTGAGTGCATGGAAAACCAGCATCAGCGTGACGACAAGAAGTTTTCTCATAAGTGTGTCATTAAGAATTGTGATAGTTGCTGCACAGCCTGTGCCCGGTGCGAGATTTTGTTTTTTATCTCGTTGCCGAGTTCGGCGAAGGTGGCGTCATAGCCGTCGGGCTGGAAGATGGGGTCGTAGCCGAAACCGCCCGTTCCCCTGCGCTCCTTGGTGATGGTGCCGTTGATGGTGCCGTTGAAATAGTATTGTTCCGTTTGGCCGTCCTTCAATAACAATAACGCGATGGCAGTGCGAAATCTTGCCTTCCGATTGTTATTTTCTCCTAATTCCGAAAGAAGTTTCCGCATATTGGCCTCGCTGTCGTGCCCCTCTCCCCCGGCATAGCGGGCGGAGAAGACGCCAGGGGCGCCGCCGAGGGCATCTACTTCGAGTCCTGAGTCGTCGGCAAAGCAACTCAAATGATAGTGCTCGCAAACATATTGCGCCTTCTGCATGGCGTTGCCCTCAAAGGTGCCGGCAGTCTCCGGGATGTCTTCATGGCAACCGATGTCGGCGAGTGACAGCACTTCAAATTGTGCACCAAGGATTTGTCGGATTTCCGACAACTTATGCTGGTTGTTGGTGGCAAAAACTATTCTCATTTTTCGTTTTCTTTATTGTCTTTTACTTCCACTTTTACTTTCATCTCGTCGAAGCCCTCGCCGTAAACGCCAATGACGCTGCTCTGGCTGACAAAGGCATTGGGGTCGATAGACTTGATGAGACGGAACATCATCACACTCTCGCGCTTGCGGGCGAGGATGCAGAGCACCTTTACGTCGGCGCCGGAGTACCAGCCATGGCCGTCGAGGATGGTGACGCCATGCTGCATTTCAGTGCCGATGGCATTGGCAATCTCCTGGTATTTTTTAGAGAAGATGAAAAATTGCACCGACTCGCGGCGGGCATTCATCACATAGTCGAGCATGAAATTTTCCACTACCATGGTGCAGAGGCCGAACACAATCTTGTGCAGGGCATCGATGGTGGCATAGTCGCGGGCGAAAATGAACATCGGGAAACTGGAACCGATAATGAACAAGTCAACGAAGATGAGGACAGTGCCAAGCGACATGTTATGGTATTTGTTCACGATGGCCGCCACGATGTCGGTGCCGCCGGTACTTCCGTTGTGGAGGAAGACGATGGCGAGCGACGTGCCGGTCATGCAGCAGCCTATGATGAGCGACATGAAGTCCTGGTCGCCCAATAGTTGCACCATCTTTCCATTCTCGTCCGTCACCACGTCCTGAGCCACACCAAGCATGAGCGAGAGCATCAGGATGGCATAGATGGTCTTCATGAGGAATCGCCAACCTAATATTTTCAGTGCCAGGACGAGGAGGATGGCGTTGATGATGAAATAGGAATACATGATGGGTATTCCGTGTCCATTGGCATTGGTGGCGTAGAAGATGATGGCCGAGATACCTGTCACGCCGCCTGTCACAATTTCGTAGGGGAGGAGGAAGACCGTCCACCCTATTGTATAGAGAAGGAGACCAAGGGTGATGTAGATATAGTCCTTGGTCTCATTCAAGATATTACGACGCTCGATAGTCATGTCGATAGTTGGTTTTTGCTAATGGATGGCCGAAGGCCGTCGGCGTGGTCATTTGACGACCACGTTGACGATTTTCTTCGGTACGATGATGACTTTCACCACTTTCTTGTCGCCGATGTATTTCTGCGAGCGCTCGTCACCGAGCACGGCCTGTTCGATGGAGGCGTTGTCGGCATCAACGGGGAATTGCATCTGGAAACGAGCCTTGCCGTTGAACGAGATGGTGAGTTGCATTTGGCTCTCCACGAGATATTGCTCGTCGTAGGCGGGCCATGGGGCGTCGCAGACGGAACCCTTGCCGCCAAGTGCCTCCCACAGTTCTTCGGCGATGTGGGGGGTGAACGGGGCGATGAGTGCCACCATCTGGCAGAGCACTTCGCGATTGCGGCATTTCTGCTGGGAGAGTTCGTTGACGGCAATCATGAAAGCGGCGACAGAGGTGTTGTAGGAGAAGTTCTCAATGTCTTGGCTCACTTTCTTGATGAGTTTGTGCAGGCTCTTGAGCATCTCGGGGGTGGCAGGCTGGTCGAGGGGGAGCAGGGTGTCGGCGCTCTCTTTCCCGGAACCATAGAAGAGTGCCCAGAATTTCTTCAGGAAGCGGTGGCAACCGTCAATGCCGTTGGTGTCCCAAGGTTTGCTCTGGTCCACCGGACCGAGGAACATCTCGTACAGGCGGAGGGTGTCGGCACCGAAATTATTGACAATCATGTCGGGGTTGACGACATTGAACATCGACTTCGACATCTTCTCCACGGCATTGCCGCAGACATATTTCCCATCTTCCAGCACCATCTCGGCATCGGCATACTCTGGACGCCAGGCCTTGAAGGCGGCAATGTCGAGGATGTCGTTGGAGACGATGTTGACATCGACGTGGATGGGGGTGACGTCCTTCAGGTCTTTCTTCAGTCCTAAACTGACAAAGACGGGATGTCCCTTTTCTTTGCTGGCCACGTTGTCGCGATAGACGAAATTGCTGCGACCTTGGATCATGCCTTGGTTGATGAGTTTCTGGAACGGTTCTTCCTTGCAGGAATAGCCTAAGTCGTGCAGGAACTTGTTCCAAAAACGGGAATAGATGAGGTGGCCGGTGGCGTGCTCGGTGCCGCCGACGTAGAGGTCCACGTTTTGCCAGTATTCGTCCACCTCCTTGTCCACCAAGGCTTTGTCGTTGTGCGGATCCATGTAGCGCAGGTAGTAGGCGCTTGAACCGGCGAAACCGGGCATGGTGTTGAGTTCGAGGGGGAAGACGGTGACATTGTCGATGAGGCTGTTTTCCACCACTTTTTTGGCCACGGTGTCCCAAGCCCAACGGGTGGCGTGGCCAAGGGGCGGCTGACCGTCCTCGGTGGGCTTATACTGGCTCACCTCGGGGAGTTCGAGGGGCAGTGCCTCTTCAGCAATCATGTAGGGCATGTTGTCCTTGTAATAGACGGGGAATGGTTCGCCCCAATAGCGCTGGCGTGAGAAGATGGCGTCGCGCAGGCGGTAGTTCACCTTCAC
>CAMKSZ010000218.1 GCA_946415525.1 uncultured Prevotellaceae bacterium | reverse complement strand
ACATGCGAAGGGGTTTTAATAATGATCTCTTCTTTTCGGATAGGTTTGAACTTGACAAAGTTGAATTGCCATATAATTGATCATAAATTGGTGCGCACTAAGATTTATGGGCAATTCATGGTAATTCGCGTGAAAAAATAAAAATCAAAAAATAGTTGTTCTATGTTGTCCTATGTTGTTTTTGTTGTTTGAATGTGGTGCAACGAAGTAGAGACGTCCCATTGGGGCGTCTCCCATCCAAACGGCCGTCGCTCGCAAAACTATTGTCTAAACTCCTTAACTCCCAAACTCCTTAACTCCTTAAAAGAAAACTCCTTAACTCCTTTTTAAAAAAAACTCCTCCTTTCCTATTCTCATTCCTTCAGCGAATCCCACAGCGGCGGTTGCTTGCCCAACAAGTTTCGCACGAAGAAGTCAAACCGCTTGTGCTCCCCATAGCGCTCGCCCATGGTGTGGCTCACGCCTGGCAGCACCACCAGTTCGAAGTCCTTGCCAGCCTTGACGAGCGCGTTGACCAACTGATAGGTGCTTGCAGGATCTACGTTGTCGTCCATTTCGCCCACGACCAACATGAGCGGACGGGCGAGTTTCGAGGCATGATAGACGTTGCTGCTCTCCACATACGAGGAATCGACGGGATAACCCATCCACTGCTCGTTCCACCATATTTTGTCCATCCTGTTGTCGTGGCAACCGCAGGCACTGTAGGCAGCCTTGTAGAAGTCGCCGTGGAGCAATACGGCGGTGGTGCTTTCCTGTCCGCCCGCCGAGGCACCGAAGATGCCTACGTTGTCGGCATCCATATAGGGGTAGCGCCGTGCTGCCGCCTTGATCCATTCCATGCGGTCGGGAAAGCCGGCATCCTTCAAATTCTTGTAGCATACCTCTTCAAATTGCTTGCCACGCCAACTCGTGCCCATCGCGTCGAGTTGCACCACGATGAAGCCCAACTCGGCGAGTGCCGTCATGTTCCAGTTGTAGGGAAGAAAACTCTTGGGCGTATAGGCACTGCCCGGACCAGCATAGATGTATTCAATGACGGGATAGCGACGGGAGGGGTCGAACTGGGTGGGGCGCTGGATGATGCCCCATAGGTCGGTCTTGCCGTCGCGCCCCTTTGCCACAAACACCTCGGGGGCCCGCCAGCCGTTGGCCTTCAACCGCGAAAGGTCGGCGCACTCGATGGTGTCGAGAGGCGCTCCGTCGGAAGTTCTGCGCAGCACGGTAACGGGAGCCTGGTCCACCTTCGACCAAGTATCGACCAGGTATCGGAAGTCTTTGGAAAACTTCACCTCATGCTCTCCCTCTGCCGGTGTGAGGCAGCGCATGTCCTTGCCGTCAAGTCCGATGCGGTAGTAGCGCACGAGATAGGGGTCCTCGCCCGCCACCACGCCACTCGCAGCGAAATAGACCACTCCGGCCTCCTCATCGACCTTCACCACATGGCGCACGCACCACCGCCCTTTGGTCACCTGCCGTGTCACCTTGCCTGTGTGCATGTCATATAAATAGAGGTGGTTCCAGTTGTCGCGCTCGCTCATCCAGAGCATCCGCGTGCCGTCGGCGAAGTCGTGCCGGAAATGGCGGGTGTAGTTGACAAACGTCGATGCCGTCTCTTCCACGACGGTGCGGACGGCACCCGTCTCGGCATCCATGGCGAGCACACGATAGACCTTGTGCCCCCGCTCGTTGTATTCCATCGTCACCTCGCGGCTGTCCGCCGTCCAGGCGAAACCGTCGAGGTCGTATTGGTTAGGACAAAGGTTGGTGCTCCCCTCGATGCGGCGCCCTGACGACACGTCGAAGATGACGGGCGTGCGCTGCGGCAGTTCATCGCCGGGCTTGGCGTACTCTTGCTGGTGGAGGATGGGCTGCAACTGGTCGGGGGGTGACGTCTCCACATAATAGACATAGCGTTTTGCCACGGGGCGGCGCTTGCAAACGAAGATATGGCGACTGTCGGGCGACCAATAGATGCGGTTGGAGTAGTAGCAGCCGATGGTGCCATCCTGGCTCAGCACTCGTTTTTCGCTGTAGGGCTTCCCCACTTCGTGCAGCACCACGTTGTAGCCTTCGATATATGCCTCGGTACGCCCGTCGGGCGACACCACGGGCCGCGGGTCTTGCTCTTCGTCCACCTCCATCCAGTGGCGCTCCTTGTGCCGACCAAACCGTGGCTGCGGCTGTTGCTTACGGGGGGCCTCCACCTCGCGACGGGTGCGTGCGTCGGCGTCATACTCGAAGTATTTCTGACCGTCGTCGGTGTCGATATAATAGGAGAAAACATGGGTGGAGTCTTTCCACGCCACGGCATGCGCCCAATGCCGCACGTTGGTGGCATTCAACTTGTCGTAGAGCGAATAGGCACGGCGATAGTCTTCAGCAGTGCCTTGCGCCATAGCCGTCTGCAATGCCGTCAACAAAACGAGGGCGCAAAGGTGTATTCTTTTCATATAATTCTTTTCGGGGAGTTTCTTTTAAGGAGTTTGGGAGTTAAGGAGTTAAGGAGTTTAGACAATACCCTTGCTAACAACGGACCATTTATAACGAGAAACATATAATAACCATGTAATTGATCATGTATTCCTTTGCTCACAAAACTAATTGACAATTCGTTAGAGTTGTTCCGTATGTTGCGTTGATAACGCAACATATAATTGTGACTCCTCCTTGCTCCCCATTTATCCTTTTTTTTCAGCGCTTTAGCGCTTTTTCCCCCTTTTTTTCTCTTTTTCCTAAGCGAAGCGGTTTTTTATTATTTGTTGTATAGAAGACGTCCCATGGGGCGTCTCCGTTATAAGCGGCCCGACATTTGCAAGAGTAATGTCTAAACTCCTATACTCCCAAACTCCGAAACTCCTGTTCATTTTCCCCTCTACTCCTTGCCAGGTTGGTCTTCGGGGACATATATAGGTTGTTCTTTGTCCGTGCCGAGGATGATTCCGATGATTTTCATGGTGTCGGCTACATCAATCACGCCGTCGCCGTTCATATCGGCATTCTCCATAAAGAAGATGGGCAGGTGGATGCCGAGGATATGGTTCACTGTCAACATCACGTCCACCACGTCAACCATCCCATCGCCGTTGGCGTCACCCTTTATCGCCTCGGGGGTGGGATCGACAATCGTAGAGTCGGACTCACAGTCGATGTCAATGTGCAATCGTGCAGGGCGGTCGGTGCTGTCGGTGGTCAGATAGAACCCAAATGGGTTCACAGCCACGCTGTCGCCCGTCAGCACCATCTTGTTGCCGACCAGGTGATAGCCTCCGCCGACAGAGTCGGTGGCATGTGTTCGGTGCACGACATAGTCGCCCACGAGTGAAGTGGCCTCGCCCTCAAGCATCGATGCTAATTGGCAGGAAGTGGCGGAGAATGTCAGTTTCTTGCCGACCAATCGTTGGTCATGGGCGATAAGATAGGGCGTGTCGGCTTCCATTTCCTCTGCATAATGGGTGACGATGATGGAGTCTTGGATTTCGGCGATGCCCATGAGCCAAAGCAGACCTTCCTCGTCGTCGGCATCCTGTTTCCAGGCGATGGCGTCATCGTCGGCATACAGTTCGGTGGGTTTGAAAGGCAGGGTCAGCGTGCTCCAAGCCAGCGAGTCGCTGTCTTTCAACTCGCGGGTATAGGTCACCTTCCCACCAAACTGCATCTGTCGGGGTATGAAGTAGTCGTAGCCGTCAATCAACGTCAATTTGTTGCCTTTATAGGAGGCGTTGACATAATTCTTGCCTACGAGTCCCTTGGGCAAGGTCTTGTCGAGCATGTAGATGGTGTTGGGGTTGGCGTTGGGCAGTACGTTCGTCGTGTAGGCGTTGCCGAGGATGATGGCGAGCGCCTCCTCCGGCACCTGGAAGTTGCGTGCCGCCACCTGTGTCTTGATGCTGCCGTCCTTGGTCCAGTAAATGGCACCTTTGGCGACGGAATACATGCCGGCGGTGTCGGCCGTCCACGAATAGGCGCCGCCGTTGTGGTGCGCCATCCGTATGCCGTATTTGCAATCGAAGTCGGTGAGTGCTATCTCCATATAGCGCGACAAGGAGTCGCCGGCGGCAATGGTGACGGTGTCGCGCCACATTTCCGTCAGGTTGCGGCGGTCGTCGATAAGTGTCACCACGATGGCGTCGTGGAAGTCGGTCTTCCCATCGTTGCGGAGCGTCATCCGGCACATCACGCGGTCGCCGACGATAGTCGTGCCGTCATCGCCCCTATTGATGATTTCCACGTTCTTGGCGATGTCGAAAGTGTCGGCTGGCTCGTTGCTGTAGAAATACTGGTCGGCGTATTTATCCACAGAGAGGAAGAAACGGTCGTTCTCGAGGTCAAACGACTCGGTTTCGGGGATGTACAGTTCGAAGAGGTCGCTGGTCTGGGGCGACGACACCATGACGTCGCTGCTCACATCGACGATGGAGCCTGTCTTGGCGTCGCGCTTGCGCAGGTAGATGTTGCCATAGAACTCGGTGAAGGGATTGTCGTAGGTGATTTGTAGGTAGCGGCCATCCATCCCTATGTGCTCTACGGTGAAGTCGGCTTGCGGCACGGGGGTGAGCGTCATGTTGCAATCATCGATGCTGACGTTGATATAGTTCTTGTCGGTGCCGGCCATCGGCTTCCAGTCGGCGGACGAAGATGTTTTATAGACCGCCTTGATGGTGTAGTTTCCCTTCAGGATGCCGCCGCCCACCGTTAGTCCGGTGGCCTCCAATTCTTTCTTCTCGCCCACAATCCATTTTGCGCTCGTCGATTTCAACGTCGTCACGAGGGTTCCTTCGTCGTCGAAGAGGGCGTAGCCATAGAAGAGCGTTTTCACGGCGTTGGCGGTATTGAAAAAAGACTGTGTGATGCCGATGTTCTCGAAGGGGGCGTCGGTCGTGCTGCGGGTGTATTGGCGTCCCTTAGCCAAACTCGGCCGACTAAAAGCCCTGAGCAGTTCGGCTGGTGCGGTGTAGGTGTCGCTTCCTGCGGGTTTGATGCCCACGAGGGCGGTCTGGCTGCCACTCAGATGGTAGTTCTTGATATTGGGGTTGAGGCCTTCGCCCTTGGCGTGGGCGGCGTCGATGCGGTAGAAGCCGTTGCCGGTCCCCACCCATCCCCAGTTGATGTGGTAGTAGCCGTTGCCGTCGTAGCCGTCGCAGACGAAGGTGTGGCCTTGGTTGAGATTGGTGTAGGCGGTATAGATGACAGGCTGACGGTTGAGCAGTTCTGCCACGAGGAGTTCGTCCCATGCCGTTTCGTCATAGGCTTCGCGATACTCGTAGTGGACGGTGTTGGGATAGCCGAAATAGAGGGGCAACCGCTCGGGGATGTAGTAAGTGTAGGCGCCAGAACCGGAGGTGTTGTAGTTCATGCTGGTGGCTTGTCCGCAATAGCGCATCAGTTTGGCGACTTCCTTGATTTCGTCGGGGTTGCTGTCCACGGTCAATTCGTCGGGCATCTTGTCCCAGTCGAAAGTGGTGGCGGGCAGGGCGGGCACATTGAGGTTGGTGGTGCGTGTCTTGTAGGCGGGAATCGCCAAACTGCCAGCGGCATGGCGGTGGTAGCGCATCACCTGCGCCAAGGCGGTGGCGGTGCACCCGGTGGGGCATTGTGCGTCGCCGATGAAAGGGCACTGCGAGTTGAAGGGTTCCCACTGTCCCCATTTTGAGGTGAGAAGAGGTGCTATCACGTCGGTGGGATGTTTCACCACGCCTTTCGCTTTCTTCGCACCGGTGCCCTCTTGGATTCCTACGTTGGTTGCCTTGGCTGTCAGCGTGGCTTCCTCGGCACATAGCGCTAACCATGCACGGAGGTTTTCGGGCATCCGCTCTGCATCGAAACTGCCTGTGTCGGAATAGCCTAACACGTCGTCGGCTTCGTCATCGGACACGACAACGAAGCCTTCATTCTGTCCTATGTTGAATACATAGACGCCCGATTCCCCTTCGGCGGGGTCGGTGGAATAGGCCATTTTAAGGGAGGCGGTTGCAGCACTGCGGTATTTTAGTGCAAACGTTTGGGCTTTTTGAAGCGCTTTTTTTCTTGCGACGGGACTGGCCGACAATGTGATGGTCATCAACAGCAAAATGGCCAGCAAGTGTATCCTTCTCATGCTCTTTTATTTAAACGGCTGCAAAGGTAAAAAAAAACGAGGAATTAATGCCCTATCCCACCATAGTTTTATATAAAATTAATACAAGGAGGGTAGATTATAGGAGTTAAGGAGTTTGGGAGTT
>CAMKSZ010000217.1 GCA_946415525.1 uncultured Prevotellaceae bacterium | reverse complement strand
GAGAAGTAAGCCACGGGGCTGGCGCCAGAACTCCACGAATTAGTTCTATAAGTATAATATCCTTTATAATTCTTGTCAACAGGGAATTTGATGTTTACATACTGTCCCTTTCCGTTGATATCATGTCCGTGGATATTGGTGTAGATACGGATGGCAGACTTACCGTCCCAGACGAAGGGGTCATTAGAGAGGTCGAGTTTGAACTCCATCTCCACGTCTTCAAATGTTTCAACCTTTTCTTCGTTGAAGATGACGAAATGAGTCATGCTTTCCTTGTCCACTTCGCCAGCGACGAATGTGCTTGGATCATCCATCGTTCCCAACCACGCCTCGGCGGTCAAGAAGTCGATGGTCTTGCTGGATGTAGGAACGCCTTTGAAGGTGATGGCAGTCACCTTGTCGCCCGCTTGCAGTCCGAATTTTTCAAGTTCTTCCTTGCTATAGACAAAGTCGCTCATAGATTTGCCAGATGAGTCGTCCATCCATGTCGTGTGGAAAGGCACCTGCGTTGAAGTGTATGAATTCTCACCGATGACGAGTTCGCTGGAAGCCACTTCCTTGGCGATGTTGATTGTCACCTCCCCAGTTGTCACCACCTTGTAGTCACTCATAAGTTCGATGTAGGCAGTGTGTTCACCTGAGGTGTGTGGGTTGAAGGTGAAGGTAATCACCAAGGGGTTGGCAATGTTGTCTTTGCTATAAGTTCCCTCTACTGCAGTCATGGGATTGCCTTCGAGAGCCACATCATTTTTCACATCGACAGTCTCTCCATCGAGATACAGAATGGCAGTCTCGATGACATCAGCCTCGGCGTTAATGTTCTTCACGCTAATGGTGGCAGTGTAAGGACTATTCTCCTTGGCTGTAGTAGGCAGGTCGGTGCCCGTCACATACCAATTGTGCTCAGGTTGTGGAGCAAGTACCAGTCCATAGATGTTGTCGAGCAGGGCATTTCCCGCGAGTTCGAAAGCGAGATAATAGTCGCCGGCTTCCTCGATGGTGGCGAAGAAGGGTTGTTTATTTACGCTTAATGCCTTATATCCCACTTCGGTGAGTTGAGTCCATTCCTCTCTGTCTTTCGAGCAGTAAACAATGACTTTTGCTGTTTCATTGTATTCTTTGTACCATGCGTCGAATGAGAAAGTCTCACCTGCTTTGGCCGTGAGCAGCGGTGTGATGAACTTTGTGCTGGCATCGGCACTCTGCAGGTAGTAGTTGGTTCCGTTGTCGTCAGTCGAATAGGTGATATAGACTTTGCTGGGATGGATGGAGCCTGCGGGGTACTGTCCGTTGGCTTCTGTTCCCGTCTTGCCATTGTCGAAGGTGATGATATTCTTCGACGGATCGAGCACGGTGGCTGATACTGCCAATGAATAAGTGGCGGCCTCTTTGCCGAAGTTGGTGTATTGGATGGTGAGGTTGCCGTCGAAAATGCCTATTTCAGCAGCCGGGAACGAGATGGCGATGACTTTCGTTTCGCCACCATTCACGGTGAACTCGCCTGCAGGAGCGTCAGTGGTGAACGGAGCGTCGATGGTCAGGCTGTTGATGGTGACTGGTGCCGGACCCGGGTTGTAGATTTGGTAGTTCAACGTTGTGGCTTCGCTTACCATTCCGAAGGCGATTGGAGTGGAGGTGGAAGAATTGCTGGTGGAGCCTTCCTTATTGAAGATGAACCCCGATTCATAAGGCATGACTTGGGTCTGTACCATTGGAGAGGAGATGGTGCCACTGATGTTCTCCTGCACTTTCAGGTACATCCAGCCTGTCCCAAGGCTGCTTGTATTGAAGTTGGCGGTAAAGGTAACCTCTTTGCCGACAGGGAGTTCTTCTTCTATTTGGAAGACGGCATCGTCAATTACCGTGACGCCAGAACTATAATATTCCCGCTTAACCAAGTTGAGGGTGTAATTCTCGTCGCCTTTTTTCAAGTCGAAATCACCATCGTTTCTGAGAGTGACCTTCAGCGAGATGTCCACCGAACCATCCTCTTTCTGAGCGGGGTAGTAAGTGCCGGTTCCCACCTGGGAAAGTTTGGTGACAGTCAGTTTGTTCTCAAGGACAACCTCTGCAGAGGAGGCGCTAAAGTCATCCAGATAGACATACTGGCCGCGGATGCCGATGCGTTGTGCCTTATCGAGGGTGATGCTCACGGTGTACCAACCTTCATTCTCGGGGTCGAGTACATAGGGATTGGCCGCGTCATCGACAGTGAAGCGCTTGATGATTTCGCCAGCCTGTGTGGCGTTTTCCTGTTTGTAGAACTCCACGAACGACGGATTGGAATTAGAGGCAAGACTTGAGGGCTTCACATGAAGTGTCAAGGTGCCGGAGACCACAGGAGTCACCAGAATGTCTTTGACAACCTCACCCCCGCCGTAGTCGCCAGCATACTGTTTGTTGCACAGCAGGGTTCCCGAGCCACCGATGCCTTGGTCAGCGTAATAAGCGTAATTCATGTAGTAAGGTCCCATGCCGTCGTAGTCGCTTTTGGGCACGAAGTGCTCCCAGTTGGAGGCTACGGCAAAATCATGGATGCCTGTCGAGATGGTCTTGTTGAAGTCCACCTTATAAGGCGACACCGTCTCTGCCCACGCCGTGTTCATTCCGAGCACGGAGAGCAATGTTAGAAGTAGAAATTTAACTTTCATCATAAGCGTAGAATTAGGTTGATAATTAAAATGCAAATTTATAGTATTTTATATTGGTATGCAAATGTACGCGTTCTTTTTCTTAGTTTTTTATTTATTTGACAATTATTTTGCTACATTTTCCCTCTTTTTTGACAATATAGATACCCGGCAGGAGGTTGTCGGCGCCCACTTTTTGTCCGTCGAGTGTAAAATATTGTGATGTAGTGTTCACCTTGGCGTTGTCGTCCAGTTGGTGGATGCCGGTAATGCCCTTGAGCGGCATGCTGCAACAGTTGGTGACATCCATCTCCTTCACGTTGTCGTCGGTGACCGTCTCCGCCCCACGGCAGAGGAATCCGACGACCGTCATTTGGTCGATATCCCAGTTGCCGTCAAGGGTGACGGTGTGATGGGCGGTATATCCGTTGCCGCTGACACTGACAGGAGCGCCCAATGGCGATGTGACATACTTTCGCAACACATGTTGGTGGAGATAGTCGTGCCGCGTGGTCAGGCGCCCCGTGAATGGGTTGACGACCACCTGGTCGCCCGTCACGTTGTCCTCTGTGAGCAACAGGGTGAGCGACAGGTCCTTGAAGATATCGGCGGCCCCCTCGGCGAGTTGCCCTGTCACGTCGATGGACAGTTGCTTGGAGTCGGCATCATAGTAAGGCGTGATGTTGATGGTCGCAAATGACGGTTGGAGCATGTCCTGCGCCATGAGGTCATGCACGATGGAAGGCACGAAGTCGGGATACTGCGAAGCGTAGAAGTTGACGTCGTAGGCGATGTATTCCTCGCCCGGGAAGTACGACCTGTTGATGGTGAACGACGGCACGGTGTAGGCATAGAGGGCAGGCAAATAACCGCTCTCCTCTATGGCCAGCGGCGAGTCGGAGGTATAGATATTCACCAATGCCATGCTGTTGTCGGTTTGCGCCACTTGGTTGAAGATGGGGTTCACCACCGAAGCCATGTACTCGTTCTGGCTGTTGTATTGCTCCACATAGTTTTGCTGGCGCTGGAGGCTCTCGTTGTAGATATAGAACGTCACGGTCTTCGAGGCCTTCCCGCTGACGGGCGCAGCATCGTCCTCCGCCAACAGTTCCACGCAGAGTTGGTGGGTACCCACGGCGATGCCGGCAGGCAGGGCCAGCACCGGTTGCTGATGGTCGTTGGCAGCCTCCGCCAAAGTTTTGTCGTAGGTGAAGTTGACAGGGTCCTGGTCGTCGATGCGGCATCGGATGGTATAGCCGCTGAGGCTGTTGCGCCCGATATTGGAAGCGATGGTGTACATCTCGATTTTCTCATCCGCCTTTTTGTAGCGGAAACCCGTGTCGAGATAGGTGAGGCTGAGCATCTTCTCAGGCAGGTTGCTGATATCGACGATGAGTTGCACGCAGAGCGACCCCAAGTTGCCGACACTGTACCACCCCATCCCATCGCCCACGTCGGTATAGATGAGGAAGTCGTTGCCCTGTGCCTCGCCGACGGTGCATATTCCGCCTACGTCCGCCGCCACCATGCTTTCCGTCTCATTGTAGTCGAATCCTACGAGCAGCATCTCCCCCTCTTTTATTTCCCAAGAGGCTTCGCCGTTGAAAAAGACGTTGTTCCACCCCTCGTAGAGGCGCTGGCCTTTGCTGAGGCCGTCGTCCGACACCACCCCCTCGTTGCTGATGGGATGGAGCCACACATCCGACTTGCCCAACGACTGTGCGGCAGCCACCCTGATGCCGATGACCTTGCACCCCACATAGTCGCGCAGCATGTCGGCAGTGACAATCACGCCCAGCGGATAGGTGCCAGCCGTTCCCACCAAGGCACCGCTCATGGTGATGCTGTCAGGGTTGCTGTCCACGATGTAGCCCACCGCCCGTTGCAGGGACGAGAGTCCCTCCACCCGTGCCGGCGACGCCTTTTTGCAAGACGGTCTTACGTTCATGCACCTGAAATCGACAGGAGCGCCACTTGTAGCCTTTATGTGATGTTGCGCATATATGGAAAGGCTGAAAGTCAGGCATAGCAAAAGGAGCGTTTTTTTCATTTTTTGTAAGTTTTTGTGTATTGTTGTCCGGAGCGGATGATGTAGATGCCCTTCGGCAACTGGTTCAACCGTTGCCTCACCTTTTGTCCGCTGAGGGTATAGACATCGGCAGCAGGTTCTGCCGACAGCAGTGTGACAGGTATCATGTCGGTGGAGACATTGACGGTGACGGTCGCCATCTCGGAGACGGCGTTTTGATAGACCGCCACGATGCCGACGGTGTGGCTGCCCAAGCCTAATCCCGTCAAGGTGTAGGTGGGCGTGGTGCTCTCCCCTATTTTCACGCCGTCCACGTAGATGTCGTAACGAACCACGTTGCCGTAGTCGATGAAAGGCGTTTCGCCGTCCACCGAACCGACGGTGAAGTCGTCGAGTTGCAGGAAGAACGCGTCGTAGGAGATGTAGTGAAGGGCGAGGCGCACACGCTGGCCCACATAGTCAGCCAGGTCGGCCTCGTAGATGGTCCACTGTTCGGCAGCGATGTCGTCGGCCGTGGCAATAGTCATGAAGTCTTCGGGTTGGTCGCCATCCGTCGCCACGCAAAATTCCGCCGTCTCAGGGTACATGCCGTCATACGACTTGAGCGTAGCCCGCATGGTGTAACCCTCGTAGATGTCGATGGCAGGCGAGATGAGCCATTTGTCTGCTGCCGCCCGTTGAGGCGAGAAGAAGATGACGGTCTTGTCGCCGGTGGGCGCCGCCACGGCAGGGTCGGTGGGCATCATGGGCGGTGTGGTGCTCCAGGGGTTGAACACCATGGGTGCGATGGACTGCGGAGAATTGGCGGTGCCGGCACCCGGGAAAAATACCATGTTGTTGATGTCACCCAAGGCGATGGGATAGACCGGCATCTTGTCGCGGTCAACGGTTTTCCATCCGCCAAACTCCCCCGTGGCGAAGTCGTCGTAATCCTCGAAACTGTCGCAGAAGAGCAGTTCGCGGTTCCACTTCACCACGACGGTTTGTCCCTCATCGACATCGGCGGTGATGTTGTAGGGAGTCATCACGCGGTCGGTGAGAAGGACATCCACCTCTTGCTGTGCCGGCAGCGAGACGGTCTGTTGCCAAGCGTTGAAAGCGCCCTCCTCGATACGGGCCACATAGTCGCCGTGGGGCAGCGAGGGGATGACAGCCACCCCGTCCTTGACGGTCGCCTCGTAAGTGTCGGAAGTCGCCAAGTCAACCATGTTGACGACTTGTCCGTCGGCGGAGAGCAGACTCTCTGCACTGACGTGGAAGGTGATGGGTGCAAAGGCGTTGTCGATGACCACCGTAGCGGTCGCCATCTCGCTCTCAGCAGCCAGATAGGTAGCCTTGACGCCCAAGGTGTGGGTGCCTTCCGGCACGTCCTCCACCACATATTCGTATTCCTCGGTCACGCCCACCTCGTTGCCGTCGAGATAGACGTGGAAATACTCGTTGGGGTTGGAAGCCGAGCGTGCTGGGGCGCGGCGGGCTTTCGTCTTCGCGATGGTGTTTTCGTAGTCTTTCGCCTGTCCCACATACACGTCGTCGATCATCAGCATGAACGACCCGTTGCGGTTGTAGTGGCTGATATAGCGGATGGC
>CAMKSZ010000216.1 GCA_946415525.1 uncultured Prevotellaceae bacterium | reverse complement strand
CCTGTTCGCCCGTCTGCTGATAAGCCCGTCGGATGAGACCAGAGAATAGGGCACCTGCGGTCTTTTCCGACGGAATGTGACCATATTGTTCCACATATGGCTCCAACTGCCTCCACAAAGCATTCGAAAGCATGTCCTCGTCTTTCTGCCCCTTTGCCATGCTCACGTCGATGTGGAGCACAGGATAGCGTTTCCATTCCTGTTCCAACTCCATTACCTTGAGCCCTTCGAAGAGGTCGCGTCGCCCCTCGAAAAACGAGCACAGCGTGGTAGTGAGCAGCGACTTGCCGAAGCGGCGCGGACGGCTCAGGAAGATGAATGGGCTTAGTCGGGTCATTCGCCACATCAAGTCGGTCTTGTCGATATAGACATAGCCCTCCGACCGTAGTCGAGAGAAGGTCTGTATGCCTACCGGGTATTTACGCTCCATATCGGGAAAAATCGTCATAGTAGAAATTTTTAGCAAATATAGTGCAAAAATCCGATTAAATGAGCAAATTGCATGATATATTTCGGAAAAAGGAGGCAAAAGTGTTGAAGAAACAGGAGTTTGGGAGTTTCGGAGATTGGGAGTTTGGACAATAGTCCAGATTTCTCATTGTCTTTTGGACGAGTTTAGACTATAGCCTTGATTGGCCATCGCTGTT
This sequence comes from uncultured Prevotellaceae bacterium, assembly GCA_946415525.1. Taxonomy (GTDB): domain Bacteria; phylum Bacteroidota; class Bacteroidia; order Bacteroidales; family Bacteroidaceae; genus Prevotella. The sequence goes on along the minus strand of CAMKSZ010000216.1, from coordinate 5,622 downwards.
AGAGGGGGGAGACAGGCAAGAGCAATGACTGTGCTCCCATTCTGCTGTTGTCGCTGCATGATATTGAGGTCGTTCGGCTGCATCCCATTCAAAAAAATGCCCACATCCTCGGCTGATTGTGGGATTTTGGTTAACTTTGCAAACCAAAACGCAAAAAACCTACAGTCATGAAGAAGATGATGCTTGCGATGCTGTTTGCCGTGAGTCTGTTGCCCGTCATGGCACAGCAGGCCGCCCCCAAGGCACCAGAACTGGATTATGTGATGCAGTTGAAAGTGAAAATCGATGCTGCCTACACTGTTGGCGACACACCCCATGGTCGTCGTGTCGTCATTCCCATCACCGGCGGGACGTTCGAGGGTCCTGCCATCAAGGGAAAGGTGCTCAGCGGCGGAGCCGACTATCAGTTGGCCAGTGCCGACGGCCACCGCACGGAGTTGGAAGCCATCTACTCCATCCAGACCGACGACGGTGTCTATATCCATGTGCGCAACTGCGGCATTATCGCCACAGGGAAGGACAGCGACGGGCACCCCTCCTTCTATTTCAAGGCCGCGCCCCGATTTGAGGCACCCACCGACAGCCGCTACGCTTGGCTCAACGATGCCATCTATGTCTGTTCGCCCGACTGGTCTGTGCCTGTCGAGGGCACCATCGTCCTCAATGTCTGGAAAGTGAGATAACACGCCACGCCTATGGAAGCATTGCTGCACTACTGTTGGAAGCACAAACTCTTCCCTCTACAAGCCCTGCAAACCATCGACCATCGAACGGTAGAGGTCATCGACCCCGGTTTGCATAATCGCCATGCCGGTCCCGATTTCTTCAATGCCAAGGTGAAAATCGACGGCACTTTATGGGTGGGGAATGTGGAGATACACGACAAGGCCAGCGACTGGTTCGCTCATGGCCACGACCGCGATGCCGCCTACGACAACGTGGTGCTGCATGTCTGCGGCATTGCCGATGCCATCGTGCGCACCCATAACGGTCTCACTCCCCCGCAGATGTTGCTCAGCGTGCCCCAACATGTGGCCGACCATTACCAGCAGTTGCTCACCATCGACCGCTATCCACCCTGCTACAAAATCATCCCCGACCTCTCGCGGCTGACGGTGCACAGTTGGATGAGTGCGCTGCAGACCGAGCGACTGGAACAGAAGACCGAGGCCATCCGCCAGCGGGTGAGCATCTGCGATGGTTCGTGGGAGGATGCCTATTTCGTCACCCTCGCCCGCAACTACGGCTTCGGTGTCAACGGCGACGCCTTTGAGGCATGGGCCAAGAGCATCCCGCTTCATGCTGTCGATCACCATCGTGACAACCTCTTCCAAATTGAGGCCCTCTTCCTCGGGCAGGCCGGCTTGCTCGACATCGCCGCTGTCCCCGAGCGTTACCAAAAGGTGGCGCTCGACGAGGGTTACTTCACCCGCCTGCGCAATGAATACATCTATCTGTCCCATAAGTTTGGGTTGAAGCCCATCAACCACAAACTGTGGAAATACCTCCGCATGCGGCCGCAGAACTTCCCCCACATCCGTATCTCACAGTTGGCCAACCTCTATCATTCGCGCCGTGCCGGACTGAGCCAATTGGTGGAATGCGAGACGGTGGAGCAGATGCAGCAGGTGCTCGCTACCAACGTGACGCCTTATTGGGAGACCCACTACGTCTTCGGCAGCGAGAGTGCCAAGAACGTCAAGCACATGTCGCCCTATTCGCTCAACCTGCTCATGGTCAACACCGCCGTGCCCATGCTCTTCGCATATGGGCGCTATCGTGGCAACGAACAACTTTGCGACCGCGCCTTCACGTTGTTGGAGCAGTTGCATGCCGAGAACAACAACATCGTGCGGCTATGGCAGGAATGTGGCCTCGTGGTGCAAAATGCCGGCGACAGCCAAGCCCTGATACAACTCAAGAAGCAGTATTGCGACAAAAAGGACTGCCTGCACTGCCGCATCGGTTTCGAGTATATGAGAAAGAAAGACACCCCATGAAACCTGTCTCAGGCTTTTGGGGCGACTATAGACAATGAAGGATATGAAATATATTTTTGAGACACGCATGGAAGTGCGTGATTACGAATGCGACATCGAGGGCATCGTCAACAATGCCAACTACCTGCACTATACCGAGCATACGCGCCACCTCTTCCTTAGGAGCATCGGCGTGAGTTTCGCCGACATGCACGCCAAGGGAGTGGATGCGGTGGTGGCCCGCGTGTCGATGCAGTTTAAGACACCTTTGCGCTGCGACGATGAGTTTGTCTCGCGTCTCGCGCTCCACAAGGAAGGTGTGCGGTTTGTCTTCAGCCAAGACATCTTCCGAGCCTCCGACAATCAACTGTCGTGCCGCGCCAAAGTGGAGGTGGTGGCGCTCGTCAACGGACAATTGGCCATCACCAGTCCATACGACGACGTGCTGGCGGCTTATGTTAGCAGCAAAGAGTCATGAACGAGCAGGAGACCCTCAACGCGATGACACTGGCGAGGTTGAGTTATTACAACCTCGCGGCCATCCACGCCCTCTACCTTGAGGCTGGTAGTGCCACAGCCGTCATAGAGCACCGCCGCGACATCCGCGCCATCATCCCCGACGCTTCGCCGCGATTGGTCGAAATCCTCCGCGATTGCGACACCGTGCGTGCAAGGGCGGAGGAGGAGATGGCGTATGACATACGCCACGGCATTCGGCCGCTCGCCATCTCCGACCCCGACTACCCCCACCGCCTGGTCGATTGCGACGACGCTCCCTTGGTGCTTTACTATAAAGGTAGTGCCGACCTCAACAAGAGTCGAGTGGTGAACATCATCGGCACGAGGAAATGCACCCTCTACGGTGAGGACCTCATCCGCCGCTTGGTGACCGACCTGAGCAGTCTGTGTCCCGACCTGTTGGTGGTGAGCGGACTGGCATACGGTGTCGATATCTGTGCCCATAAACAAGCCCTTGCGTCGGGACTGGACACGGTGGGCGTGCTGGCCCATGGCCTCGACACCCTTTATCCGCATAGCCATCGCGCCATAGCCGTGGAGATGCTGTCGCACGGTGGACTGCTCACTGAGTTCATGTCGCGCACCAATGCCGACAAAATCAATTTCGTGCGCCGCAACCGCATCGTCGCCGGTATGTCGGATGCCTGCATCCTCGTGGAGAGCGCCGCCCACGGTGGCGGACTCATCACCGCCGAAATATCTCGCGAATACCACCGCGATGTGTTTGCTTTCCCTGGTAGGATAGGCGATGTCTATTCCGAAGGGTGCAACCAACTCATCCGTGACAACGGCGCCATGTTGTTGACTGATGCCGAGAGTTTGGTGAAAGCCATGGGATGGGAGGGCGACGCCGCTCTCTCCAAGGCACGGCAGAATGGCATCGAACGGCAGATGTTCGCAGACCTCACCCCCGAGGAAGAAGCCGTAGCCACTGTGCTGGACGGCAACAACGACCTCCATCTCAACGTGCTCTCCGTGCAGACGGGCATTCCCGTCAGTCGCCTCGCCGGCATCCTCTTTGAAATGGAGATGAAAGGGGTGGTGCGCACGCTCGCGGGCGGCATGTATCATTTGTTGAAATAATGCTGAAATGCAAATAGGAAATATCTCTTTCGGTTCACGACCGGTATTCCTCGCTCCGATGGAGGATGTCACCGACATCGGTTTCCGACTGCTCTGCAAGCGGTTCGGGGCATCCATGGTCTATACTGAGTTCGTCAGTGCCGAGGCATTGGTGCGCTCGGTGAAAAGCACCATGGCCAAACTTACCATCCGCGATGAGGAGCGCCCCGTGGGCATTCAAATATATGGGCGCGACGTGGAAGCCATGGTAGAAGCCGCCCGTATGGTGGAGGAGGTGGGTCCCGACCTCATCGACCTCAATTTCGGTTGTCCGGTAAAGAAGGTGGCGGGGAAGGGAGCCGGTGCCGGCATGTTGCGCAACATCCCCCTGATGCTTGACATCACTCGCGAGGTGGTGAAGGCAGTCCGTGTGCCGGTGACGGTGAAAACGAGGTTGGGCTGGGACTGCAACAACATCGTCATCGGCGAATTGGCCGAGCAGTTGCAGGACTGTGGCATTAGTGCGCTCACCATCCATGGGCGCACCCGTTCGCAGATGTACACTGGCCAGGCCAACTGGGCACCCATCGCCGAAGTGAAGCGCAACCCTCGCATCCACATTCCCATCATCGGCAATGGCGACATCACTACGCCCGAGGCTGCCAAAAAGGCCTTCGACGAGACGGGTGTGGATGCAGTGATGGTGGGTCGTGCCACTTTCGGGCGGCCATGGATTTTCAGGGAGATACGGCGTCATCTCGACGGCGAGGCCCCCGACCCTCAGATGGACTTCTCCTGGAAACTCGACGTGCTCGAGGAGCAGTTGCGCATCAACATAGAGCGCATCGACGAATATAGAGGCATCCTCCACACCCGCCGTCATCTCGCCGCCAGTCCCATTTTCAAGGGCATCCCCAATTTCAGGGCCACCCGCATCGCCCTGCTTCGCGCCGAGCGCTACGACGACCTGATGGCCATCCTCGAAGAGCAAAGAGAAAGATTCTCCGGAAACTCCGGGCTATCCGGATTATCCGGAATCCCCGGAATCCCCGGAAACTCCGGAAACTCCGGAAACTCCGATATCCCCGGCCAACCACAAGAAACTACTCCACAAGATGAAAAAGATATCACTGAATGAAACTCCTGCCAACGAGCGGCCTGCCGTGGCCACCGTCGGTTTTTTCGACGGTGTGCATCTCGGCCACCAGCACCTCATTGCACAAATGGTGGCGATGGCGCGTGAGGCCGACATGGACTCGATGGCCGTCACTTTCGACAACCACCCACGACAGGTTGTTGACCCGTCTTTTGTCCCTCAGATGCTGACAGCCTACGAGGAAAAACTCGTCCGGTTGGCTAAAACAGGCATCGACAGTTGCGTGCTGCTGCATTTCACCCCTGAGTTGGCAGCCTTGTCGGCCCGGGACTTCATGCAGCAGACACTCCGCGACCGACTCAACGTGCGAAAACTGTTGGTGGGCTACGACAACCGCTTCGGCCATGACCGCTCCGAAGGTTTCGACGACTATGTGCGCTATGGCGAGGAGATGGGTATCGAGGTGGTGAAGAGCACGGAACTGACCGTTGACGGAGCGACGGTGAGCAGTTCTGCCATCCGCCGAATGATTGCCGAAGGAAATGTCGAATTGGCCTCGCGCTGTCTGGGTCATTCCTACACCCTCGTGGGACGGGTGGTGGAGGGGCACCAACAAGGTAGGAGGTTGGGATTCCCCACCGCCAACATCGAGTTGGACGACAAGGCGAAGATGATTCCTGCTCCAGGCGTCTATGCTGTCAGGGCGCGCGTGGAGGGTAGCATGGAGATGAAACGAGCCGTAATGAATATCGGCAGCCGTCCTACGTTTGGTGGCGACACGCTGTCGATAGAGGTGCATATTATCAACTACGAGGGTGACCTCTATGGCAAACACCTGTTGGTGTCGGTGGCTCACCGTCTGAGGGGCGAGCAACGCTTTGAAAGCACTGGTCAACTGGTGGCGCAGATGCGCGAAGACGTGAGGGTGGCCCAAAAAATCTTTGAGGAGGAGAGCGATCATGAATA
>CAMKSZ010000215.1 GCA_946415525.1 uncultured Prevotellaceae bacterium | reverse complement strand
CGGAGGATGAGTTCGATAAGTGCCTGGAGGTCGGGGCGGTCGCTACGCAAATGCCGGAATCGGGCAAACTGGCTGTTGAAGCGCTCCATCGAACCGCCGCGCAACCTTTCGTCGATGTCGGAAGGAATCAGGAAGGACGCCCTTGCCCCGACAAAGGGTTCAAACTCCGTCAGGAAGATGTGGATGCCGGCGAGGTCGAAGTCGCCGAAATGCACATACCGGTTGGGAATGCCTTGCAACCATGAGCGCAGGTCGATGGACTGGGGATAGCGCGAGACGAAGAGGAGGCGCCCCGAGCCGACCTGCGACTCGAACAATGCCCGTTGGCGACGCACCATGCGGAAGTTCTCCATGTTCTCCACCCCCACCACCACGACATCGCTTGGGATGACGAAAGTTTTCCAGTCGGTGACGAAGGCGAAACTGCCCTCGGGAGGATGGACGGTCCACGCACTGCCGTTGAGCATGCAGGGGATGGGTTCGTAGGCATTGACGGGAAATCCCGGGCACGAGCGCACCTTGACGAGTTTGGAATTGCCGGTGGCAACCGCCTGAGCCGACCGTGTGAACGTGTCGCCGCTGGAAAAGTTGTCGGCGACATCTATTTGTCGAAATCCCTCATAGCGCGACTCCACAAACGCCTTCAGCGCCATGGCATCGATGGCTCGGTAGGTGCGGCGGCGACCATGCGCCTGTACGGAGAGCAAGCCCTCGTCGAGCAAGGCGCCAGCCACGTCGGAGCGGAGGCGGCTCGCCGCGACAGACTCGCCCGCGACCAGGCAGCGGATGGCTTCCGCCAAGGACTTCGGCACTTGCATCAGGCATTGACGGTCACCAAGCGCCTCACGAGCGTCTGCGACCTGCCGTCCTTTGTCAGCAGATAGTTGTATTTGTAGAGGTCGGCATTATAGCCCATGGGCGAACTGTTGATGAGATAGATGTTGCGCACGTTGGCAAACTGCAAGATGCCCTTCACGTTGTTGGGGTGCAACTTGCCTATCTCGTCCATCATGCAATGGATGATGAAGTCGCCGTTTTTGCGCGACGCCCTTTGCTTGAACACATTGATGAGCATGATGTTGACCATTGCCTTCACCAAGACGTCGGTGCCGTCCGACCCCACGTTGTTGATGCGCTCCACCCACCCCGTGTTGTTGTCGTTCTCCTGGATGCGGAACTGCAGGCGGAAGGTGTCGGAGAGCGTCAGTTGCGTCCTGCCGGGTTCCTTTTGCAGTTGCCTCATGAATTTCTTGAGGTAGTCCACCACCTTGGCGTTCACCTTGTCGCGGTCGTCGCCGGAGAAGAGGTTGAGTTCGCCCATGGAGAAGGCGTTTTCCTCGGTGAAGTCGCGGATTTGCCTCAGCAGGAGCATCATCCTGTCCGACGACTCCTCCGCCCTCAGTTCGATGCTGCGGATGACGCCCGCGAAATTGCGCTCCTGGAAATCGCGGTTCAGTTCGCCGATGATGCCCTTCACCTCCGCCGAATGGTTCATCAGGAGCCCCACCTCGCGCGAGACGCTGTGCAGGATGGTGTTGTAGTGCTCGCTGACGCGCGTCCGATACATCTCTATCTTGTCGTTTTCGACGAAGTCCTGCAAGTTGAGTGCAAATTCGAGGTAGTCTTCGTCATACTGTGGCGTGATGAAATGGAAGGTATTGTTGGCGACGAAATGCGTGTTGAACGAGTTGACCGCCCGTTTCAGTTCGTCGCCCTTCTGCCGCTTTTTGTTGGCGATGCCCCGCATCTGTGTCACGAGGTCGGAGCACGGCTTTGTAGTGGGCAACGCCGTGTCGTCCTGCGCGAGAGCCGGCGGGACGACCTGCTCCACTTGGCACATCTGTTCATATTGCTTCAGCCCCAAGTCCATGGCATTGTAGTCCGCCCTGCGTTTTTTCAGCAGTTCGGCGTTTTCCGCCAGTTCCGCCTCATGGTGCTTTCGTTTCTCGTCGTGCAACTGTCGGGCCATGGCATCCTTTGCCTCCCACTGCCGTTTCTCGTCGCGGTATTCCGTTTCGTGCGAGAACAGTTCCTCCGTGTCCTTTTGGTATTCGAAGACGAAATGCCGCTGGTCGGCAATCCGTTGGAGGATGCGCTCCACCACGTCGATGTCGTGCCGGCACAGTTCGATGGCGTGGGTGTCGGCGCCCTTCCCTTTCAGTTCGTCGCGCTCCCTCTCCTCCATCATCTGCTTGCGCTCGGCGATGTCCTTTTGGCGCGTCTCTTTCTCACCTTCTTGTTGCTGCCTGAACTCGTCGTAACGTTTTTGCAGGTCCCTGTAAGCCGCATTGCACTCGCTGTCAGCCGCCTTCAAGTCCTTGTCGCGCTTGTTGCGCTGCTGACTGCGGGCGGTTTTCTCCCGCTCCACGCTGAGTCGCGCCTCGTTGAGGGCGGCACTTCGCTTTTCGCGTTCGGCAGCCACCATCTCCTGTTCCTTGCGCTCCCATTGCCGGAGGCGCGTCTCCGCATCCTTTATTTTCAATGGTATCTGTTCGACTTGCACCCACAGGGTGGTCTCCTGCTGCTGTAGTTCGGCGAGTTTGCCATTGTATCGCTTGCGCAGCGCCTCCAACTCACGCTCGCCTTGCTGTTGCTGTTCGGCTAATTCTCTCTTCTGCGCCGCCACGGCGGTTTGCTGCTGCTTTCTCAATTCGCGGTACTCGTCGGGCGACCGATGATGCGAGGCGATGGCATCGAGGTGGAGGCGCACGCCAAACAGGTTGTCGCCCTCCGCCAATTCGGGCGAGAGGCCCTGGGCGTAGAGCACCCGCTGTTCGTCCACCACCTTGCCGATGTTGTCCTCCCATCCGGGTTTGTTGTCGGTGAGCCATTCATATAGCGAACCCTTCCAGCGGGCGAGTATGCCATCGGTCTCCGCCAAGGCCTCCTGCAACTGTTTCAGCCGCTCTTCGCCATCGGCACGCTTGCGGTCATACTCCTGCTTTATCTGCTCATGCGCCATTTGTCCTTCCTGCCGCAATGTCGTCAGTCGGGCACCCACCACAGCAAGTTGCCCCTTCATCTGGTGCTCCATGACTTTCAAGGCGTCGATGTCTTGCCGCGCATTGGTGGTTTCGTTTTCCAACGGATGCCAATACTGCAATTCCGCCAACCGCTTGTCCGCCAAGCCGAGTTGCTGCTGCATGGTGCCGAGCCGGTCGTCGGAAGCCGTGAGCCAGTCGCCGTATGCCTCCTCTATCGCCTTCTTCCTGAGGTCGCGCCTCTTGCCACAGGCGTCGCGCTCGTTTTGTATGTCCCCACGGAAGCGCTGTTTTTCCCCCTCCTGAGCGAGCAGGAACTTTTTCCATTCGTCGTCGAGGGCGGCATAGAGGGCGCGGTATTTCTCGGTCACGTCCTTGTATTGTTCTTCGAGGGCATGGAGCATTTTCTCCTTCTGTTCGCGCTCGCCGACAAACTTCTGTTCCTGGGCGTTGAGTTCGAGGATGGCCTGTATGCCGATTTGGTCGTAGTGCTTCCGCTTGTTCCTGATGTCGGCCAAGCGCACGTCGCAGGCACTGATTTTCTTGGTGAACGCATCGTGCTCCTTCTCGAAGTCACGCCGGGCATTCTCCAGTTTCTCCTTGATTTTCTGGATTTTCTCCGCCAAGGCTTTCATCTCGTCGTCGAGCAGCGGCAGTTGCTCGCGCGTATGCGCCACCACATAGTTGAGTTGATGCCATGTCTGCAGCATCTCGTACTCGAAGGCTATCAGCAACCTGTAGGTCTCCACCACCTTCGCCGCCTCGTTTCGCACCGGTATCTCGCCGTTGGCATCCTTGCGGTACCAACAGTCTATTTCGTCGAACTCACGCTCGAAATCCGCCACCAAGTGACGGTAGGTGGCGAGGTCGATGGACTCCTCGACCTCCGTCATCGACTGGATGATGGTGTTTTTCACGAAGTCGGCATCGAGTTTGCTGTTGAGGAACACGTTTTGGATGCTTCGCGGGATGTTCTGGTATTTCGAACTCTCCACGATGGCGTATTTGTCGTAGCGGTGGCTGCGGTCGTGGGTGTTGCCGAAGATGATGTTGCGATACAGTTCGTAGGTGTCGATCTTGGCGCTGATGTCCACCCCCTTGCCGATGCGCTCGCGGATGCGGATCCAGTCGCTCTCCACCCTTGCGTCGTCGCCCACCAACCACTCCTTGCGGTAAGGAGCGTCGATGAAGCGGAACACCGCCTTGCCCTGACTTCGGTAGGTCAGGATGGTGTAGGCGCCCTGGGCGGTTTTCACCTCATAGACGATGTACGAGTTGCTGTGGCGGAAATAAAACTCCTCAAACGGTTTCTGCCCCTGTTGGATGCCCAACCGCATCTTGTCGGCATTGTAGAAGAAAAGCAGGGCACGGAGGACGGTGCTCTTGCCGACGCCCTGCGTGCCGGCGAAATGCACGTTGCCGTCGAGCATCACCTCAGCGTAAGGGATGTTGGCACTGTTGAGGAATACGATTTTGTTGAGGTGTCTCATATTTTGCTCCATCTTCATTCTTCGGGGATTTCTTCTTCGTTGTAGATGGCGATGAGGCCGACCATCTCCTCGGCATACCGGAAGGCAGCCGTCACCTTGTGGGTGCCGTCCTCCTCGTTGATGAGTTCGGCGAAGCCCATGCCCGTGAGTTCACCCACCAATTTCTCGACCAGTTCCTGGTTGGTGAGTTGCTTGCGGAAGAGGCGGCGCGCCTTGTCGCGCAGTTCCACGTCGAGGTTGATGCGTTCGAGGATGTGGGTGGTGCGAAACTGGAACCCGGTGGAGAAGGTGATGTCGTAGGTCTTGAGGAAGTCGAGGATATCCACCCACTGTGCAAAACTCTGCAGTTTCTGTTCGATGGTGAGTTTGGATTCCTGCTGGCGGGCAAAGTAGCAGTAGCCGTCGCCCGCCATGAGTTGCAAGCCGATTTCCTGGAAATAGGCCTCATAGTCGGCGAAATTCTCCTCGACGTCCTCATAGAGGTGTTTCACCTCCAGGTCGGTGCTGTCGATGGAGAGGAACTGTCCCCGACTCATCCTTTCGTAAATCTTTTGTGTGTTATTTCGCATAGATGATGGCGTATTCTATGTTTTGATAGGTCTCGTACCTGTCGGTGAACTTGAGTTCGTCGCTGTGCTGCGTGGCCATTTGGCAATAGAGCACGACATGCTCGCCGAGCGTGCGCGGAGAGTGGTAGGGATAACTGCGGATGAAGTCGAACAGGTGTCGCCCCTGCGCCTTGAAGGCATTCCACAGTTGGGTGGTGTTGACGGTGGGCAATTCCAGCGCGGCCTCGCTGAGGAAGGCGGCTTCGAGCGGTTCGGCCTCGGTGCGTGCCATCCGGCGGATGTTGCTTTTCCCCGCCAGTTTGCGGATGATGGCGTACGCATCCTCGCTGCTCCGCAGCATGTCGATGGAGAGGAAGATGCGGTTGTAGCGCCGCTTCTCCATCCACAGCGGGTGTTGGTCGGCGAGCACCCTTGTCACATTGGTGTCCTCGCGCCAGGTGAGTTGGTCCTTGAGGTATTTCAACCTGCGTATCTTCTTCAGCAACCGGCTCTGCTGTTCTATCTGGTTGATGTAGTCGATGATTTGGTGCTCTATCTCAAGGAGGTTGTGGTGCGCCTCGGTGAAGTCGTTTCTCACGTCCATCGTGGTGCGCTGCATCTCGGGGTCGGCAGCCATCTTGAAGAACACCACCTCGCCATCCATCATCCGCTCACATTCCTGCATGAGCAGCAAGATGCCCTTGCGCTTCTCGTCGAGGTTTTCCAGTCGCGACTTCTTGATTTTGTAGTTGGGCTCTTGCTTGTAGGCGATATCGACATGGCGCTTCAGGTCGATGATGTTTTTCAGCGTCCTCAGTCCGATGCGGCGGAGCATCTTGCGCACATTACCCTGGTAGAGGGTCTTGCGGTGCTCGTTGGTCTCTTCGAGGTAGTAGCCCACGTTCTCTTTCAGCGCGTCGATATGCTCCCTGACGCTCGCCACGCTGATTTCCTCGTTCATGTCGAGCACCTCCTCGAAGAACTGCACATAGACATCCTCCATTTCGAGGAAGTCGGCGTTTTCGTGCACCACGCCGTGGTCGATGAGAAACTGGATGCGCTCACGCTTGTAATCGACAATCTCCATGGCGAAGTCGGTGCGGTAGGCAAGTGTCTTGCGCCGCTCAAACATATCGCGGAACAGGGTTTTCTCCCTGTCCATCATTTTTACGAGTTCCTCGATGGTGCGAAAATGGGATATGGCCTCCATGGTAATGATGTTGCGGTTGATTGCAAAAATAGCCAATAATTTGCGAATGGCCAAAAAAT
>CAMKSZ010000214.1 GCA_946415525.1 uncultured Prevotellaceae bacterium | reverse complement strand
TCGCGGTTCTTTCTTGTTTCTTCTTTCTGTCCACACAGAAAGAAGAAAATGTCCATACAGAAAGAAGAAAATGCCTGAATATCAATTAAATATTCAACTTGACAAAGTTGAATTATCTTATGCTAATTCCAGGTCGAGGAGTTGGTGGAGATGCTCTATGGCCTCGTTTTCTTTGCACATTTTGTCGAAAATCTCCTTGCGCGACATCATGGGCTTGATTTCTTCCGCCTTGGCGAGCCTGATGGTGAAGTCGATGTTGCCGTTGTGCAGATAGATGGCCATCGTCTTGCGGATACGCCCCTTGATTTGCTCTATCTGCTCCAAGAGTTGTCGGTTGTCCACCACCAGTTCGATGTTGGGATAATCCGTGATTTGTGGGATGATGTTTTTCATCCTCACCGCCAGTCCCGGCATCGAGTTCATCATGCGGTTGCACATGCCTATCCATTGCATGGTCAGGTCGTCGGGACTGAATTTGTTGCTCTCCTCCTTGTTGGTGATTTCCACCTCGTCGGTCCGTTGCTTCTCCTGCTGACTCTTCTGTAGCCCTTTAAACGAGAACGACTTGCCCCCTAATTTGGGCTGCATGCCCAAATTGGGTTGGCGGGGCGGGGGAGTGCCTTGGGAAGAGCCCGTGCCCGTCGGCGGGGCGGCGGGAGTGGCAGGGGCGGTTGTCGCAGGAGCGACGGTCGGGGTGTCAGGCTGCTGGCGCGCTTCTATGCGGGGGGTAGCAGGCTGGGCGACGGGCTGCGCCTGCCTTGTCGCCTGCCTTCCGGTCGCGGCCACCTGTGCTGCCGCATTGTTCTGACCGGCTTCTACCAGTTTCTTGAACAGGGATTTCAATGTCTTACGGCTACGCCGACCAGCGCCCGCCTCTTCCTCCTGTGTCACCTGCGCAATTTCGATGAGCGTCAGTTCCACCAACAGCCGTTTGTTGCTGCTCTGCCGGTAGTTGATGTCGCAATCGTTGCAAAGTCGCAAGGCCTGGTAGAGGAAGCGCGGCGGACATTTCTGCGCCTGTTCGCGGTATTTCTCCCGTTGCGAGGCACTCACTTCCAGCAGTGGAAGCGTCTGCTCGTCCTTCGCCATCAGCACGTTGCGGATATGGCTGGCCAGTCCGTTGATGAGTTGTCCGCCGTCGAATCCGTTGCTGATGATGTTGTTGAGCAGCACCATGATTTCCGCCACCTTATTGGCAAGGCTCAGTTCGATGAGTTGGAAATAGTTGTCGCTGCGGAGCACGTTGAGGTTGCTCACCACTTTTTCGTAGGTGAGGTCGCCGCCGCAGAAACTCACGCTTTGGTCGAAGATGGAGAGGGCGTCGCGCATGCCGCCGTCGGCTTTCTCCGCGATGAGGTTGAGCGCCTCCTCCTCGTAGGTGATGCCCTCCTTGCCCGCCACCATTTTCAGGTGGTTGACGATTTGTGGCACGTCCATCCGCTCGAAGTCATAGATTTGGCATCGGGAGATGATGGTGGGCAATATCTTGTGTTTCTCGGTGGTTGCCAAGATGAAGATGACGTATGAAGGCGGCTCCTCGAGGGTTTTCAGGAAGGCGTTGAAAGCAGCCGTCGAGAGCATGTGTACCTCGTCGATGATGAACACCTTGTAGTGGCCTATCTGTGGCGGCACACGCGTCTGGTCCATCAGGCGCTTGATGTCTTCCACGCCGTTGTTGCTGGCGGCGTCGAGTTCGAAGATGTTGAGCGAGCGCTGTTCGTTGAAGGCTTGGCAACTCTCGCATACGTTACAGGCCTCGCCGTCGGCTGTAATGTTGGAGCAGTTGATGGTCTTGGCGAAGATGCGGGCGCAGGTGGTCTTTCCCACGCCTCGCGGGCCACAGAAGAGGAAGGCATGGGCGAGTTTGCCGCTCTTCACCGCATTCCTCAGCGTAGTGGTGAGTGCCGACTGCCCCACCACCGAGGCGAAGGTCATGGGTCGGTATTTGCGTGCTGATACGATATATTCCATTGTCGATAGTTGTAGTTTCTTGCAAATGTACGCATATTTTCCCGAAAAGCATGGTTTTGACATGAAGTTTTTGATTTTTTGTTTTGTTTTCATTCCAAATTCCGCTAACTTTGCAACAATAAAGGTGAGAATATAACTTAACGGTATTTTTTGTATAATAAAATAATTGATTGACGATATGAAGCATTTCAGGTATCTCTTGACATTGGTGTTGTTGGTTTGGGTCACGGCGTTGGCAGCCCAGACCGCCACCATCCGCGCGAAACACAAGGTAGAGAAGAGCGAGACCGTCTTCGGCATCGCGAAGAAATATGGCATCACCATCGAGGAACTCATCAATGCCAACCCGGAGATGAAGGAGCAGGGCTATGAGTTGAAGAAGGACGATGTCATCAACATCCCCTACGCCAAGGGACAGGCTCCCGAGGCCAAGAAGAACACCTCCAAGCCCACGACGACAGCCGTGGCAGGCAAGAAAGAAGTGAAAGTGGGCGTCATGCTGCCCTTGCACGACAACGACGGCGACGGTCGCCGCATGGTGGAATATTACCGTGGACTGCTCTTAGGCGTGGACCGTGTGAAGAAAGACGGCATCACCGTTGACCTGCAAGCGTGGAACGTGCCCATCGACGCCGACATCACCAATACGCTGAAAGAGAAGGAGGCCGCCGAGTGCGACATCATCATCGGCCCTCTCTACTCGAAAATGGTGAAGCCGCTGGCCGATTTCTGCGCCAAGCATGACATCATGATGGTGATACCTTTCTCCATCTCGGGCAACGACGTGGAGAACTATTCCAACGTCTATCAGGTGTACCAGGCACCCAACGACTTCGACACACAGACCATCAAGAACTTCATCCAGTGGTTCAACAACTATCACGTGGTGATTATCGACTGCGAGGACGAGAAGAGCACCAAGGCCGACTTCATGAAGCGACTGAGGGGAGAACTTGAAAACTACGCCCTCAAGTATTCGCTCACCAGCCTGAACACCAACGAGAAGACTTTCGCCAAGGCGTTCAGCCTCTCGCAGCAAAACGTGGTGGTGCTCAATACGGAGCATTCGCCCTCGCTCAATGCCACCTTGGCAAAACTCAACACGCTCACGGAGAAGAACAGCGACATCTCGGTCTCCCTCTTTGGCTACAAGGAGTGGCTCATGTACACGAAGGTGTATCTCAACTACTACTTCAAGTACGATGCCTATATCCCCTCCTATTTCTACTACAACGACCTCTCCGCCGACACCAAGTGGGTGGAGCGCAACTACAAGAAATGGTTTGACAAGGAAATGGATGCCGAAGCGCTGCCACGGTTTGCGCTCACCGGCTTCGACCATGCCTGTTTCTTCATCGGCGGTTTCAGCCAGTTTGGCAGCGGATTCACGGGTGCCAAGGGGCAGATGACCTACAAGCCCGTGCAGTCGCCGCTGAAGTTCAAGAGCGCCGGCAAGGGGCACAAGAATGTCAATTTCATGTTCGTACACTATAAGAACGACCGCACCATCGAGTCGGTCAACTATTGATGGTAGCCGATGTATAGATGGTCACGATATGTGCTCGCCGTCGCCACGGGGCTGCTGATGTTGGCGCCTGAGGATGCCGCCGCCCAAATCGGCGAGCATCGCAGCGACTTTTCCGTGGGTGTCAACGGCGGCTATGTGTTGTCGTCGGTGGGATTCACGCCCAGGGTGTCGCAGGACATGCACGGCGGTGTCACCGGCGGCATTTCCACCAGGTATGTGTGCGAGAAATATTACACCATGATTTGTTCCGTGCTCGCTGAAGTCAACTATGCCTCCTTGGGATGGAAGGAGAAGATCCTCGACATCTCGGACCAGCCGGTGATTAACACCGTCACGGGACTGCCCGAGGAATACAGCCGGTCGATCGGTTATGTGCAGGTGCCTGTCTTCGCCCACCTTGCATGGGGAAGGGAGAAGAAGGGCGCCAACTTCTTCATTCAGGCGGGACCACAGTTTGGCGTCTATCTCAGCGAGTCGTCTTCCGCCAATTTCGCCATGGAGTCCATCAACATGGCGGACAGGAGCAACCCCACCATCGAGCAGTATTCGATGAGCGTGGAGAAGAAATTCGACTATGGCATCGCCGCAGGCATGGGCGTGGAGTATTCCATCCCGGCTTTGGGGCATTTCCTGCTTGAGGGCCGCTATTATTATGGATTAGGCAACATCTACGGCAATTCGAAGCGCGATTTCTTCGGAAAGTCGAATTTCGGTGGCATCTACATCAAGGCAACCTATCTCTTCGACATCTGACGGGCATGAGACAACTGTTTGGAGCATTGTGGCGCTTGTTCGCCTTTTGGGTGGCAGTTTTCCTCGCAGGAAAACTGCTTTTCATGGTTTGGAACCTTGGCTTCTATGCCAACAAAGGAGTGGCAGACTGGTGGGCGGTGCTGTGGCATGGCCTGCCGCTCGACTTGTCGATAGCGGGCTATCTCTCTGCCGTCCCGGCGCTGCTGCTGGTGGTGGGCACCTGGTGGAGAAGCCGTTGGCTCGACAGGGCGATGACGGTGGTGCTCGCCATTTCCGCCTTGGCGGTGGCCTTGGCCTTTGTCGTCAACTCCGTGCTGTATGCCTATTGGGGGTTCCCGCTCGATTCCACCCCGCTTTTCTATTTCTTCAGTTCGCCGAAGGATGCCTTTGCCAGTGCCAGCATTGGGTTGGCGGTGGCGGGTGTCGTGGCGGTGGCGCTGCTCACGGTGGCGCTGGCGTGGGGGGCGAAACGAAGCGTGGGCAGCATCGCGGGTGAAACGAAGGCTCCCACTTTGTGGGGCAGGGTGGGCACCACACTCATCCTGCTTTTGTCGATGGGGGTGCTGTTCCTTGCCATCCGTGGTGGCGTCACCGTCTCGTCGATGAACACGGGGCGGGCCTATTTCAGTGCCGACGAGCGGTTGAACCACGCGGCTGTCAATCCGCTGTTCTCCGTGATGGAGTCGTTGGCGCACGACAATGACTTCGCCTCGCAATACCGTTATATGGAACCGGCGGAGGCCGACTCCCTGTTTGCCGGCATGACCTATGCCGTGAACGATTCCACCGAACTGCTCCTCAACTGCAGCCGCCCCGATGTCTATCTCATTGTCATGGAGAGTTTCTCGTCGAAGTTGATGGCAACTCTCGGAGGAAAGTCGGGCGTGGCGGTGCAACTCGACAGTCTTGGACAGGAGGGCGTGCTCTTCTCCAATTTCTATGCCAATAGTTTCCGCACCGACAGAGGGCTGGTGTCCATCCTCAGCGGCTTTCCCGCCCAACCGACGATGAGTCTGATGAAATACCCCCACAAGACGGCGCACTTGCCCTCCATCGCCGGCACCCTGAAGGCGGAGGGCTACGATGTGCGTTATTATTACGGAGGCGATGCCGACTTCACCCACATGCGCTCCTATCTCGTCGCACAGGGCTTCGAGCACATCGTGTCGGATGTTGACTTCCCCGTCGCCGACAGGCTCAGCAAATGGGGCGTGCCCGACCATCTCGTCTTCGAGCGCCTGCTGGCGGACCTCGACAGCGAAGAGCACCCGCGGCCGATGTTCCGTGTCGTGCAGACATCGAGTTCGCACGAGCCCTTCGACGTGCCTTACCATCGCCTACAGGACGAGCGGCTGAACGCCTTCGCCTATACCGACAGTTGCATCGGCCATTTCATCGACCACCTGCGGCAGTCGCCGTTGTGGGAGAAGGCGCTCGTCGTCATGGTGCCCGACCATTTGGGAGCCTATCCGCCAGACATCAGCAACCTCGTCGTGGACCGTTACCAGATCCCCCTCATCATGGTGGGCGGGGCATTGGCCGGGCACAGGACGGTGGAAACGGTGGGCTCGCAAATCGACATCGCCGCCACCTTGCTCGCACAGATGGGACTCGACCACGGCGATTTCCTATACAGCAAGGACATGATGTGCCCCAACGCCCCGCATTTCGCCTTCTTCACCATGCCCGACGGCGTCGGGATGGTGACCACCGACAACCGTCTCATCTTCGACAACAGCGCACAGCGGACCGTCGTCGATGAGGGGACTGCCAAGGGGGCCAATTTGCGCAAGGCAAAGGCTTATCTGCAGAAACTCTACGACGACATCGCCGCCCGTTGAGCACCCGGCGAAGGACGTCATGGGGCGAAGGTGAACGAAGTTTGTAAAAAATTTCGGCAAGGATTGTTCTATCAAATATTTTTTCATTAATTTTGCAACAATTTGTTGGGCTTCGCCTTTGGAATGACAAATCAACAACTTAAATATTAAAACTATGTTTGAAGGACAACCTAAAGGACTCTATGCGTTGGCGCTGGCCAACACG
>CAMKSZ010000213.1 GCA_946415525.1 uncultured Prevotellaceae bacterium | reverse complement strand
CTTATCCGCAGAATGTGGAAACGGCACTTAAAGTGGAGCAGACTATACGAGAGGGGGGGGCCGTGCCCGCCACCATTGCCATTATCGGCGGCAAATTGAAGGCTGGTTGCACTCCTGACGAAATCGAGTACTTGGGGCGCAAAGGGCAGGCTGTGACCAAGGCGTCACGCCGTGACTTGCCCGTGCTCATCGCTCGTGGAGAGGATGGTGCCACTACCGTGACCACGACAATGATTATCGCCGCGATGGCTGGCATTCGCGTATTTGCCACCGGTGGCATTGGCGGTGTTCATCGTGGTGCAGAGAAAACAATGGATATTAGTGCCGATCTTGAGGAACTTGCCATGACTCCTGTGATGGTCATCTGTGCTGGCGCCAAGTCTATTCTTGACCTGGGACTGACATTGGAATACCTCGAGACCAAGGGGGTGCCGGTCATTGGCTATGGCACCGAAGAACTGCCTGCATTCTACACACGACACAGTGGGTTTAAGGTGGATTACCGTATTGATACCCCTGAGCAACTTGCCGCTGTCTTCCGCACCAAACTTGAATTGGGCATGAAGGGTGGTATGCTCGTAACAAACCCTATACCAGAGGAATACTCCATGCCGGCTGATGTCATCAATCGTGCCATTGACGAGGCCATCGACGAGGCCAATAGACGGGGCATCCACGGCAAGGAGACAACACCGTTCCTGTTGGCCAAGATCAAGGAACTCACTGGCGGCGACAGTTTGGATAGCAACATCCAGTTGGTGCTCAACAACGCCCGTCTGGCCGCCCGTACCGCTGCTGCATTAATTGGGTAGGCAGGAAAAGTGAAATTCTTTATCGGGCTGACTTTTTATTCCCGTTTTTTATCTATTTTTGCAGGTAATAAGAACAAATCACTAAAACAAAAAGAAATGACTACATTATGGAAGGATGACGAAGAACTGTATAAAATAGCCCGAACGAAACTGTTCACAGCCTTGGTGGGCGACGTGTTGGACAAGATGGGCTATCTTCACCAGTTTCTTCCACCAGGCATCAAACCTTTACGGCGCGACATGATTGTGATTGGGCGGGCAATGCCTGTTTTGGAGGCTGATGTCTTTGCAGAACGCCAGCAGGATACCCATCTCGACTTGATGCGCAAACCTTTTGGCATCATGTTTGAGGCTCTCGACCAACTGAAAGTCGGCGAAGTGTATATTTGTTCAGGTTCTTCGCCCCGCTATGCTTTATGGGGTGGACTGATGAGTACACGAGCCATCGCCATTGGCGCTGCTGGGGCTGTGGTGGATGGTTTTTCGAGGGACACCAACGAGATTCTGAGACTGAACTTCCCCACCTTCTCCCAAGGGACATACGCACAGGATCAAGGACCACGTGGAAAGGTGATAGACTATCGCGTGCCCATTGAATTTGGTGGCATCAGGGTGAATCCGGGCGATATCGTGTTTGGCGACCTCGACGGTGTTGTCATCGTACCCCGGGAAGCAGAAGAGGAGGCTTTTGCGGGGGCGATTGAAAAAGCCCGAGGCGAGAAACAAGTGAAGCAGGCGCTGGAACAAGGCATGAGTACAGTAGATGCTTTCAAAAAATTTGGAATTATGTAAATCTTATACTATGATAATGATGAATTCATTTAGGTTGGACAACCAACGTGCCGTTGTGACTGGCGGTGGCAGCGGATTGGGACTGGGCATTGCCAAGGTGTTTATTGAGGCGGGGGCCGAAGTGATTATTATTGGACGAAACGAAGAGAAACTACGCGAGGCTCAGCAACAGTTGGGCGAGCGTTGTTCGATTCGTGCTTTCGATGTCACCAAACTCGACGAGATTCCTCAATTGGTAAAGGAAATCGGAACAATAGATATTCTTGTCAACTGTGCCGGTGTTCATTTGAAAAAGTGGGCACTTGATGTGACTGATGAAGAATTTCTCGGGGTGCTTAATGTCCATGTGATGAGCGTCTTTGCCTTAAGCCGTGAGTTTGCCAAACTGATGGTGGAAAAAGGAAAGGGAAGCATCATCCTTATTAGTTCAATGACTGCCATCATGGGCATGCAACAGGTGGTGGCTTATACCACCGCCAAGTCGGCTATCCTCGGACTCCAGCGCAGTTTGGTGGCAGACCTCTCTCACAAGGGCATACGTGTAAACACCATTGCGCCAGGATGGATTGACACGCCAATGCTCCATAAGGCAATAGACAATGACCCTCAGCGCAAAGCCAACATCATGCGACGTATTCCCATGAAATATTTCGGACAACCCGAAGACATCGGCTATGCCGCCCTCTACCTTGCTTCGCCTGCTGGCAGTTATGTGAATGGTGTGTTCTTGCCTGTTGACGCTGGTGCGTCGGAATCTTTTTAAGGCATGAAACGCACAAACGTCAGGTGGACCGTGGTGGCACTGATTTTCTTTGCCACCACCATCAACTATATCGACCGCCAAGTCATTGGCTTGCTGAAACCTTATATTCAGGATGACCTTGGATGGTCGGAGGCTGATTATGGCTATATCGTAACTGCCTTCCAAGTAGCATACGGTATAGGTATGCTCGTGTGCGGCCGAATGCTTGATAAGTTCGGAAGTAAGATAGGCTACTCCATCGCTATCGTTGTTTGGAGTTTAGGTGCCCTTCTTCATGCTGCCGTTCGCTCTGTGACGGGCTTTGGTGCCGCTCGTGCCATATTGGGTTTGGGCGAGGCGGGCAACTTCCCTGCTGCAGTGAAGGTGATAGCCGAATGGTTCCCCAAAAGAGACCGTGCTTACGCAACAGGGTTGTTTAACTCGGGCACCACGATAGGCGCCATCATTGCACCTATCATAGTGACTGCCATCACTCTGCAATGGGGCTGGCGCTGGGCATTTGTCATCACGGGCCTATTGGGGTTCTTTTGGGTCGTTGCTTGGTGGGTCATCTATATGGCTCCCGAAAATAATCCTAAAGTGAATGCTGCCGAACTGGAGTACATCCATTCGAAAGACGAATGTGAGGAAGAGGCTGAGGTGCCGCAAGGCCGTGCCGTCACTTGGGGCGAGTTGTTGCGTCATCGCCAGACTTACGCTATCATCTTTTCCCGCTTTGTTACTGATTGGGTATGGTGGTTCTTCTTGTTCTGGACACCTGACTTCCTGAACAAGGTGCATGATGTCGATTTGAAGTCCACTGTCCTGCCCCTTATCGTCATCTACACCATGTCGAGTATAGGTGGCATCTATGGGGGACATGTTTCATCTCAGTTCGTCCGTTTCGGGCGCTCGCTCGATTTCGCCCGCAAGACCACCATCTTGCTTTTTGCCCTGTTGGTGCTTCCTCTCAATGCCATTCCATATATCCACAATATTTGGATTGTAGTGCTGATTATTGGATTGGCTACCAGCACTCATCAGGCATGGGCGTCGAATATTTTCACCATCGTGTCTGATGTCTATCCAAAACAGGTGGTGGGTTCCATGACGGGTATTAGCAGTGTGGGGGGTGCTGTAGGCGGTGCGTTGGCCTCGTCGTTTGTCGGGCTTATCTTGGAATGGACGGGCAGTTACACCACCATCTTCATGGTAGCCAGTACGATGTATTTGTTGGCTTGGCTCACACTGAAACTCTTCGTTCCTATCAAACAAATTAAATTCGAATAACATGATCATCAAAAAGATTGAAACATGGTGGGTGCGCAGGGACAAGTGCTTGTTCGATGACAAGCGCAAAGGCAAGAGCGCGATGGACTGGGACGTGCTGGTGCTCAAACTCACTACCGACAACGGCATTGAGGGGATGGCCACGGCCTTGGCGGCACGCTCGGGCAATGTCACTGAGGCTTATATCATGGATAACATCGCCCCGGTGGTCCTTGGCCGATCTCCCTTTGATAGGGAAATAATATGGCATGAGTTGTGGAATATCGACCGCCATCTGACTTTCTTCCCCATCTATCTGCCCGGTCCAATTGATGTCGCCCTTTGGGACATCTGTGCGAAGGCGGCTGGACTGCCGCTGTACCAATATATTGGGGCCTATCGCGAACAACTGCCTGTCTATGCCAGCGGCTTGTTCCACACCTCGGAACAGGAATACATCGAAGAGGCACTTTATTATCAGGAACGGGGCATCAGATGCTATAAAGTGCACCCTCCAGGGCCTATTGAGACTGATATGCGCATTCACGAGAATCTGCGAAAAGCCGTGGGCGACAACTTCGGTCTGATGAGCGACCCCGTGGCTGAATATACGCTCGACGAGGCTATCAAAGTGGGGCGCCAGTTGGAGCGTTTGAACTATATCTGGTTGGAGGAACCTTTCAGGGACTTCGAACTCTATAAGTATTCTGAGTTATGCAAGGTGCTCGACATACCCATCGCTGCCACAGAGACCACACGAGGCTGCCACTGGGGGGTGGCACAGGTCATCAACCAAAAGGCGGCGGATATCGTGCGTGCCGATGTCTCTTGGAAATGTGGAATCACGGGCACGCTGAAGATTGCTCATCTGGCAGAGAGTTTCGGACTGAATTGTGAGATACATACCACAACCATGAACTTCATGGACGTTGTCAACCTACATGTATCGTGTGCCATCCGAAATTGCAAGTGGTTCGAATATTTCGTTCCCGAAGAAGACTTCCAGTTCCCCATGAAGGGATGGCTGCCCATCACTGCCGATGGCAACATTGTCGTTCCAAAGGCACCAGGCATTGGTGTGGAACTCGATTGGGAACTCATTCATAACAACTGTGTGTCTTACAAAATTTTGGAATTGCAATGAGGGGATTCTTACGCAAGGACGGACGAAAAGGCATTCGCAATGTGGTGTTGGTCAGTTACTTGGTTGAGTGTGCCCACCATGTCGCTGCCCGCATTGCCCAACATTATCAACAGGAAGAGGTGCACTTGATAGGGTTCGGAGGTTGTGCTCCTAATGATTATGCCGAACTCATGATGCAACAGTTGTGTACGCATCCCAATGTGGGGGCCGTGTTGCTGGTGTCGCTGGGGTGTGAGAACTTCCAGCGCAATCGACTTTTGCAAGACATCAGGGAGAGTGGGCGCCCTGCCTCTCTCGTCGTCATTCAGGAAGAAGGTGGCACTCTTCCTTCTATTGATAGAGGTATCAGGGATGTGGGTGTTTTTCTTCGTCAAATAGCGGACTCGCCCCAAGTGGATGTAGATTGGAACGACCTCGTGATAGGTACTGTCTGTGGTGGTTCGGATGGCTATAGTGGCATCACCGCCAATCCTTCCGTGGGCACCACCTTCGACTGGCTCGCCGACCAAGGTGCCACCTGCATCTTTGAAGAACCTGGCGAACTCATTGGTTGTGAGTCACTGCTTCAAAATCGTGCTGCCAACCCTGAATTGGGAATACGGCTCTTCAATTGTATCGTGAAGGCCGACAAGTACTACAAGCAGATGGGACACGACAGTTTTTCTGCAGGCAATGCCACAGGTGGCCTAACCACCATTGAGGAAAAGTCTATGGGCTCCTACTGCAAGAGCGGTACTCGCACCATACAGGGACTTACATACCCTGCTTTGCCACCCACCAAACCTGGACTATGGATGATGGACGTGGTGCCCGATGGTGAGGCCAGATGGGGTTTCCCAAACATCAACGACAATGCCGAGATAATGGAGATGATAGCCTGCGGCTGCCATCTGATACTCTATACTACGGGGTGTGGTTCTGTGGCTGGCTCAGCCATATCGCCTGTTATTAAAGTCTGTGCGAATCCCGCCACTTTCCAACGTATGTCCGACGATATGGACATCAATGCCGGGGCCATTGTCACCGATAATCTCTCGTTCAGCGATATCCGCGACCAATTGCTGCAGTGCATCCGCCAGACGGCTTCAGGACAGCCGACCAAATCGGAGGCGTTGGGCCACCGGGAATATGCTCTCGGCTACAAGTCTTTTCTTTGTCCTTGTCTCCCGATGACTTGACACACCTGAATGTGGTGGCAATGCACCGTGCCCATCATTTCGTTGAAATTAAGAAAGCCTTCTGTTTTTATTGACGGGGGAGGACATTGGTCATATACACCTTGACGTATTTCTCGCTCCGGCTGTTGAAAAAGATGGCATCGCCAGAGTGACTGTAAATGGGGTGGGGATGTGCGTCTTGCCCTAACCAATCGCTGCGGTGCTTGCACAGGGGTATCCATTCCAGTCGTCCCTCCTCCCAATGAGGAATGACTCGTGAGATGTACTCGCCGTCTTTCTTGTGGGGATCGGGTCCGTTATCGGTGCTGTTCTCCCTGACGGCCTTGATGTCGTCGGGGAACTTGAAATAACCGTCGCAGCAGAGGTTATGCTGGT
>CAMKSZ010000212.1 GCA_946415525.1 uncultured Prevotellaceae bacterium | reverse complement strand
AAACCGAGTGCAATACAAAATAAAATATCGAAGATTTTTATTTTTATTGCCGAGGCGCAGCCTATTTTCGGCGAAGCCCAATCCCATTTCAAACAACATAGAACAACAAATGACAACAAGGGACAACAATTTTTGCATGGCATGTTGTCTTATGTTGTTATATGTTGTCTGAGTTGTTTGATTTTAAAAAATGAATTTGGCTTTTCGCTCGCTTATTCGTAACTTTGCAAGCAAAAAGAAAGGATTTTGAGGAAAATAGCAACAAGACAATAGTTGAAGACAATGGCAAACTTAAGATTTCAGGTAGTAGAAGAGGCATTCAAGAAAAAGCCACTCGAAGTGATTTCACCAGCAGAGCGCCCGTCGGAGTATTTCGGGCGATATGTGTTCACACGCGACAAGATGTTCAAATACCTTTCCCGCGATGTCTATATGAAGATGAGCGACGTCATCGACAACGGTGCACGACTCGACCGCTCCATCGCCGACGCAGTGGCAAAGGGAATGAAACAGTGGGCCGAGGAGAACGGCGTGACGCACTACACCCATTGGTTCCAACCCCTGACCGAAGGCACTGCCGAAAAGCACGACGCCTTTATCGAGCACGACGGCAAGGGCGGAATGATAGAGGAATTCAGTGGCAAACTGCTCGTGCAACAAGAGCCTGACGCCTCTTCCTTCCCAAGCGGCGGCATCCGCAACACCTTCGAGGCCAGAGGCTACTCCGCCTGGGACCCCACATCGCCTGTCTTCATCATCGACGACACACTCTGTATCCCCACCGTCTTCATCTCGTACACTGGCGAGGCACTCGACTACAAGGCACCGCTGTTGCGTGCCATCCGCGCAGTCAACATCGCCGCCACCGATGTGTGCCACTATTTCTATCCCGAGGTGCGTAAGGTGACATCCAACCTCGGTTGGGAGCAGGAGTTCTTCCTCGTCGATGAGGGTCTGTATAGCGCCCGACCCGACCTGATGCTCACGGGGCGCACCCTCATGGGCCACGACTCCGCCAAAAACCAACAGATGGACGACCATTACTTCGGCATCATCCCCGACCGTGTGCAGGCGTTCATGAAAGACCTCGAAATACAAGCACTCGAACTCTCCATCCCGGTGAAGACACGCCACAACGAGGTGGCTCCCAACCAGTTTGAAGTGGCACCCATCTACGAGGACACCAACCTGGCCGTGGACCACAACATGCTGCTCATGTCGCTCATGAAGCGCGTGGCCAGAAAACACGGTTTCCGCGTGCTGCTCCACGAAAAACCCTTTGCGGGTATCAACGGTTCGGGCAAGCACAACAACTGGAGCCTATCGACCGACACAGGCATCCTGCTCCACGGACCTGGCAAGACGCAGGAGGATACGTTGCGCTTTGTCGTCTTCATCGTCGAGACACTCATGGGTGTCTATCGCCACAACGGCCTCCTCAAGGCTTCAATCATGAGCGCCACCAACGCCCACCGACTGGGTGCCAACGAGGCACCACCCGCCATCATCTCGTCGTTTCTCGGAAAACAACTCAGCGAACTGTTAGAGCACATCGAGAAGGCCGACAAGAAAGACCTCTTCACCATGGAGGGCAAACAAGGCATGCAACTCGACATCCCCGAAATCCCCGAACTGCTTATCGACAACACCGACCGCAACCGCACCTCGCCGTTTGCTTTCACCGGCAACCGCTTCGAGTTCCGTGCCGTCGGTTCCGAGGCCAACTGCGCCTCGGCGATGATTGCCCTCAACACGGCGGTGGCGGAAGCACTCACCGACTTCAAGAGGCGTGTCGATGCGCTCATCGCCAACGGCGAGGACCAGACCGGCGCCATCATCGACGTCATCCGCGAAGACATCCGCACCTGCAAGCCCATCCACTTCGACGGCAATGGTTACAGCGACGAATGGGTGAAGGAGGCCACTGCCCGCGGGCTGGATGTGGAGAAGAGCAGTCCCATCATCTTCGACCGCTATCTCGACGACGACACCATCCGAATGTTTGAGAGCCAAGGTGTGATGACAGCCAAGGAACTACAGGCACGCAACGAGGTGAAATGGGAGACCTTCACCAAAAAGATACAGATAGAGGCACGCGTGATGGGCGACCTGAGCATGAACCATATCATCCCCATCGCCACCCAATATCAAAGTCAACTGGCCAAGAACGTGCTCAATATGTATGAAATCTTCACCCACGAAGAGGCCGATGCACTCACCGCACGCAACAAAGGCATCATCCGCGAGATAGCCGAGCGCACGCAGCGCATCGAAACGGGCGTGGAAGAACTCGTCAGTGCCCGCAAGGTGGCGAACCGCATCGAAAGCGAGCGCGAAAAAGCCATCGCCTACCACGACACCGTGGTACCCAAGATGGAGGAGATACGCTATCAAATAGACAAACTGGAACTCATCGTCAGCGACGAGTGTTGGACGCTGCCCAAATACCGCGAATTGCTGTTCATCAGGTAGCCCCGAGGATATTCCGGTTTCTGTCTGTCAGGCCAGATGTTTGCAGTCGGCTTCCTTCAGATTCCACCTCGCGATTGGCACCCTTGCCTTGGGCTGTGCGATTCCCGCTATTATGTCGCACGGGTCTTGCACCCAATAAGATACTCATGCTGAGCATACTAAAAAGAGAGTGTGTCATTCTATTTTGACACACCCTCTTTGCTTTTACAAGAGAAGTTGGAGTGATGGCTTAGGCAACTTCAGGCGAAGCCTAATCTTCAACCTTCTTCGCCCTTGCCGGTCCGCTGCCAACGTTGTCTAAGGTGAGGCCGTCGGCACCATGGACCACCACGCTGAATTGGTTGCCTGAATTGAGAATCATGTTCACCAATGTCGTCACGTCGCTCACGGAGATTGTTCCGTCGATGTTGGTATCGGCGTTCTCAAGGATGAACCCGTCGTCCTGGTTGCCTAAGATGTGGCTGACGAGCAGCGTCACGTCGCTCACGGAGATTATGCCGTCGCCGTTCACGTCGCCCAGACTGGAGGCGAGTTGGAAGTAGGCACGACAGGCATTCAGCGTGCGCTCCTTGGCTGTGTACTTGAATTTGTCGTCGCTACCCAGATAGTAGAGCGTAGGATTCTCCTCCGGCTTGATGACGAAAGCATCGTAATAGCCGATGAACTTGACATGCCCGTCACACTTCTCGATGGTGCGTTCGGCCTCGGTGCTGTTCACGAGGGTCACATTCTCGAAGGTCACGTCGGCAATGTTGTCGCCTTGCGCCCATTTCACAATATAGGGTGTGCCTGCGGTTATCGATGTTTCGTCGCTGCCAAAGGTCAGTTCCACATTGTAGCCCGTCACGGTGGCGTCGGAGAGCGTCTTGATGGTGGCACCTGCCAAAGGAGAGTTCTGTATTTGTTCTGCCGTGAGGTTGAACGGCAAGCAGAGGGTGTTCCAAAGGCCACCTTTCTGCAGCGTACGTCCACTGAGTTGCACGTTGGCGGTGAGGCCGCTTGCGTCGGCAATGGTCTTGCTGTTAGCCTCAGAGTCATCGACGAGCGTGATGTTGAGCGGCTCCACGTCGCCCGACTTGGTGTAGGTGAACTCCACCACCACCGGTCGGTGGTCGCCCAACGGATTGGTATTGCCGTTGTGGTCAATGTAGTCGTAGGTGTAGTCCTGCTCAATCCAGAAACTTTGCGGTTGCAACTGTAAGGTATTGGCGGCAGTGGGGTTGATGTAGATGATTTTGTCCACCACCTCGTAGTTGGAGAAGTTGGCGGGATCCGACTGGTCGGTGATGTCGCCCATGTCTGTGGTGGGATAGACGTTGCCGCGACACAGTTCCACCCACACGTCCGACATGGTGAGTTGCGATGAGAGCAGATTGGTGAAATTGGCGCCGATATCCTCACGTGTCCACCGACTGTTGGTATCGCCGATGACGAGTTTCGGACGAGTGAGGTCGGAAAGGTTGATGGCTTCGGCGAGTTGGCGCCACTGTCCTTCGCGCGAGGCGGCATATTCCTCACTGCCGGCATCCATGTGGAGGATATAGACATCGATGACGTACTTGCCGTCGATGGTCACGTCGTAGTGACGGTAACCTTTCTTCACATATTCATTGCCCTCGCCGCTTTTAGAGGACTTCCATCTTTTCCAATCCTCGTTGGCGGTCGATACCTTACTATTCTTCCATATCAAGTTGAGACCGTCGGTGTCGAAGGGAATGGCAAGTTCCCAAAGGCTAAGGGTAGAGCGTACGGTGCCGCAACTGTAGCCTTCGAGAAATTCCATCAACGAGCCATTGTAGTTGAAGTCTTCGCTCGCACCGATGATGTCGTAGCCTTTCGACAGAATGTATTGGCTGATTTTCTTCGTTCCGTCGCTGCCAGGGCCGTCGGGGTTGAGGTTGATACCAGCCACCGTATTGGGCAGCCCATCCACATTGAGGGCAACAGCGGTGAAAGAGCCTTGCTCCATCTCACGCTTCTGGGTGATGAGTAAGGTGGCGTCGCTGTTCGTCGTCTTGAAATAGACGCGACCACTGGTCAGCGTCATCTCACGTGTCGGCGTACCCGTTGTGACGTTGGGAATGACAACATCCTCATCGGTGCTATATACCATGCCGTCAAGATTGCCGATAAGCAGGTATTCGGTGGAATAGGCCACATCGTAGTAGTACCATTGGTCGGGGTCGAGAATCGTTGTCTCGTCATTAGGGAGAGGTAGGGCGACGGCATTGAGGAAAAGTCCCTTGCACGCAAGGCGCACGTTGTCGAGTTTGAAGAAGGTTTGCGTCTCTCCTTCGTGACCACTAACCCACCAAGCGCCGGTGCTGCCAGCACTGATGGCAAGCGTCTGGTCGTTGCCTATCTCCACCGTCATCGAAACGGGGATGCCAGTGGCATCGTTGACGCCTTCAGTAGATACCGTGTTGCCATTGCCGGTGAAGGTGACGGTCCGCCCTGCCCAGGTGCAGACCACCGCCGACAATTCGTAGATGCCGCTTGGCACGTTGGTCACCGTCTGGCTGACACCCAAATTCGAGGCCCACCATTGATAGGCGTTCAACAGGAAGGCATCGTGCTTGTTGGTCATGCCATAATCGCCACGCACCTTGAACTCTTCGTTG
This sequence comes from uncultured Prevotellaceae bacterium, assembly GCA_946415525.1. Classification (GTDB taxonomy): domain Bacteria; phylum Bacteroidota; class Bacteroidia; order Bacteroidales; family Bacteroidaceae; genus Prevotella. Next base: position 1,222 of record CAMKSZ010000212.1, on the reverse strand, counting down.
CCATTGGGGTCTTTTCCAATGAGTGTCCACCCTGTCTCGTCGCCCATCTCAAACGAAGGGTTGACGATGAGCCATGTGGCATCGACGGGATGGCTGTCCGACGCCTCGCCCATCTCACGCAACCGTTGTTCCCTGAGTGCCTCAAGGTCGGTCTTGGTGATGCGGAAGAGGCGATAGTGGCCCGCCTCGTCGTCCGTGGTGTTGCGACGGTTGAGTGCCAATGGTTCGCCTACCGCCACGCGATTGTTCCACGGACCGAGGTAGCCACAGGCCCAGTTGTCACTCGAAATGGGATATTTGCCACTTTCGAACAGCCAGTAACCATCTTGGAAAGTGGGTGTCAGATAACTCCACTCGTCGAGATTGGCATCGGTGAAGGTGTTCACATACATGTAACCGGCGTTGTCGTGCGTCTGGAAGAGGTCGGAATTATAGACGACGTTGCGGAAACCGATATAAGTGTCGCTTTTCTCGATGGTGAAGAAATTCGACATGACAAGGGCAGGGTCGGTGTCGGTGCTGAAATAGCGCAATGCTTTCGACTCCTCGCTCGCCCACCCGGGCTTGGCCTCATAGCGCCCAACGCCCACCACGAGGTCGGTGTTCTCGGCTGAAGCAAGGATGTAGTAGTTGTCGGCACCAGGGACGATGTCATCGATGGAGGTCACTTCAGTGAAACCGCGCTGTGCCGTCAGGAAATCAGTGTAGCCTGCCGTTCCGCTCAAGGGAAACAGCATCATGGCCAGCAAGGCGAGAATGGTTCGTAAATGTTTCATAAAGGATAATAAGTATTTGTTCGGTTTTTGTTTTTCGGAAAATGTGTTTTCTGTCGCAAAAATACTCATTTTATAGAGAAAAAAGTCATTTTTGGAACTTAAAAACCAAAAAATCCGAGAATAACCTTTCATTGGGGACAATTCCGTTAATTTGCAAACCTATCGATTACGATTTTCCATCGCTTGATAGAAAGGATCTCTTCTTGTTGGCACAAATATGAGAAAATGTGAGATTCGCAAGAGTAATGTCTAAACTCCCTAACTCCCAAACTCCTAAACTCCTATACCCAAACTCCTCGAAAACTATCCGGAAATGAGTATAAAAAAATTGAATAATCACTACATTTTTTGTTCCTCATAGACATATATACAAAAAAAATGGGGCTCCGCCGAGTCCCTACCTTGTTAACCTTAAATCTAATACTATGAAAAACACATTGCAAAGA
>CAMKSZ010000211.1 GCA_946415525.1 uncultured Prevotellaceae bacterium | reverse complement strand
TGCCGAAAACGCAACTGCGCATAGTGCCAAAAAGCCATTGTGTATGCAGGAAGCGACGATACATGCTCTCAGCGTAATGGATGTCGGCATACTTCGATTCCTCGGGGAAGGTGTAGTTCTGCAACCACGGAAGCAGTTCCAAGTCCATCGCCACGCCTTGGTTGCGCACCTGGGGAGCATGGACGTGCATGTCGTTCATGGCCGGTATCAGCAGACAGTCACCAAAGTCAATGACTTCTGCATCCTCACAGTCCAGCGACGCCAAGTCTGCCACAACTCCAATGACACGCCCATCGCCGTCCACGGCGACATAACCGTTCTCAAACACTTCGAAATGGCTTTGCTCCTTCGTAAAAAGGATATGTGCTTTATAGATTTTCTTCATATTGTCATTATTGTAAAATAGGAAATAAAGATTATCTTGCCGAGAATTCACTCATCCCCCACCGCAAGTCATGCTGCAAAGATAGCATTTTTTTACCATACATGCAAAGCATATTGTTCTTTTATGCTTGATTACTCTTGCAAACAACGAGTCACTAACTAATTGAGTCCACTTTAAAAAGTCGGCCTAATCAACAACTGTAGGGGCTTACTTTATGTATGCCCGTATTTTTTGTAATTGTTAGCGTACACATCCACGTTTTTCGGGCATACATAAAGTAAGCCCCTACGACTAATCACTTTTTAAAATGGACTCCTAATTGAAGTTTCCCACCCGCTTAATTATGGCTAATCTATAGTAATAACGTTGTATAAGTCTAAAAGAAAATAAAAAACCGCTTCGCTTAAGAAAAAGGACAAAAAAGGGGTAAAAAGCGCTGAAGCGCTGGAAAAAAGGAATAAAAATTGATTGGACGAGTTGACCATTGGTACAATATGTGTGAACAACTAAAAAATACGCCCTTAATTTCTTAAAAATCCATAAAAACTAAAAGTTTTAGTTCTATTAAACTATATTTTTTAGTTACTTTGTGGTCGGATAAGATACTGACGCATTTGATGGATGCGAAACTAAAAGAAAGCGAACAATGAAAAAACTGACTCGTAAAGAAAAGGAAATCATGGACCTGTATTGGCAGCATGGCCCCATGTTCGTCAAGGAACTGTTGGAGTACTACGACGAGCCACGCCCACATTTCAATACGCTATCTACCACGGTGCGTATTTTGGAGAAAAAGGGGCTGCTCGGCCACAAGCAGTTTGGCACATCTTATCAATATTTTCCAACGGTAACGGAGAAGGAATACGGCCGTTCGAGTTTGGCAGGCGTCATCAAGAGTTATTTTGACGACTCATACCTGGATGCCGTCAGCAGTTTCGTGAAGGACGAGAAAATTTCCTTGGAGGAACTGAAGGAACTTATCGAGAAAATAGAGCAATCATAATGCACGATAGTATGATGGAATTTCTGAAATACGACTTGAAAGTTGCTGTGCTGATAGCGGTATTCTATTTGTTCTATCGCTTGCTGCTCAGTCGCGACACGTTTCACCGGCTCAACCGCTTTGTGCTGCTCGCCACGGCGGTAGCCTCGTTCGTGTTACCACTTTGTGTCTTCACCTTCCATCGTACTGTCGTCTTGGCCCCTTATAAGACAAACGTTGACATTGGACAGCCTATGGCGTCCATCGTCGATCCTTCCTTGCCATGGTGGCAAATGGGAGCCGTCATCGTGTTCTTCTTGGGCGTGTTCTTTGTTGTGGGCCACATCGTGTGGTCGATCGTGCAGGTGGTCCGTCTCATCATGCACAGTGAGCGCCATCCGCAAGAGGACGGCATCGTCATCGCCGTCACCCACAAGCAGGTTTCGCCTTTCAGTTGGATGCGCTACATTGTGCTCAACACTTCGGATTTTGAACATCAAGACCCTGCCATCATGGCCCATGAACGAGGGCACATACGCCAGCGACACTCGCTCGACGTTCTCCTCGTCGATACACTCACCGCGCTGCAATGGTTCAACCCCGCGATATGGATGCTTCGCCAAGACCTGCGTGCCATCCATGAGTACGAGGCCGATGCAGCCGTGCTCTCTCAAGGCATCAATATGCGCCAGTATCTTTATCTACTTATCCAAAAGGCCGTTGCCAGTGGCGGGTACTCCATCACCAACGGCATTACTCACAGTACCCTCAAAAACCGCATAAACATGATGCTTAACAATAAGAAATCCAATGGCAAGAGTTGGTTGAAACTGCTTGCTCTCCTGCCCATTTTGGGCGCATTCTTAGCACTCAACGCCGAGACCGTCACCGACTATGTCTATCAACAACCCCAAAAGAAAATGGTGAAGAAGGGCAGCAAAACCGGAAAGATGAAAGTCAGCGGAAAGACCATCGAAGTGAAAGCCGACACGCCGGCAGTTTCCAAAGCCATCGGCATATTTGTTGCCGATGAGGAGAAGGGCAATATGGCAAATCCTCTCGTCGTTATCGACGGCAAGCACTCAACCATGGAGGAGTTGCAGAAACTCGACCCCCAGACCATCGACCATATCGATGTCCTGAAAGACAAGGCGTCCTTGGAGGTGTTTGGTGAGGAAGGAAAGAACGGAGTCGTCCTCATCACCACCAAGAACGCGGAGCGCTATGCGGTGAAGGCGACGTTGGATTATACTCCATCGACAGCCACATCAGATGACACCGAGGTGGTTGTAGTTGACATGGAAACAGAAACCAATGACTCGGAAGCCTTCGATGTGGTGGAGAAGATGCCGGAATTCCCCGGCGGCGTGGAGGCATTGATGAAGTTCCTCTCGGAGAACATCCATTATCCGGAAGCAGCCTCTAAAGCAAAAAAACAAGGAAGGGTTCTTGTCAACTTCATCGTTGAGGAAGACGGCAGCATCACCAATGTCCATGTCCTACAAAAAGTCGATGACAACCTTGACGCCGAGGCTGTCCGCGTTATCGGTGCCATGCCGAAATGGACGCCAGGAATGCAGGGTGGCAAAGCCGTGAGGGTGAAATACACAGTGCCCATCGTATTCCGACTGAACTGAGAGTTTGGGGAGGACGGCCTAAAAGGCCAACGACCACTTAGCCCAGGGCAACACCCTGGGTTTTGGGGTGTTTAGACATTACTCATGCGAACGACAAGCCGTTTGTAACAAAGAAACATATAATTATCATGTAACTGAAGTTTACCATCCCCTTTCTTTAATTATGGCTAATCTACAGAAATATCGTTGTATAAGTCTAAAAGAAAATAAAAAAACGCTTCGCTTAAGAAAAAGGGGAAAAAAGGGACAACAAAGGACAACATACAACAGCGGAAAATGATTGCAAATATTGCTGAAAGTATCAAAAAAGCAGTACCTTTGCCAAACAAATGTGCGAAATGCGCAGAATCCCAATCTTGCCAAATGGAATGCCCACCATGTTGGGGACATGAACATGGAACAAAAATTAGCAAGCAATCATTTTACAATTAGCAAACAATCATAATGAAGGGAAAATTGATGATTATCCTTGCCCTACTGACAGTAGGACAGATGGCAATAGCACAAAAGATAGACCAGCGGCTGACGCGCCTGGTAGAGCGCACGAACACCCACAGCGCATAGAGACAGTGCCCCCTCAACCCGAAGGCCATCAAACAGAAGATGGCCATCAACTTCAATGCCGACGGAACGGTAAGTTCCATGTCGGCCATCGCGACCCTGAAGAAGGGTGCCACATGCCCCACCGAACGTTTGCAACAGATGGGCATCAAGGTGCGCTACGTACTGGGCGACATGGTGGTGCTGAACATCCCTGCCGACAAGTTGCTGCAACTGGAGCAGATAGAGGAGTTCCGCTACGTAAAGGCTGACGAAATGAATCATCCGATGAACAAGCAAGCCCGCAAGACCACCAACGTGGAGAAGGTGAACAGTGTGGAGGCTGCCCTGGCCGCCGGACTACCCAAGGCATACACCGGTGCGGGTGTCGTGCTGGGCATCATCGATAGTGGCATAGACTTCAACCATGCTGCCTTCCGCAACACCACTGACGGCAAGACGCGTATCGTGAAGGCCATCACCATTATTGATAACATCAAGAAAGTATATAACACCGAAGAAGAAATCGCAGCACTGACAACCGACCTTCCCATCTCGCACGGTACGGTCACCTCGACAACCGCCGGTGGCTCCGATTTAGGCAATGGACTGCAGGGCATGGCACCAGAGACAGACATCATTCTCTGTGGAATAGGCAATTACTCGTTTGACAGCAATATCGTCGAGTGCATCAAGGAAATCTTCGACTATGCCACGTCAGTAGGCAAACCGGCAGTAGTCAACCTCAGCATTGGGCAAGTCTTGGGACTGCACGACGGAAGCAACATAACATGCAAAAGCATTTCCACGCTGACAGAAAACGGCACCAAACCTGGTCGTGCGGTGATTATCAGCAGTAGCAACGATGCCTCCAACAACCAGTCTATCATCAAGAAATTCAATAGCACCGATGAAGAGTTGAAGACGGTGCTGGGAGCAAATTCCCATCCAACAAAATCTGAGCCGGACCAACCAGTGGCCTATAATACCAGTTATTGTGCATACGCTGACGACTACGGCATGTTCTCTTGCAAACTAAAACTGGTGGACACCACCAATGGGAAAATCATTGAATTGGGAGAACATGTGAGAGACGTTAAAACCGACGAACCCATCGTCAATATTGACCTTGAGAAAGATAAAATCTTTGAAGCAATAACGGCAGACGGCAGAAAAGCAAATATTTACGAATGGGAATTGGTGGGTTACAAGTTGGACGATCCCAAATACCGCTTTGTGTTGTTGGTCACTCCCGAGAAAGCCGGCCAGACCATCAAGTTGATTTGCAACGGAGATGGCAATAAAGAACCGTGCTTCGATGCCCCCAACGAGAATGGCTACAATTTCGCTGAAGCCGGCTATACAAAAGGCAATGGCGACTTTGCATTTAGCACGAACATTTGCAGCGAGAACGTCATCAGCGTAGGCTCCTATGTCAACCGCATCGATTGGATAGACCATGACGGTAAAGAGTGGGAAATGGGGCCGTCGAAGTTGACTGGTCATGGCCAGACCGTCGGTGAGATAGCCGATTACTCCAGTTATGGTGTTTCCGACAACGGTGTAGCGTGTCCCACGGTGATTGCCCCTGGAGAGGGTATCATTTCCGGTGCCAGCAACTATGATACCGTAAAATTCTTCAAAGTGGATGAGCCTGGCGTGCCAGACCCCCAGAAGGGTTTAACGGAACTATGCCCAGGCGTTGATAAATACGGCCGAAAGAACTGGTTCTTAATAACGGGTGGAACATCGATGGCAGCACCTGCCGTTGCGGGCATCGTAGCCCTATGGATGCAGGCCAATCCCCAACTTACTGTCAAGGAAATCAGGGAAATCATAAAGACCACCAGCATCAACGACGAGTGGACGACCGACATTGGAAAGATACCCTCGCACAACAAGTTGCAGGCAGGCTATGGCAAGATTGACTGCCTTGCAGGTCTGAAGAAAATCCTCGGCATCTCCACCGGCATTGAGACCGTCGGCGCCGACGGCCACCGTGAGGCTTCGCCCGCCACGATGTACAGCGTCGATGCGCCGGTCTATAACATGATGGGTCAGCGCGTCGATAAGTCGCATAGGGGACTTGTCATCTACAAAGGCCGTAAGTACATGAATCGATGAAGTGACGTCCGCTCTCGTCATATAAGTGCCATAAAGAATGCAGCAAGTATGGATGTCCGTATATAGATGGACGACCATCCTTTCCTGCACAAAGGTCTTGTGCGGCATTCAGTAATTCTCAAGGATTTCCTTGGCTTTCTTCTTTCTTTTGGCCTTGGAACTTTTCTTGGAAATCAGTTTTCCGATGGCTCTTCCGACGAGGCTGAGGAGGTTGCCTCCGTTGGCGGGGTTGTTGGCGAGCAGTTGCGCATCGGTCTTGTTGAGCGTCAACATTTTATTCATGCGCTCGGCGACTCCGTCATCCTTTCCCCTGCCGAAGACCACCACTTCGTGCATGCCCAAGAATTTCGACACGAGAAACACCGTGTCGTGCACCTCGTTGAGTTTGAGCAGCCGACTCTCATAATTGAGATGCGAGAGCAACAAACTCTTGCAGGTGTCGGGCACGGAGAAATAGCCCAACGAGTCGGTCACATCGGCACCGGCACTACTTTGCACACTCACGCTGCTGATGGGTTCGAGCGTCTCCACATCGCACACCACCAACCGCCGCTGTGCCGCCACGGAAACGGACAGTAGCATCAAACATACAAAAAGGGCCATTCGATTCACAAAGACAAAAGTAGAAGTTTTCTCGGGGCACGCCAAACTTTTTCACCCTAATTAAAAACTATTAGCACACCTTTGCAATGCCGCCCGCATGGCGAA
>CAMKSZ010000210.1 GCA_946415525.1 uncultured Prevotellaceae bacterium | reverse complement strand
AGAAAAAGACAATGGGAAACGCGAAAGCATTTTTAAGCGTACACCGCCAAGAGGCCGGTTATCGCCCAATTCACGATAGGATTCACGACTTTGGGGAAGTGGAGCAAACGCTCAACACCCGTGAGCGCAAACTCCAAGCCTCACGCTGCATGGACTGTGGCGTCCCGTTCTGCCACTGGGCCTGTCCGTTAGGCAACAAGCCCCCCGAGTGGAACGACGCCCTCTACCGCGGCGAATGGGAACAGGCTTACCAACTGCTCACCTCCACCAACCCCTTCCCTGAGTTCACCGGCCGCATCTGTCCCGCGCTATGTGAGAAAGCCTGCGTGCTGAACCTCGTCGAGCACGAGCCCACCACCAACCGCGAAGACGAAGGCGCCATTGCTGAGGCAGCATTTCGCGAGGGGTATGTGCAAGTACGAGTGCCCGTTCGAAACGGCAAGAGCGTAGCGGTCATCGGAGCAGGTCCTGCAGGCCTCGCCGCCGCCAACGCCCTCAACCAGATGGGTTACCAAGTCACAGTTTTCGAGAAGAACGAAGCCGCTGGCGGCCTTCTCCGCTACGGCATTCCCAACTTCAAACTCAACAAAGCCATCATCGACCGCCGCATGAAATTGTTGGAAGAAGAAGGTATTGCATTCAAATACGGCCAGGAAATCATTTTAGACAGTTCTTGTCCGCTGCCCAAAGAATACGACGCCATTGTCGTCGCCACCGGCACCCCGACCGCCCGCGACCTTCAAGCCCCAGGCCGCCCCCTTAAGGGCGTACACTTTGCCCTCGAACTCCTCGCGCAACAAAACCGCGTGCTGGCAGGGATGGAGTTTGGCAAGGAAGAAAGGATCACCGCCAAGGGCAAGGATGTGCTTGTGATAGGCGGCGGCGACACCGGCAGCGATTGCATCGGCACCGCCCACCGTCAAGGCTGCCATAGCGTCACCCAAATTGAGATTATGCCCCGTCCTGTGGAAGGTCCAGAAGACCCACAGAACCCATGGCCCAACTGGCCTCGCACGCTCAAGACCACGTCGTCGCACGAAGAAGGCTGCACCCGTCGTTGGAACATCAACACGCTTGAATTCCTTGGCGAAAACGGCATCCTGACCGGCGTAAAAGTACAAGAGATAGACTGGCAGCCCAACCCCAAAGGCGGTCGTCCCATCATGGTGGAGAAAGGTCAACCCGAAATCATCAAGGCCGAACTCGTTTTGTTGGCCATGGGTTTCTTGAAGCCAGAGCATCCAGAATATCCAGAAAACGTCTTCGTCTGCGGCGATGCGAAGAACGGTGCCACCCTTGTGGTGAGAGCCATGGCCAACGGTATTGAAACGGCACGAAAAGTAGATCAATTTTTAGGAGGGAAATGAGCAAGATAAGATTCACCAAGATGCACGGTTGCGGCAACGACTACATCTACGTCGATGTCACCCGCCACCCCATCGCCCATCCCGGCGAAACCTCCGTGCGATGGAGCGACCGCCACAAAGGCATTGGGTCCGACGGGCTGGTGCTCATCGACCGTTCGCCCCTCCCCGAGGCCGACTTCTCGATGCGCATCTTCAACGCCGACGGGAGCGAAGCCATGATGTGCGGCAACGCCTCTCGGTGTATCGGCAAATACCTCTACGAACGAGGTCTTACCACTAAGACCGACATCCGCCTGCTCACCCTTTCCGGCATCAAACTGCTCCACCTGCACGTTGTAGAAGGAAGCGTAGGGAGTGTCACTGTTGACATGGGCGAGCCCATTTTGGAAGACGAGCGGCAATATAAGGCCACGTCCACCATAGTTGACGGCACCTTTGTCTCGATGGGCAATCCCCACTATGTCATCTTCACCGAAGACATCGACCAAGTGGGCGAGAAAGGTCCCCAACTTGAACATCACCCCTCCTTTCCCCAGCGCTGCAACATCGAGTTTGCCCACATTCGCCCCGACGGGCGCATACGCACCCGTGTATGGGAACGCGGCAGCGGCATCACCCAAGCCTGCGGCACAGGAGCCTGCGCCACCGCTGTCGCCGCCATCACCAACGGTTTGGCCCCCCGTGTTAGCGACATCGTCATGGACGGCGGCACCCTCCAAATAGAATGGAGCGAATCAGACAACCACGTCTATATGACCGGTCCTGCGACATTCGTGTTCGACGGCGAGATAGAACTATGAGTGAGATTTAGACATTAACAATTTATAGGAATGGCATTAGTAAACATACATTTTCTTAACCTCCAAGACAACTACCTGTTTGCCGACATTGCAAAGAAGGTGAATGCCTTCAAGGTGACCCACCCACAGAGCGACGTCATCTCCCTCGGCATCGGCGACGTCAGCCAACCCCTCTGCCCTGCTGTCGTGAAGGCGATGCACAAGGCCGTAGATGAGTTGGCGACATCCGACACTTTTCATGGGTATGGCCCCGAGCAAGGCTACCCATTCCTGCGCGAAGCCATTTTGAAGAACGACTACCTCGCCCGCGGCATCCATCTCGACATCGACGAGATCTTCATCAACGACGGCGCGAAGTCGGATACCGGCAATTTCCAGGAAATACTCCATTGGGACAACTTCATCGGCGTGACCGACCCCATCTATCCCGTCTATATCGACTCCAACGTGATGATAGGCCGCTGCGGCACCTTCGCCGACGGCAAATGGAGCAACGTAGTCTATATGCCCTGCACGGCAGAAAACGATTTTGTGCCAGAGATTCCCAAAGGCCGCCATGTAGATGTCATCTACCTCTGCTACCCCAACAACCCCACCGGCACAGTCGTCAGTCGCCAGGAGTTGCGGAAATGGGTGAATTACGCCCTGAAGAACGACGCCCTCATCTTGTACGATGCCGCCTACGAAGCCTACATCCAGGACCCGGCAATACCACATAGCATCTACGAGATACGCGGTGCCCGCCGCTGCGCCATCGAGTTTCGCAGTTACTCGAAGACAGCCGGTTTCACTGGCGTCCGCTGCGGTTACACCATCGTCCCCCACGAAGTGACATTAGCCACTTTCGAGGGCGAGCGCATCCCCGTACACCAACTATGGAACCGTCGCCAATGCACGAAGTTCAATGGTGCCAGTTATATCAGCCAGCGCGCCGCCGAAGCCATCTACACCCCCGAAGGCAAGCAACAAGTGCAAGCCACCATATCCTACTACATGCAGAACGCCCACAAGATGCTCACCGTGCTGAAGAGCCTTGGCTATGAGTGTTATGGCGGCGAGAACGCCCCCTACATCTGGATGCGCACGCCCGGCGGCACCGGTTCTTGGACGTTTTTCGAGGAATTGCTCTATGGAGCCAATGTTGTTTGCACCCCCGGCGTCGGTTTCGGCCCTTCAGGAGAAGGCTATGTGCGGTTCACCGCCTTTGGCAGTCACGAGACAACCGACGAAGCACTCCGTCGGATAGCGAATTGGAAGAATCAACAATAAGAAACATTATTAAAATCATCAATTATGGAAGCATTAAGATTTCAGGTTGTCGGCGAAGCCTTCAAGAAGAAGCCGCTCGACGTAAAAGCACCCAGTGAGAGACCCGCGAAGTATTTCGGACGCAAGGTCTTCAACCGCGAGAAGATGTACAAATATCTTCCGAAAGAAGTTTACGAGACAATGATCGACGTGATGGACAACGGCGCCCGTCTCGACCTCACCATTGCCGACAGCGTCGCCGCCGGCATGAAGCAGTGGGCCATCGACAACGGAGTGACCCACTATACCCACTGGTTTCAACCCCTGACGGAAGGCACCGCCGAGAAGCACGACTCCTTCATCGAGCACGATGGCAAGGGAGGCATGGTGGAAGAGTTCACCGGCAAACTCCTTGTCCAGCAGGAGCCAGACGCCTCCTCGTTTCCTTCCGGCGGTATCCGCAGCACCTTCGAGGCCCGCGGCTATTCCGCCTGGGACCCCACCTCGCCCGTCTTCATCATCGACGACACGCTCTGCATCCCCACCGTCTTCATCTCTTACACTGGCGAAGCCCTCGACTACAAAGCCCCATTGCTCCGTGCCCTTCATGCCGTCAACGTAGCCGCCACCGAAGTCTGCCACTACTTTGACCCCAGCGTGAAGAAAGTGACCTCCAATTTAGGTTGGGAGCAAGAATATTTTCTTGTCGATGAAGGCCTTTATTCCGCCCGTCCCGACCTGCTGCTCACCGGCCGCACCCTGATGGGCCACGACTCCGCCAAGAACCAGCAGATGGACGACCACTATTTCGGTTCCATCCCCGAGCGTGTTGCCGCCTTCATGCGCGAACTCGAAATCGATGCCCTAGAATTAGGCATCCCCTGCAAGACACGCCACAACGAAGTGGCCCCCAACCAGTTTGAGTTAGCCCCCATCTACGAAGAGACCAACCTCGCCGTCGATCACAACATGCTGCTCATGTCCGTCATGAAGCGTGTTGCCCGCAAGCACGGTTTCCGTGTGCTGCTCCACGAAAAGCCCTTCGCCGGCATCAACGGCAGCGGCAAGCACAACAACTGGAGTTTGAGTACCGACAACGGCATCCTGCTCCATGCCCCCGGCAAGACCCCCGAGCAGAACCTCCGTTTCGCCACTTTCATCGTAGAGACCTTGATGGGCGTTTATCGTCACAACGGTCTTCTTAAAGCCTCCATCATGAGTGCCACCAACGCCCATCGCTTAGGAGCCAACGAAGCCCCGCCCGCCATCATCTCGTCATTCCTTGGCAAGCAAGTCAGTGAACTTCTCGACCATATAGAGAATGCCGACAAGGACGACATCCTCGCCATGGCCGGCAAACAAGGCATGAAGATGGACATCCCCGAGATACCCGAACTCTTTATCGACAACACCGACCGCAACCGCACATCCCCCTTCGCCTTCACCGGCAACCGTTTTGAGTTCAGAGCCGTAGGCAGTGAAGCCAACTGCGCCTCCGCGATGATCGCCCTCAACTCCGCCGTGGCCGAAGCGTTGATGCAATTCAAGCAGCGTGTCGATGCCCGCATTCCCGAATTGGAAGCGCAGTTGTCGGGAACGGGTCACAATGCCGTTTTCCATGCCATCATCGACGTTCTCCGTGAGGACATCAAGACCTGTAAGCCCATCCGCTTCGACGGCAACGGCTATTCCGACGAGTGGGTGGCAGAAGCCCAGCGTCGTGGCCTCGACATCGAGAAATCATGCCCGAAAATCTTTGAGCGCTACCTCGACACGGAGAGCGTCCAGATGTTTGAAAGCCTCGGCGTAATGACAAAAAAAGAACTGGAAGCCCGCAATGAAGTGAAATGGGAGACCTACACCAAGAAGATCCAGATTGAAGCCCGTGTTCTTGGCGACCTTTCGATGAACCACATCATCCCCGTCGCCACCCGCTACCAGTCGCAACTATTGCACAATGTCGAAGCCATGGCCTCCACCTTCTCCCCGGAAAAAGCGGCAAAACTCTCTGACCGCAACATCAAACTCATCGAGGAAATTGCCGAGCGCACCAGCACCATCGAGCGCCAGGTAGAGGAGTTGGTGGATGCACGCAGGAAGGCCAACAAGATAGCAGACGAGCACGAGAAGGCCATCGCCTACCACGACACGGTAGAGCCAAAGTTGGACGACATCCGTTACCAAATCGACAAATTGGAACTCATTGTCGATGATGCCCTTTGGCCATTGCCCAAATACAGGGAACTGCTATTTATCAGGTAAAGCGCCAAATAGGAGTTTGGGAGTTTGGGAGTATAGGAGTTTAGACAATAGCCACGATTGCTCCTATACTACCAAACTCCCATACGATTCTTAATTATCGGAAGAATCTTGATTAAAGAGGCAGCAAGGGCAGGTTTACTCCTCTTCGAGGATTTTCTTTATTTCCTCGTCGGTTTTGGTAAGTTTGTCCTTGCAAGCCTTCAGCAAGAGTTTCGCCTTTTTCAGTTCATCGGTCAGCGAGTCGATGTCGAGTTGTCCACTCTCCATTTTGCGGACAATCGCTTCCAATTCGGCGACCGCATTTTCATAATTAATGGGTTGTTTCATTATCTTGTTGTAAAGTAAATTCTAAAATAATCATACCGTTTTGCGATTACCCCTCTTGCTTTTCATCCAGGAAAGTATCAGGATTTCTCCTCAGTTTCTCGACGAATTGCGACATGCGCTGCATTTCACGTGCAATGCGTATGTTTTGAGGGCAATGCGACTCACACTGTCCGCACCCGATGCAATGGTCGGCCTGTCTCATCTTCGGGACGGCCCTGTCGAGTCCGATGAGATATTCCCTTCGCCTTTTGCGGTATTCCTTGTCCATATTAGCCACTGGCAATCTCCCCTCATTCTTGCATTTATTGTAATGGACAAAGATGCCCGGGATGTCGATGCCATAAGGACAAGGCATGCAATATTTGCAGTCGTTGC
>CAMKSZ010000209.1 GCA_946415525.1 uncultured Prevotellaceae bacterium | reverse complement strand
AATTAAGGGGAGGGGAGCCGTGCGCACAAGTCTATTGTCTAAACTCCCTAACTCCCTAACTCCTTAAAAAATCTCCTACACTCCTTTCAAATTGCAGAACTTGAATTCAATAATAATCGATTGCATCAAATATCTTTGACATTCCTTTGCTATTTGAATAGAAATGAATATCTTTGCATGCCTATTATAGGTTAGCAAGTTATTTATTCACTTAAGAAACGAAAAAATGAAAAAATTTATTCTTTTAGCAGCCATCATAATGGCAACAACCAGTGTTTTCGCTCAGCATGAGCCAGGTTCATTTACTGTTCAGCCCCGTATTGGTTTCAGTGCCGCTGATTTCAACAACACCAATGACACCAAGGCACGTGTAGGTTTGGTCGTGGGACCGGAATTCGAATATACCTTGGCCGACCGTTTCAGCCTTGCCTTTGGCATCAATTACTCACAGCAGGGTGCAGAACTGGACAAGACAGACGTCAAGTACAACATGGACTACATCACCGTCCCCATCGTCGCCAACTTCTATGTGCTGAAAGGATTTGCATTGAAGGCCGGTATCCAACCTGGATACAATGTTTCTTCTAAAATGAAATCAGGTGGCAAAGAGGCAGATTTCGGTGACTCTGTGAAGAAATTCGATTTCTCCATTCCTCTGGGATTGTCGTATGAGTTCCATAACTTCGTGATCGACGCACGTTACGCCTTCGGCTTCACAAAGATGTTCGATACGAAAAAAATCAATCTCGACAGCAAGAACCTCACATTCCAATTGACTTTGGGTTACAAGATTCCCCTGTTTTAAATAGAAAATAGTTGAGGAGGGTGTGTCAAATGTTCATTTGGCACACCCTCTTTTTATTTGCTCTGCTTGAGCAGCAAGAAATGGGTGCAAATTATATACTGAAGTTTCCTACCCGCTTAATAATGACTAATCTATAGAAATAATGTTGTATAAGTCTACAAAAATTAAAAACCGCTTCGCTTAAGAAAAAGGACAAAAAAGGGTGAAAAAGCACTGAAGTGCTGAAAAAAAAGGTGAAAAAGGGGAGCACGGAGGATGTACAACAAAATAGAAACATGAATTACCGCGAATTATCCATGAATTTGGTGCGCACCAATTCATGGTCTATTATATGGTAATTATATGTTTACTATGTTGCGGAACTTGAATAGTTGTTCTATGTTCTGTTCTTGTTGTGCAACTGCTATTCTTCGCAAGTAAAATTGGGAAAATAGTTCTCTCATGTGAAATAATCACCGAAAGAGGTTGGTTTCTTCAGATTTAATGCTTATCTTTGCCCTGTCATGGATGATATTGCTTGTCTGGAGTTGCAGCACTGAGATAAGTGAATCATCTGACATGGCATAATCCATAGCAACAAAAGTTGCTTAGATACTTATGAAAAATGTTTAACTATAGTGCTGCGAAAATTTGACTAAAACAAACAAAATGATGAAAAAAATTACTCTTTTCGCTGTTGCCGTCCTGATGGCAGGTTCGGCAATGGCTCAGGATGTCTCTGTAGGCATCGCACGCCCCACCTTCACCGCTGCAGACGGTACGGTGATTTACGACACTTGGAATTACATCGAGACGATTGACAAATTCAACATTAGTGTCGATGGCTTGACCGCCAAGTTCTTCCAAACCGCCGAGATAGAGGGCACCATCGTCAAGGACGAGACGCAAGAGGGCGGCTACGAAATCAAGCAGGTTTGCCACCAGGGTGTCAAGAACATCGACTGCGACTATGTGTGGAAACTGAACTGCGCGGACTATGACGGTTCGCTGAAACGCCACAAGAATGAGACCCTGGGTTCAGAGAACTGGGCTTTCGGTTTCGACGTGACCGTGGCAGAAGGCAAGACCTTCACTGTCAATGCCATCGACTTCGACCTGTTGGTGGAGCAGAACCCCGCCTATTGCATCCGCATCATGCAGGGCGATACAGAGTTGTACAACTCTACCTGGGTGACCAAGACAGGTGGCTACAACAACGAGCAGTGGGGTGCCGGCAGTTATTGCCGCATCACCAAGGATGACGTTTCGTTCCTTTTCGAGAAGCAAGATGCCGACGGCAATGCCATCAACTATCAAGCCATCCAGTACTATCCCGGTTTTGAGGATGGTGTAGGTACCGCGACTCCTCTTGGCGACCTTGTGCTGACAGCAGGCACATACCGTATCATCGCCAATGTCGATTTCAACAAAGACAGTGCCAAGGCCATGAGTTTCGACAACTTCACCCTTGAGGGCACTGTAGAGGGAGGCACTCCTGTTGCTGCAGGTGATTTCGTGGGCATCGTACGTCCTACCTTCACCGCTACTGACGGTACGGTGATTTACGACACTTGGAACTACATCGAGACGGTTGACAAATTCAACAAGAGCCTTGATGGCGTGACCGCCAAGTTCTTCCAAACCGCCGAGATTGAGGGCACCATCGTCAAGGACGAGACGCAAGAGGGCGGCTACGAAATCAAGCAGGTTTGCCACCAGGGTGTCAAGAACATCGACTGCGACTATGTGTGGAAACTGAACTGCGCGGACTATGACGGTTCGCTGAAACGCCACAAGAATGAGACCCTGGGTTCAGAGAACTGGGCTTTCGGTTTCGACGTGACCGTGGCAGAAGGCAAGACCTTCACTGTCAATGCCATCGACTTCGACCTGTTGGTGGAGCAGAACCCCGCCTATTGCATCCGCATCATGCAGGGCGATACAGAGTTGTACAACTCTACCTGGGTGACCAAGACAGGTGGCTACAACAACGAGCAGTGGGGTGCCGGCAGTTATTGCCGCATCACCAAGGATGACGTTTCGTTCCTTTTCGAGAAGCAAGATGCCGACGGCAATGCCATCAACTATCAAGCCATCCAGTACTATCCCGGTTTTGAGGATGGTGTAGGTACCGCGACTCCTCTTGGCGACCTTGTGCTGACAGCAGGCACATACCGTATCATCGCCAATGTCGATTTCAACAAAGACAGTGCCAAGGCCATGAGTTTCGACAACTTCACCCTTGAGGGTGTCGTAGGCGGTGCCACTGCCATCAACCATGTCGCCATCCAGCAGGTGAAGGACAACGTGATGTATAACATCGCCGGTCAGCGCATCTCCGCTCCTGTCAGCGGTCAGATTTACATCATGAACGGCAAGAAATACATTGCTCAATAATTAAGCATTACAGGAAGAGAGGAGTTAAGTAGATAGGATGCTACTTAACTCCTTTCACATCTCTTCAACTCCCCTTCATTATAGTTGTTGTACCTTAAACTCCCCATTTAACTTCCCATCAATCCTGAATCATGTTCTTCAAATCCCTACTCACTGCACTTTTCTTTGCCTCTGCCACCACCGTCATGGCGCAGGCAACGACATACGCCGGGGGCGACGGCAGCAAAGAGAACCCTTATCTCATCAGCAATGCCGATGAACTCGCCAAACTGGCACAGGATGTCAACACCATTCCCAATTTCAGCCGTGGGTGCTACTTCCTGCTGACAAACGACATCGTCATCAACGAACAGGTGAACCAACAGGAATTGGCGACGCTGCAGAAAGGCACCGCCTTTCCCCTTACACCGATGATTGGCACCTTCTCCAGTGACACGGAGTATCAAGCGTTTCAAGGCGTGTTCGATGGTGGCGGACATGCCATCAGCGGTGTCTATCTACAAGGGTCGGCCAACTATATGGCGCTGTTTAGGGTGCTGGAGAATGCTGAAGTCCGCAATTTGGGCATCATCGACGAGTTTATTCAGGCAAATGCCTACTTCGCCGGCATTGCAGCCCGCGTTATCAACTCACGCATCATCAACTGCTATGTCACGGACAGCAATGTGCGTGGTTACGGTTCCAATGGTGGAGGCATCGCCGCACAGACATTCGGAACGACAAAGGTGCAAAACTGCTATGTGGGTGGCACGCTCGATGGCAAAAACGACATGGGCGGCATCGTCGGACGAGTGGGAAACGGCGACTATAACACGGTGGTCATAGAAAACTGCTACACCACGGCCACCATCGGCATCAATGCCGCACGAACCAACAAGGCGGGTGTGACGGCGACCAACTCAGCCGGCTCCACCGTGCGCAACTGTTTTTTCACCGCCGAAGCAGGAGCCGATGCCGTATGGCCCGCACAAGACTCTGGCACAACATCGGGTTGTGAACTGATGACACTTGGTCAGATGCAGACCGACGATTTCCTGTCTCTGCTCAACGAAAACTCAAAACTCATTCCTGGCGCCTGCCGATGGCAGAGGGGCGGGGCGACTCCCATACACGACTATTCAGAAACGACTCCCGATACAGGTTGGCGCGATGTCTCGGCCATGGCAACCGACCCCATACCCGCCAATGGCGATGTGCATGCCGACATGGACGGTTCGTCGCCTGTTCTGAGTTGGACGGCTGCACGCGATGGAAAGACCGTCAAGCAGTATTTCCATTTAGGCACCGACTCCACCGCTATCGCCAATGCCTTGCCCGCCAACGCACTGGCCGTTTTGGGCACGGAAACCGATTACGCCCCCGGTACCCTGAGCAATATACATGCCTACTACTGGCGTATCGACCGCGAAGACGCCGATGGCAATATCACCATGGGCGATGTATGGTCGTTCCAACCCCGTCATCTGGCGTTCCCGGGGGCGGAGGGTTACGGACGGTTCGCACGTGGCGGACGAGGTGGCCATGTGGTCTATGTCACCAAACTGGATGATGATGGCAGCGAGGGGACGCTGCGCTGGGCGCTGACCAACGGTAGCGGACCGCGCACCGTCTTGTTCCGTGTGTCGGGCATCATCGACATGGCATACAAAACCTGTTGGGTGGACGACCAAGTGACCATCGCCGCACAGACGGCACCGGGAAAAGGCATCTGCATCAAGCACGCCGACATTGGGGTGGGCTCTGACAATATCGTGCGCTTCCTCCGGGCAAGGAGGGGACTGGGCACCAGCGATGAAACCGGAAATGCCATCGGCACCGTCTATTCCGACCATACCATCCTGGATCATGTGACTGCCTCGTGGGGAACAGACGAGACGTTCTCCAGCCGTGGCTCAAAGAATATCTCTTTCCAACGGTCGATGATTAGCGAGGCATTAGGCATAGCCGGGCACCGCAACTATCCATCCGGCACCAACCACGGCTATGCGGCTACCATCGGAGGCGACATCGGCTCGTTCCACCACAACCTGCTCGCCCACTGCGAGGGACGCAACTGGTCGATGGGTGGCGGCACGGATGCCAACGGCGAATATGCCGGGCGGCTCGACATTTTTAATAATGTGGTCTATAACTGGCATGAACGAACCACAGATGGCGGTGCGCATGAGGTCAATTTCGTTGGCAACTATTATAAGATGGGTGCCGACACCAAAGAAAAATGCTTGTTCTCGCTGGATATCGAGGGTAACTTGAAGGGGACACAGAGCGCCTACATCAGTGGCAATGTACGCGACAACCGCGACGGGTCGCTCACCGTCGATAAGGAGGGCGACACCTATCGGATGCGCATACGCGACGGGCGACCGTCGGTCGATTGGGAATATTTCGTGGGTGCGCCGTTTTTCCCCTCTTATGCCACCATTGAGACGGCAAGCGAGGCGTATAAGAGCGTGATGAGCGACGTGGGGGCCAACCAACCCATGCAGGACCTGACCGACCAACGGATCGTGTCTGAAACGCTTTCTCGGAATTATACATTCGTGGGCTCCAAGTCGGGCATCAAGGGTGAAATCGACGATGAATTAGATGCCGGCGGTTTCGAGGATTATCCCGAGGAACTGCGTCCCATCGGTTATGATACAGACTACGACGGGTTGCCTAACTGGTGGGAGGACATTCGTGGCACCGACCCGCGTACTCGTACCCGCGACTATGTGGAAACCAACACTGATATGGAGGGTGACGGATATACAGAGTTGGAGCGCTATCTCGACTTCATGGCCCAGCCCCATGTGTGGCTGGCTCCTGCTGCGCAGACGGTCATCGATGTGAAGAATTTGTTTGCCGGCTATACCAACCATCCCGTGTTCTCGGTCGCCACCGCCGGAACGGGTGTCACCGCAACATTGACAGACGGGTTGTTGACCATTCAAGCGGGTGACGCCAAGGTTTTGGCTACGCTGACACTCTCAGTCACCGACGCCGACCATGCTGGTTATGAGCGCCGGTTGTGTGTGGCCGTCACAGATAACACGACGGTTGCCAATGCCATCAACCACATCGAGGCCGAGTCCCCAACCTCGGCTCCGCTGTATGACCTGGCCGGCCGCCGTCAGTCTGCTCCCCATGCCAAAGGCATCTACATCATGGGGGGCAGAAAAGTCATTATAAAATGAGGCCACTTTCTTAAGTTGAAAGGAGTGTAGGAGATTCTTAAGGAGTTAGGGAGATTGTTTCTAAGGA
>CAMKSZ010000208.1 GCA_946415525.1 uncultured Prevotellaceae bacterium | reverse complement strand
TGTCTCATTGTTGGTGCAGTAAAGGCATTCTGCTGGATTGCTGTACATAGTAGGTTGTTTTTGTTTGTTTTTTGATGAATGTGAGACAAAGGTAGTGATTATTTGTGGTTTTCGAAAGCAAATGTCCAAAAATGTGCGAAGAGGTGCATCCCTTTTCGCCGATTTTGTATAATTTAGCCACCGAAAGCAACCTTTAAACCCCCAAAAGAGAAAGACGAAAATGAGAACCAACGGCCCTCTTCAACTGTTCCCGCTGCTGCGGGTGGCTGTCTTTCTTGCCATCGGCATCGGCGTCGGATATGCTGCCTTTGACAGGATGGGGTGGGGTGTGTGGCTGTTGGCATTGGCCGTTTCCGTATTGCTGCAGGTGGTGCTGCGCCGCCACGACTTGTTTCAGGGAGCGCTCATCTGCCTGTCTGCCTTGTTGCTCGGCGCGACGCTGGTCACCATCCGTTGTGAAGCGCTTTCCCGCCCTTTGCCGCATGGTGATTTCGACTACGAGGCGGTGGTGGCGAGTCAGCCTCAGGCGCGAGGCAAGGTTTTGCAAATGGACTTGTGGATAGTCGGCGGAGAACAGGAGGGCCGCCGGGTGAAGGCCTCGCTTCTTGTAGATACCTTCACCCAAGGGAATGTGCAACTCGAAGTGGGCGACGGCCTTGTCGCCAAGTCGGTGATGCAGCCGCCCGAGAATTTCTATGACTCTCATTTCGACTATCCGCTCTACTTGCGCTGTCATGGTTTCACAGCCACCACGTTGATTCTTCCTGACCATTGGCAACAGGCAACGGTAAACCTCGCTTCGCTCTCCCATCTCGACCGCACCATTCTGGCCGCTATGAAATTCCGTCAGGCCACGTTGCGCCACTATCTGAGTCTTGGTCTCGACGACGAGGAAATGGCGGTGGCGGTGGCCATGGCATTAGGCGACCGTTCCCGTATCACCAATGACCTGCGCGATATTTATTCCATTTCTGGTGCTTCTCATGTACTGGCGCTCTCCGGGCTCCATCTTGGCATCATCTACATGTTGCTGTCGCTGGTGGTGGGGCAGCGTCGTTTTGGCGTTTTCCGCGAGTTGCTCATCATCGGCGGCATCTGGTCGTATGCCTTGTTCACCGGCTTGTCGCCGTCGGTTGTGCGTGCTGCGACGATGATTACCATTTTTTCCTTGACGGGTTTGCTCCATCGAAGGCGGATGTCGCTCAACGCCTTGGCGCTCACTGCCATCGTCATGTTGGCAGTGCAGCCGCTCCTCCTGTTCGACGTGGGATTTCAGATGTCTTTCATGGCGGTGCTGTCCATCCTCCTTTTCTATCAACCTGTCTATCGGCTTGTCTCATCGGAATACCTGCTCACCCATCCGGTGCAAAAATGGCTGTGGGCCATGGTGGTGGTGTCGTGCTGTGCACAATTGGGCGTGGCTCCGCTCACCGCTTATTATTTCGGCAGGTTTTCCGTCTATTTCTTGCTCACCAACCTGTTGGTCATCCCCTTGGCCACGATGGTGCTTTACCTCACGGCCCTGCTGTTCATCGCCACACTGCTTCCGTCAGTGCTGCCTTGGGTGGCACGGCTGTTGGCATGGGTGGTGGGATGGCAGACGCAGATGGCACGGTGGGTGGCTTCGCTTCCTGGTTCGCACATCGACGGCATCAACATCAACCGTTTGCAGTTGCTGTTGATATACGTCGCCATCGCTGCTTTGGCAGTGGTGGGTTATTATATGATAAGAAGGAATGTGCGTAGGGGTTAACGGACAGACGCCTCCAGTTCGCGCTTGAGGAAAGCGGCGGTGTAGCCTTTCCCTGCTTCGGCTACTTCCTCGGGTGTGCCGGTGGCTACGACATAGCCGCCGCCCCGTCCACCCTCGGGTCCCATGTCGATGATATAGTCGGCGAGTTTGATAACGTCGAGGTTGTGCTCGATGACAATCACCGTGTTGCCGCGGTCGACGAGTTTTTTCAATACGTCCATGAGGATGCGGATGTCCTCGAAATGCAAGCCGGTGGTCGGTTCGTCGAGGATATAGAGTGTCTTTCCCGTATCGCGCTTCGAGAGTTCGGTGGCAAGTTTCACACGTTGGCTCTCCCCGCCCGACAGGGTGGTGGAAGGCTGCCCCAGCCGGATATAGCCTAACCCTACGTCTTGGATGGTTTTGATTTTGTGCAGTATGTTGGGCACGTTCTCGAAGAATTCGACGGCTTGGTTGATGGTCATGTCGAGTACGTCGGCAATCGACTTCCCCTTGTATCTCACCTCCAATGTCTCACGGTTGTAGCGTTTGCCGTGGCATACCTCACAGGGTACCATCACGTCGGGCAAGAAATTCATCTCGATGGTCTTGTAGCCGTTGCCGCCGCAGTTTTCGCAGCGTCCTCCTTTTACGTTGAAGGAAAACCGCCCTGGCTTGTAGCCTCGGATTTTCGCTTCGGGCAGATTGACGAAGAGCGAACGGATGTCGCTGAACACGCCGGTATAGGTGGCGGGGTTGGAACGGGGCGTGCGGCCGATGGGCGACTGGTCCACATTGACCACCTTGTCCACGTTTTTGAGTCCTTCGATGGATTCGTAGGGGAGAGGGACTTTCAACGAGCGGTAGAAATGTTGCGAGAGGATGGGTTGCAGCGTCTCGTTGACCAATGTCGATTTGCCCGAACCGCTCACGCCAGTCACCACGATAAGTCGGCCGAGTGGGAACTCCACATCGACATGCCTCAGGTTGTTGCCAGTGGCACCGCGTATCCAGATGCTCTTGCCATTGCCTTGTCGGCGCTGGGCGGGCAGGGGGATGAATCGTTCTCCGTTGAGGTAGTCGCTGGTGATGGTATGGTGGTGGAGCATCTCTTTCGTCGTGCCTTGGAACACCACCTCTCCGCCGCGGCGTCCGGCCTTGGGGCCGATATCTACAATGTAGTCGGCGGCAAGCATCATTTCCTTGTCGTGCTCGACGACGATGACGGTGTTGCCGATGTCGCGCAACTGTTTGAGGCTGGCGATGAGTTTCTCGTTGTCGCGTTGGTGTAGGCCGATGCTTGGCTCGTCGAGGATGTAGAGCACGTTGACGAGTTGAGAGCCAATCTGTGTGGCAAGGCGGATGCGCTGGCTCTCGCCACCCGAGAGCGAAGCCGACTGGCGGTTGAGTGAGAGGTAGTCGAGTCCTACCTCCAGGAGGAAGTCGATGCGGGTGCGGATTTCCTTGAGTATCTCGGAGGCAATCTTGCCTTGTTTGCTGCCTAAGTGCTGTTCAGCCTCGTCGAGCCATTCGCGGAGTTGGGCGATGTCGAGGTTGGCTGCCTCGGCGATGTTCTTGTCCCAAATACGAAACGACAGCGACTCCTTGTTCAGCCGTTGGCCTTTGCATTCCGGGCATTGGCAGACGGCGAGGAATTGGTCGGCCCATTTCTGTCCGCTGGCGCTATCGTCGTTTTCCATCACCTGCCGCAGGTATTTCACGATGCCGTCGAAGGCGACGAAATAGTCGCTCGAAGTGTGTACCAATTCCTTTGGGATGCGCACGCTGACAAGCGAACCGTAGAGGATTTCGGTTAGTGCCTCTTGGGGGATGTCTTCCACGGGTGTCTTCACCGTGCATTCATATTTCTGGAGCAAGGCGTCTATTTGCCAGAAAATCATCTGGTTGCGGTATTTGCCCAAAGGGACGATGGCACCGTCGGCAATGGACAACTGCTTGTTGGGAATCACCTTGTTGAGGTCGATTTCGTTGATATAGCCTAAGCCCTTGCAATGGGGGCAGGCTCCTTCGGGTGAGTTGAACGAGAAGCGGTTGGGGGCAGGGTCGGCGTAGGAGATGCCGGTGGTGGGGCACATCAACCGCTTGGAATAGTTGCGGAGGCTGCCGTCGCTCTTGTCGAGAATCATGACGATGCCGTCGCCTTGCCGCATGGCGTTCTCCACGCTTCGGCGCAACCGGTCGTCGTCCTTGCCCTGCACTTTCAACTTGTCGATCACCACCTCGATGTTGTGGTTCTTGTATCGGTCCACCTTCATGCCCCTCTCTATTTCGAGTATTTCGCCATCGACACGTATGTAGAGGTAGCCTTTGTGGCGCATGCTCTCAAAGAGTTCGCGGTAGTGTCCCTTGCGCTGTCTCACGAGGGGGGCGAGGATGTAAATGGGGTGTCCTTCGTAGCGGGTGAGGATCATCTCCAGCACTTTCTCCTCGGTGTATTTCACCATCTCTTCGCCAGTAAGGTAACTGTAGGCGGTGCCGGCGCGGGCATAGAGCAGTCGGAGAAAGTCGTAGATTTCGGTGGTGGTGCCCACGGTGGAGCGTGGGTTTTTGTTGGTGGTTTTCTGTTCGATGCTGATCACGGGACTTAGGCCGGTGATCTTATCGACGTCGGGGCGCTCCATGCCCCCGAGGAAGTTGCGTGCGTAGGCCGAGAAAGTCTCTATGTACCGGCGTTGTCCTTCGGCGTAGATGGTGTCGAAGGCCAACGACGACTTGCCCGAGCCTGACAGTCCGGTGATGACGGTCAGGCTGTCGCGGGGAATCTCCACGTCGATGTTCTTCAGGTTGTGCACCCTGGCTCCCCAGACATTGATTTTCTCGTCTTCGCGCTGCATCTTGTAGGTGGTATTGGTCTTAATGTTGGCGGGGTGATGGTTCTTGTGTCGGCGCAGGCGTCAAGGCGCTGTCGAGGTGTTCGACTCCTTCTCCCTGATGCCGCGTATCAGGTTGACGTCTCGCTTGATGTGGTATTTCTTGCCGTCGGCTCCCTTGGCCTTTACTTCCACGAAATAGACACCTTGCTTGCAATTGTTGCCATTGTAGGTGCCGTCCCAGCCTTTGCCTTCTGCCGGGTCGTCCCATTCATAGAGTTTCTGTCCCCATCGGTTGTAGATGACGGCCTTGAACTCCACGATGCTCTTGTAGTCTTTCTTGGCTTGGTAGAGTTCGTTTTTGCTGTCTCCGTTGGGTGTGAAGGCATTGGGCATGTCCAATTTGCTTTCAGCGATGGATATACTGATGGGAACGCCTTCGCCCTGGTAGTAGTCTTTGGTGTAGGCGATGGTGTCGTTGCCAAGTGTGAAGATGGCGTAGCAGACAATCTTGTGTGTGCCTGCCTGTGTGAAGGTGTATTCGGTGTCGCGCTCGTATCTGACGAGGTAGGGTTCTGGGTTGGGGGTGGAGCCTTCTTGCTCCAAGGTGAACCGCCATTCATAATTCTCGCTCCAGGACCCGACGTTTTCTGGGTTGGCCTCAAAGCGGGCGGTGACGGGGGCTGAGCCGGAGAAGGAGGTGCCTGTTTCTTCCTTGCCTTCGGCGTCCATAAATGCACCTTGTGGATTGATGGTGGGCACTTCGTCTTGGGCGGAGACCATGACGGCGGCAAAGAGGATGGTTGGCAGTAGGATTGCGAGTCTTTTCATGTTTGACATTCTTTTCTTTCAAAACGCAAAGGTAAACAAAAAAGTTGGTTCTGCCCATTTCTTTATGTTTTTTTAGGATGTGGAGTGTTATTGAACGATGATGTCGCAATAAAAGTAATGTCTTTTCGTTATAATTGTTGGAGATCCATTAAAGAATTTATAATAATGAATAGACTTTTTGTTGCAAGATTAAAAAAACTTTTTCCCCATGTCCGTCGGATGATGGCGGTCGTCTTATGCACCGTCGTGATGCAACCAGTGATGGCACAAGAGAGTACCGGTACTTTCTCGCTGATTCCAAAGATTGGACTTAGTCTGGCGAATATCTCCGGTTATAATCTCTATTATTCCAGGGATGCGAATTTCTTGTCAGAAGGTGTGGCAAAGGGGAAGTTCAATTCACGGTTTATGGGAGGCGTGGAGGCAGAATACCAAGCATTCCCGAATGTCAGTTTTTCTTTAGGGGTGCTTTATTCTCGTCAGGGATGCCGCCTTTCCGACTTTGAAATAGCCGTGGATTCCAAGACGCGCGATTTGTTGGAAGACATTAGGCATTCCCTCGACTACATCAACGTGCCGTTCACCGTCAACGGGTATATCGCCGAGGGACTTGCTGTGAAGGCTGGCTTGCAGTTGGGCTTCCTCGTCAGTTCGAAATTCTCGTATTCTTCTACCTCTATTAATAAAAAAGGTGATGTTTGGGAATATGGCGATGAGTTCAAGTTGGATAATGACGATAAAAAGATGCGCAACACTTTGGATGTTTCCATCCCCATCGGTGTCTCATACGAATATCTCAATGTGGTCATTGATGCACGCTATCATTTCGGTTTGACAAAATTGTATAAGGATGACTACATGCCAAAGGAAAGAAACCAACTTATTTCGCTTTCTGTGGGCTATAAGTTCAATTTGTGACGATTGCGAGGTGGTGGATTAAATGTTTGGCGATAGTGCCAACTCGGTTTTTTGCCACAAAACCATGCTTTTTGCCAGCATTGGAATGGATTTTGTAAAAATAGCAGAAAACTTTCGCCGTTTT